>JBJORD010000037.1:0-7213 GCA_046049585.1 Candidatus Parcubacteria bacterium
CTTTTGGTACTAGCGGCAATACCATGCACATCAAGCGTGATGACGGCAAATTCGGCATCAAGGCCAGGTATTGATACATGAACATTATTTGCAACACGTTCATCTCCCCGAGGGCCGTTGAGGATTGCGCCAGGAATACGACGATTAATTTCTGCCATACAATAATCACGGACTTTTGTGACGGTCGTGGCACGAGCCACCTGCCCTGCTTGCGCTTCCTGAAGGGCGGTAGCAAAAGCTGCTGCGAGATGTACTGGTTCTGTCCCCGGACGCAAACCCATTTCTTGACCACCACCATAAAGTAACGGGGAGATACGGACACCATGCTGCATCACCAAAGCCCCTACCCCTTTACCGCCACCACATTTACCACCATCAAGTGAAAGGAGATCGGCTCCCAAGCGTGACAAGCTACACGGCAACCACAAAGGTGCTTGCGCCGCATCAATATGCAATAGTACGGTGGTACCAAACTGCTTTTTGGCGGTATCTAGTATCCGTCGAACACCCCGACAATCAGTAATTACCCCTACCTCACTATTAACATATGCTAATGTGACCAAGACAGTTAGTTCGTCTAGCTGGCTGGTCAACGAATCTAGCACCAGCTTCCCCTGTGGCGTGACCTCGAGATATACAACGTGTACACCCTGTTTGGCCAACGCCTCAAGACTACGTAGTGTTGCTGGGTGTTCAAGCTTGGTTGAAAGGATACGCATCGACTCGTACGAGCGACCTTTTTTGCGCTCAGCCTCAACGACACCCATAATCGCGAGGTTGTTACTTTCGGTACCACCACTTGTAAAGACTACACCACTTGGTTGAACCTCCAGGCTTCTGGCCACTTGCACCCGAAATTCTTCCAGAGCTCGCTTGGCTGCTACACCTTCAAAGTGAATACCGCCAGGATTACCAAAAGTATCGTCCAAAAACGGCATCATCGCTGCTTTGGCAGCCGGCGACATGGGAGCTGCTGCCGCGTAATCGAGGTAGATACGATTGGTGACCACAGACCTGGTACTGAAATGAGATTTTAACCACTCGACGATAAACATTGCTAAATCATGACACGGGGTGTTCTTTCTGTAAATATCTGCTATACTCGTGGTACTTATTTATGAGCGTACAAGCCACCTTATGGCTTGTGTAGAGGTAATGAGCAACATTGTATTTATATGGCCAAAAAAGCGACGACGGTAAAAAGCAGCACGACCAAGCGACCACCTATCGTCGTGGTAATGGGTCATATCGACCATGGTAAATCAACCCTCCTTGATTTCATCCGCAAAAGTAACGTAGTCGATGGCGAAGCTGGTGGCATCACCCAACACCTCTCGGCGTATGTGGTGCACCACAAAACCAAGGACGGAGCTGAAGAAAAAATTACCTTCCTCGATACACCAGGACACGCCGCCTTCCAAAAGATGCGTCTCCGTGGAGCTGACGTGGCAGACATTGCGATTTTGGTTGTGTCAGCTGAAGACGGTGTTAAGCCTCAGACCCTCGAAGCGCTTGAATCAATCAAACAAGCCAATATTCCATTTATCGTCGCCATCAACAAAATCGACAAGCCAGGCGCTGATATCTTGCGCACTCAGACCAGTCTCATCGAACACGAAATTTATATCGAAGGTATGGGTGGCGATATTCCCTGGGCACCAATTTCTGCCAAAGCTGGTACGGGGATAAACGATCTCCTTGATCTCGTAATCTTGTCTGCTGATCTACTTGAATTAAGTGGTGACACAACTATGACTGCAAGTGGTACGGTTGTTGAAGGTAAGATGGATCCAAAGCGTGGCAACACCGCTACCCTCATAATCAAAAACGGCACCCTAAAAAGTGGCCAATTCGTTGTTTCGGGCAGTTCGTATGCGCCAGTTCGCATCATGGAAGACGCTACTGGTAAATCAATCAAGGAAGCCAGTCTATCTGAACCGATCGGGATTGTCGGATGGACTAGTATTCCCAAAGCCGGTGCCGAGTTTCATGTGGTGACCAGCAAAAAAGAAGCTGAGGTACTTATGTCTGCGATACCAAACCAAATGCCAGCAGTCCACAAGCGCAGCACTACTCCTACTATCCCAGTCCTAATCAAGGCCGATGCACTCGGTACGATCGACGCTATCGAACACGAACTAGCACAATTCACCTCAGAGCGAATAGTAGTGCGTGTAATCGATACAGGTGTCGGTGCTATTACAGCGAGTGATGTACAGGCAGTGAGCGCAACCAAGGACGCCATCATCGTAGGTTTTAATGTCAAAGTTGATCGTGAAGCCAAAGATCTGGCCGAACGCTTGGATGTCGAAATCGATACCTTTTCAATTATCTACGAATTGTCTGATTGGCTCAATACCGCCCTCAAAAACCGTACTCCAAAAATGGAAGAAAAAATTGCTACTGGTCAAGCCAAAGTCCTCAAGCACTTTAGTACCCAAAAGAATACCCATGTACTGGGGGCCCGTATCGAAACCGGACTACTAAAGCTCAACACTGGTGTTCGAGTTCTGCGTCGTGAAATCGAAGTTGGTCGCGGTACTATCAAAAACCTCCAACAGCAGAAGTCCGATGTCAAACAAGTCTCTGAGGGAGAATTTGGTACTCAAATCGACGCCAAATTTGAAATTGCTCCTGGTGATATCTTGGAGGGGTTTGAGGTTGTGATTACCTAAAACTATGAAAAAAGTTCTCTCTTTTGACCGCCATGACCGTGCCACGTCACTGATTAAAGAAGTGGCAGCAACGTTTATACGCCAAGAAGCCAACACCAACCCACTCATCACAGTGACCAATGTCACCATCTCTCCTGATTACAAACGAGTGACTATTTTTTTTACCACCATTCCTGACGGTCGCGAGACAGATGCCGAAATCTTCCTCAAGCGGTCAGCCAGCGATATGCGCAACTACATCAAGAAGCACACCAAATTGCGTACTATCCCCCATCTAGATTTTTCAGTTGATTATGGTGAACGTCACCGTCAACATATCGACGAGATCGCCCATGATATTGACGAAGAAGAAGGAATCACTAGTGAAGAGATTGTCGACCGACTCCTCGAAGCGGGTAGCGCTACACCCGAAACAAAAAACTAACACCTTACTTTTCTAAGTAGGTAATTAATGATACAGTAGTGCTCGTAGTAGCAGTGACCGGGTGGCGAAGTGGTAACGCTGTGGTTTGCAAAACCTCCATGCGCGGGTTCGATTCCCGCCCCGGTCTCACAAATTATAATTTCCACGTAAGTGGTTTTTTATAATTTGTGTGCTTATGCATTACTTGACAAAGTAATGCCCAGGTGGTGTAATCGGTAGCCACGCAAGACTTAAAATTTTGTGACCGCAAGGTCGTGCGGGTTCAAGTCCCGCCCTGGGCACCACAAGACGAGGCATATACAAAAAGCTATGACCGCATGTCATAGCTTTTTGTATGCCCTACTCCCTTTTCAAAACGAACACTGTGCCCAAGAGAGGACTTGAACCTCCATGAGTCACCTCGCTTGCTCCTAAGGCAAGTGCGTCTACCAATTTCGCCACCTGGGCACACTATTCACTTTGGGGCATAGTATAACATACTATTTTTTACTGACCAGACCAATTGATCAAACGAGGTAGCTCTTGTCTAATTTACAGCTATCTTGTATACTCCACCCACAACAAAATACACATGCCCTCTTAGCTCAGTTGGTAGAGCAGCTCCCTCTTAAGGAGACGGTCCAAGGTTCGAGCCCTTGAGGGGGCACAAGAGTAACATAAAAGCACTGACTTATGTCAGTGCTTTTATGTTAGAAAGCAAACTGTTTTGCTTTCGTGCTCTTGTGCCAGTCGCAGGTATGTTTTGGCTATTCTTAATGCCAAAACAACCGAGACGGGGTCGCCAGCACTTGCTAGAATTTGAACGTAGTGAAAATTATAGTTAGTGACTGGTGACCACAGACCTATGCTCAATATCTACACTGACTGCAAATATATTTTAGTTCTACATCCCTACCCCAGACGTATCAGCATATCTCGCTAATGCTAACGTTGCCGCTTTGGCAATATCTGGAGTCGCCTCATCTACCAATCTTTGCAGGACCGGCTTCATGACTTCATAGGTGTAGGCTAATGATTCTTCAGCACACATATAGGCCACCCAATAACGTTTACCATCTATCAAACGCTTGATTGCCACAGGATCACGATCGAGATACTCATGCACAAAAAACCAAAGGGCTTGCGCCGGATGAATGAATGGCTCCACCTCAGGCGAGGTCACAACTGTCTCTATCACCCATTCTCTCATATCAAATTGCACAGCCTGTAGATCAAATCGATTCTCTAAGGCACGCAAACCCTCGTAGTCACAGAGTCCATCCACAAACGCTCCCACCACAACATGACCAGCTTTTTGGTGGGCGGCCATGGTAGTAAGCATATCTGGCAGTGATGGTCGCCAGTCTGGAGCAGTGTAATCTTCCTCATCAGGATAGGCATCTGCGATCCGTTTGGCCGCTACAGCCGCCAATACCAACTTCCTACTAGTGATGTACTCATAACACTGCCTGTACTCAGTTTCAGTCAGTGGCACCTGTGCCTCTGACTTTGTATGTAGGTCAATACTTATTTTGTACTCCTCGTACACTGAGTATGGAAACAACCCCTTAGTATCAAGTGTCTGTAGCCACTGCCAAAACACCTCCTTTACGGGTAGGTAGCCAATCGTCAAAACTTTCCAGAGTAATTGTCGTTGCCCTACTGCCTCTGCTTGCCAGGTAGTACGTTCCAAATAGTCTAAGTACGGCTGGAGTAGAGGCAATAATTCTGCACTAGTGGCACTAATTGTTGGCACTAGTGGGTACTGGAGCGAGTCTGCCAAAAATTGCAAGGCTGCTTCACGAGTAAATGGTCGTGACGACGACGGTACCTCAAACCCAAACTCATCCACAAAGTCATTGGGTGTTTTACCCCGTTCAATATACGAATCAATACTGGTAGCGAGTCCCGTGCGATTCATTTCACACCAGTCATACAATGTCTGAAAAAATAGTGTCTCAGCCGCAAAGTAGTCTTGGCCAGTCTTTGGCGTATCTATCAGTACTGGAAAAAGACGCGCGTACAAAGCCAGCAAGGTGGGCACATCACAGATTGTTGGACAAGCTATATCTTTGATCGGGATAGTCGAAAAATCAGTACTCATGGCAATATACTACCACAATAGTAGACCAATAGATTACAGCCAAAAACGGTGCCTGTATGAAACAAAAAATTGTATACTGGTACCATGACCACTCCAGCTTTTGCACTTGGTACGGGACTCTCACCCACTAGCTCGTTTGTGCTACTTCCCCACATCATCGAAGATCGTGGTAGTCGGTACAGTGTTTCTTATGGCCAAGTACACAAGCGTGAAGACATCAAACACTTTCTCGCTACCCTCAAAAAGGACAAAGCCTATGCCCGAGCTACCCACAACACCTATGCTGCCAGGATTGAACATGAAGGCGTCATCTATGCGACCAAAAGTGACGACGGGGAAACTGGCGCAGGTATGGTCATACTCCGCCTACTCGAAAAAAACGACATCCGTAATGGCGTAGTATGTGTGACCCGCTGGTATGGTGGCACCAAACTGATGGGCGACCGCTTCAAACATGTGCAAGACGCCACCCTCACTGCGATCAATCAAATACACTCGGGGCATTAGTGTAACTTTTACCTGCATTTACCGCCTCTTTTACTTCTCTATCCCACTCAGCTTTAATTTGTAGTAAGTTACGAGACGGCTTGAACGGTATCCCTTGTTCAATCACCACTTGATTTAAAAACATTTTAACCGCCGTTGATAAATCTAACCCGAGCGCTTCTAACGTTTTTGCGGCTTCTTTTTTGGTTTTTTCTTCAATACGGATACTTAAAGTAGACATAGTAAAATGTGTATTACACTGTAAGTACAAAGTCAATACAAGTGCTCAATAACCTCATTGCACTAGATTATATTTTTTTACTTCGCAGTGGTGCCTTTTTAAACTGTGATGGACGGCAGAAGCGGTTGTAGTACCGCGCAAAGACTTTTTTGTATGAGGCTGGTAGCCTGTCCATCAAGCCACAGCGACGCGAACAGTAGCCCTGGTTCTTTTCCATACAATCGGCACAACCCAAAAAAAGTACATGGCACACCTGATTTTTGCAATGAAAATGCTGATCACTCTTGTGAACACCACATAAGTGACAGTGTGAGATGATCTCACCACTAATTCGTTCTCCGAGACGCTCATCAAAGACAAAGTTGGTGCCATGAAATTTATTTGGTAACCCTTTTTCTTTCACCTGGTGCGCATAATCAATGATTCCACCTTTGAGATGACGTACATCACGAAAGCCATTGTGCTTTAGCCACGCACTAGCTTTCTCACAACGAATACCACCAGTGCAGTACAGTGCAATTTTCTTGTCCTTGTGTACCCGGAGGAGTTCGGGAGCCATCGCCAATTCTGCCCGAAAGGTATCGACATCGGGCAAAATCGCACCTTCAAAGTGACCAATTTCACTCTCATAGGCATTGCGCATATCCACCACCACGGCATCGGGATCGTCGATATAGGTATTCATTTCTTCGGCAGTCAGGTAGTCGCCAGTATTGGTCACGTCAAAGGTACTATCATCGAGTCCATCCGCGACAATCTTCTCTTTTACTTTGACGGTCAGTTTATAAAAAGACGAAAACTGTTTTTCTTCAACCGCTACTTTGTATGGTACACCCGCCAGTTCTGGCTGGTCTTGAAGCCAGGTATCGAGACGATCAAAGTGCTCGGTCGGCACATTCATCTGAGCGTTAATCCCCTCACTGGCAACGTATATCCGCCCCAGACAATCAAGCGGCAGGAGTGCCGCAAGTAGTCGCAACCGAAAAGCCGCAGGGTCAGCCAGACGCACATACCGATAAAATGACAAGGTGGTTCGTGGACGTGTATCAGAAGCCAACGCTGCCCGCTTTTCCGTACGCGGCCGCGCATCTCTACCAATCGTTGCATCAATCTTCTTAGTCAGAGTCATTACACTAGTACTCATACCAAATTAATTATGGTGCTCATCCTACCACACAATCTAAATTACAAAAGTCCAAGAACACACAACAACACCAAAAACAGCATAATAACCAGTAATAGGGCCATATTCTACCCTACCAAAAACCGTAATCTAATCAATACCTTGGAAACACTTAATAGTG
>JBJORD010000038.1:0-4006 GCA_046049585.1 Candidatus Parcubacteria bacterium
TGTGTCATTGTCCATGGCGCTTCACCCTGCCCAGTTATTTCTGTCCAAAAACTAGAGTATACCAACTAGCGACTACTGTCCACGGCCCTCTTCCCTTTTTCTCAATTCTCTGCTATAAATATGCGACTTTTGCAGTTGTAAAAGTATTGGCCCTATCGTCTAACGGCTAGGACATCAGGTTTTCATCCTGGAAATCGGAGTTCGATTCTCCGTAGGGTCACGCGTACAAAAACGAGCATTCACTTTTAGTGGATGCTCGTTTTTGTTGAATTATCCTTCAACTTATACTAATGCTTGTGACTTTTATGAATGAAAGAAGAAATCTTAGTCAAAAAATTGACATTTGTGAAAAAATTAGTAGATTGATGTTGCACCTAGAGAGGAGACGTTCGATGACTACACTAGCTGTAATTACACTGACACAACCCCTGTTTGAGGGACAAAACACACCACAAGTCGTCTACCAAGGCAAAATCGAGGTTGCTTTTGACCCGAGACCGGGGATGAGGATTTGTATCAGCGACCACTTTGCGGGTCAAATGGCTTACAAAGGCGCTATGATTTGTATCACAATCATAGAAGAACCTCTTGCGCGGGTACAAAAGACAGGAGCGTCAAAACAACATTACTGGGCTCTCTCGGCAACACTGCCGGCACTGACCGAAATTGATCTAGGTGGTGAGAAAATGGCAGAGAAAAGTGTGGCACTGCAAAGTTTGATGGTCGCGCATGGATGGGTTAATGTGACCGCCAGGGCCATAGCAGCGGAAAGCCGCGCCAACCACAGACTTGAGTCAGCCTGACCGACACAACAGCGGAGAGACCGCACATGTGGCGGTCTTTTCATTTGTGATTATCTACACCAACCCCACAATCCAGTCGTAGGAGTAGACACCGAGGTACGCTATGCCAATATTGTAGATAATATTTCCAATCGCTAATGGTGGTATCACCCGCCAGTAGGAATACCGCATAGTAGCGAGCGTTATCACGGCAAAGTCATTTGAGAGCGGTGCGATTGTACCGTAGAGCATAAGACCAGGCGTCAGAAGACGAGGATGAGCGTTGATACGAGTCCCCAGCTGTTCGGCAGCGGTAAGGAGTTTATCACTTAAAAGGGCCCTGCCTTGCTTAGTCACGAGGAAGGTAAATGAATCGGCAGTCATCACTCCCAACGCCGATACAATACCAATTAAAAGCGGGTCTATTCCCCCAGCTGCCAATCCAAGTAATATTAGCGGGTACGGGATACTGGCAAAGGTACTGATGCTACCTATAAAGGCGATCAGATACATAAAAACAAAAATGTTTTCGGTACCAAAGTAGCCTATCAACGTATCTGCTGGAGTAATTGTAATCCAGATCGAACAAGCTATAACTACACCGAGAATAAGCCAGACTACTATTTTGTTGTGTAGCTTATTCATCATGTGCTTCGCGCTTTGGTGGCTTCTTGAGGAGCCTTATTGAGTCTGCTACTTGTGGACCAACTTCGTTTGGCTGGACAACCTGAACAAACTGACCAATCGCAAGGTCGGCTTGATTTAGTAGCGTTTTTTCACGAATAATTTTTGTCGACGACGCTACTTTCGTCTCAAACGAATCATATCTACTGGCGATAGTGAGTACTTCACCCTCGATAGCGGTAATTTCACCAAAGTACATCGTAGTGGTGGGCTCTTGGGTAAACAACCACAACATAAGTGAAAAAACACCAAATAGTAGGCCACCGAGACCAAGCAATAGGAGTGGGTTACTCTGTTTTCTAAAATACGTGTTCATAGCACCACTATAGCAGATAAAGACACAGAGCATACACGCCATTGATTTATCTACAGTAACAAAACGAGCTGTCCAAAGCTGGTGCTATACTGCTTGTATAACATTTATTTTATGGCAAAAACTACCCAGAGTCAGCAAGTGTACAAAAAACTAACCAGCTTTGAACGAGCTAATCAGGTAACCTCATTATCACGGGTACTAGCAGCGGTACTATTTGTCTCATTACCGTTTGTAGGCTTTGCAATTGGCTTCACCCAAGCTGGTGGTACACTCACCCAGTGGTGGTAGAGATTTTTATAAAATCACCTCGGCACTTGCCGGGGTGATTTTATTTTGGGTTCCTTAGATGTCGGTTTCTAGCTGACCTTGGTAGAATGTCAGACCACCATCTAGGTTGCCTACAGCCACTCCATGTTTGTTCGCTAGTAGTGTCTGGGCATATGATGAGCGCATACTTGAGTGGCAATACAAGATCACCTCGTCATGCTGCAACACCAGCTCACAAACGGCTGCCACAAACTGTGGTTCATCTTCTAAGTTGATATTGATCGCACCAGGAATATGCCCAGTACTGTACTCTTCAGGACGGCGGACGTCGATGTATAGTGTGGAACTCATACACTAATTACGCTCGAAATTCTTCTGCGACAATCTTGCCGTCTTTTATGGTGTAGATTGCTAGTTCAGTCATCTTTTGACGACCGATGTTTTCATCTTTGTAGGTGACGTCCATGGTAAAGGTAAGGGCAATAGAGGAATCAGAAATGATTGGTTCACCAACCACGAGACTATGAAATTCTGCAACACCGGCTTCCCAGGCTTCACCCTTGGCGAGAATCGCATCAAGACCAGCATAGCTTTCAGGTGTACCTGACCAGTTTTCTGTACTCACGGCATCTTGAGAAAACAGTTCTTGGTACGCTGTTTTGTGATCAAAAGCGCGATTAAGTTCTACTAATCTGGCGGCGATTTGTTGGTTGTCCATGATGTTTGCTTAGCTAGTACTACCCATCAGTATAACAAAACCACCAAGACACGTGAAGTGTCTTGGTGGTTTTGTGGTCGGTATCCTTACCTGTCAGTTTCAAATGACTCGGTACTGCCGCACTCAATGGCGTCATCACCATCCTCATCTTCATAAGCAACACACATACGATAGTACTGCTCAGTATCGTTATCTAGCCCTGTGATATAGGCAAAGAAGCGTTCATTGCCGTCAAAGCCACTTTCAATTCTAATCTTTTGTAGATCATCACCGTCAGTATCAATATCGCCATAGCTATCTTCATCTGTCACTTCATCTACGAGGTCTTCGTCTTCGCCATAGACAAAGAATACAACGCCGTCTTCCCCATCATTCATATCGATTTCGCCACGAATTTCAGCGGCAGAAGAAGTAATACGAAGTGCGTCATCAGTGTCTACTTCTGGACGATCACCACGGTAATCATCTTCATCATCCCAGTCGTCATAGTCATCATTGTAGTTGTACCGTGATTCCAAACTAAATGTTCGCACGACACCTTCGCGAATGTTACCAAAACGATCTTCAGTTACAGCTCGGTAATAATAGGTACGATTACGATCAAAGTCATCAGCCTGGATACGGAAAGATTGACCACGAGAAGAATTAAGGTCAGCTGCGATAGTACTATATGCCAACGAGCGTGATGGACCATATTCAAACCAGCCTCGCTCAGCTCGCACCACACTACTGACACTACCAGAGAATTCAACACTATCTGTACCAGTCTGAATAACTATACCGGTAGTCACCGCACCAGTAGTTGGCAGGGTGTAATCTTGGTTTCGCAGCAAAGCGTTAAGCTCTGCCTGCAAACGGTTGATGGTTGCTTGTAACTCGTTTATACGAGATTGGGTAGTAGCAGCATTTGCGACTGGCGTATTACTACTAATAAAAACCAGACACAAAACCACAACAATGGCTTTATTTATTTTGTTCATATATACACTATACAACTTTTTGACCAATTGTCTATAACTGGTGACTTGGCCTAATGGTGGCCTACCGATGACTCCAAGCTTCTTCTTGACGAACTAAGAGTTCGCCCGCGCGTTGTGGTTCGGCCATAATTTCTTCAACAACTCGTTCAGCACGAACCCCTTGTGATCCTTTGATCAATATCACGTCACCAGGCTGGATCATGTTTTGTAATTCCTTACCGGCTTGGGTAGATTCTTCATATTGAAAGACATTTTTTTC
>JBJORD010000039.1:0-13217 GCA_046049585.1 Candidatus Parcubacteria bacterium
CCTTCTTCTTTTTTCATTTCATCCGCTTTCATCATCTCTGCTTTCTCCATTTCAGCCTTTTCCATCGCAGCAGTTTCTTCCATCTTCATCTTTTCTTCCATTTCCATTTTCTCCATGGCTGCTTTTTCGGCCATCATCGCTTCTTTATCACTACCCGCCAACAAATACCAACCGCCTACCAATACAACTGCCGCACCCACCAATCCCACCAAAATTTTTTGCATATAATTCATATTTAACAAATATGAACCTAGTATAGTCTACTTTACATAAATGTAAAGTAGACTATACACAGCTAAGTTACTCTAAATACAGCCGCGATAATTGTTTAACTATTACCATCGTTGCCAAAGTCAAAGGTATCCAAGGGTCAATAGTGTGTGAAAAACCCTGCACTAACAAAGCCACCAACAACATACTCAATCCTGCCAAATAGGCCAAACGTCCTGATTGGTACTTCAGTACCGCTTCCCGCTCATCATGTGTATGTTCAAACATCACAAATCCCATCCAAACGAGGAGTAAGACAGTCACTACCACCAGCGCTACCATCTCCCCCATCATCGGCATCCAAAAAGGAATCAAATCAGCTAGTGCCAATGCAAAAAAACTAATCAAAACCGCTACGGCTGAATGAATGATGATTTTATTATTTTTCATAGTGAATAGAAAAAATGTCTTCAACTGATACAGCAAACAAAGTCGCGAGTCGCAAAGCTAATGCTACTGACGGAGTATAGTTACCCTTTTCAATTGAAATGATGGTTTGTCTCGTCACTCCCACAGCTTCAGCTAATTGCTCTTGAGTGAGCAACGCTTTACTGCGAAAGTGTTGGACGTTGTTTATAATCGTGACTTCCATACTAGCAATGTACCAAAGTTACCCCTATCTGTATAGACATGTCAGCACTAGTACTGATCAGATTGACTAATCACCAAACTAGCAAAATTATGTAATAGTCGATTAGCTGCTGGTGAATCTTCAAAGAGCGCTTCCACCGTACAACCTTCGGGCAAATAACCGGGGGTTGTCTCTACTCGCTTGTACATATCAGCCACCGATAGTTCGGGATGGAATTGCACAGTATAGATATTTTTTTGATAGGCCAGGGCTGAGATCTGGCAACAATCTCCCCCACACATAACCAACCGAGCATCGACAGGAACTGTCGCCAACACATCCTTGTGTCCATACTGAGCAGAAAAAGAGCGTGGTAAATCTTGCAACAAACTATGGTCAACTGTATCAACCAACAATTCTACCTGGTGTGATTTCATTTTACTTTGAGTTGGATCGTGATGCACTGTTACTCCTTTATACGCTCCAATCAACTGATGACCAAAACAAATACCTAGCGTTGGTACATCGTGTTCAAAAATATAATCCAAGAGTGGTCGTAATTGATCTAATAGTTCGTACGATTGTATCCGTGCCGGATCAGCAACATCCCGACACCCATCAAAATCAAAATCTCCCGACCCGCCCAAAATCACTCCACTCACCCCATCGAGAAGTACCCTGGGATTATTCCATGTTAGTTCCCCATCAAGGGCACTGGCGGTTCTAACGACCACAGTTGTACCCAACTCGCGACCAACACTCTCCAACTCTAGCCTGGCTGTTTCGGTAGACGTTCTAAATTGCACCAATAAAACGTGGGGTAACATACGTCACATGAGTATATAAAATACCAACCTCGCTGTCACGGATTTCATCTCTGACAAATTTCTGCTATGCTATGCGCACAGGATAATTTGTTCTGCCCGTCCCGATAGTTAAATGGATATAACTGCGGACTTCTAAGCCGTTATTCTTGGTTCGATTCCAAGTCGGGGCACAACGTTAAAACAAAGCACTAGGTGTAGGCGAACCTACTTCTGGGGTGGTAGTAGTTGTAATATCTAATTGCTCTACAACTGGTGATGGGAGTGGGGTCTCAGTTGTTGGCGCTGTGGTAGTTGGGGTACTCGTAGGGACCGTCACGACTGGTGCCTCGGCAACCGGGTTGACTACATTGTCATTAATAATCGTACTGCCTTTGTATGATTCATACTTTCTTTGTTTCTCAGAGAAAAAGCCAATTGCTTCTTCTACTACTGCTGCCTCATATGGCACCGATGGTGCCAAGACGGTCGGCACAGCACTGCTGATGACTTGAATACGTTCATAAGCTTGATAACTAAGTAGGGCGCCAATTATCAACATGACCAATACACCACCCAAACCAAGATACCACTCACGAGCCGGATACATCATCTCTACATCACGAGCTCCCCGTCGGTGTTGCATAACCGACTTGAGTAAACGAAGTATGTCTTTTTGGGTACTCATGCAGACAATGTTACTAATAATTCAATCGTTCCCTGCCACACATCTCCGTCACGATTAACCTGCATGCGTGGTATTTGGGTATGATACGGCAAAACTTCCAAGGCCTGTATAAAGCGCTGTACAGATAATCGTGACCCACTAATTTCAAAGTTCGCCTGCAATGCTTCTGGCGTACTATCTGACTTCTCTAGAATAGCGAGATTTTGCATTTTAAAGGCGACTCCCGTAGCCTTGGCCAACGACTCAATTTCGGTAATCAGAGCAATCGTATCTTGTTTGGTAACTAAAAAAGTAGCCAGCTTTGATCGATCACTTTCAGTGGAACTCACCAATTGATTAATTGTTCTAGCAGCTTGTTGCTTGGCTTGTTGTTCAGCCAGGGTGGTAGTTAAGGTGGTGTATGTCACTCCAAGCGCTCGCACATGTATGACCGCATAGACCAAAACCCCTACAAAAAGGGCGCAGTAGCAGCCTGCCAGGATTGTAGTGGTGGTAGTTTGTTTGGTCATGGTGTAACAGTGATACCAGTTATGGTCATAGTAAAATCAATATCTCGATCTTTGATCAAACTAGCAATTGGCAAGACGGCTTCTGTAAATAACGGGTCGGCTTCAAGCGCATCACGAAAAGCAGCTAGTACTTGCCGATTATCAGCCCTCCCACCAATGGTGATAGAAGTCGTAGTACTCACTCGGACAAACTGAAAATTCCCGATACTAATTGCTAGACCAGCATGCTTTTCGATTTGGGTTTCGTAGGTACTGAAGGGCGTATTGGTAGTAGAAGCCAACAAAAAATTGGCCTGGTTCATAGCAGTCACCAATACTGCTGCATTGCTATCAAACGAGGCTGACTCAGCACTGTTTTGTTGGACTTGGGCCTCCAATACAGCAGACTGGTTAGCCACGAGTACATACGTCGGCAAAAACAAACTCGCTACCACCAAACACCCCGTGCCCAGTAAAAACATCCAGACAGCCAAAGTCCGCACCCAGTATTCTCGGACTATCAAACGACGAGCTGAAGCTGGAATAAGATTAATCATATCTATAGTGATGACTTGAGCGCCAGACCAATAGCAGTAGCATATCCATAGGAATAGCAAACATCAATTGGCGGTACATATTGCTCGATAGCAAAGGCATTTTGCCAGACACTAGCACGTCTGGTATTAATACCAAGTGTTTCGGTAAAGTATTCAGGGAGACCTTTGAGGTTGGCACTACCACCACACAAAATGATCGACTGAATAAGACGCTCTTCATCTTTACATTCACCCGTATGCCAATAATTTAGACGAGAAGCCAACTCATCCTTGATGACAGAGACCGTCGAAATAAGGGCGTCATAACTGCGTGTATCATGTACCCCCTTAATCAAACCTTGGGTATTTTTTATAACTGTTAGCTCACCCTCGCTAACCTGACCAAGCACCTTACGTAACACTTCTGATAATTGGTTACCACCAAAATCAATAGTCGAGGTATACATTAAAGTACCGTTGAGTACAATTCCAACCCCAGTACGAGTCTTGCCAAAATCGACCAACATATGCGCCCCATGTGTTTGTTTTGGCAACACAGATCGCGCCATGGCCTGTGCTTCAACCTCAAAAGACAGTGGTACAAAACCTGCCTCAACACAGGCATCATAATAATGCAAAATAGTTTCTCGCGAATACGCAGCCACCATCACCCGTAGAGTCTTGTCTGTTGTATCAGACTCTAATATATCGTAATCAAAAAATGCCTCACGTGCTGGGATCGGTACGTTCTCTTCTAATCGGAATTCAAGCAAACTACGTACTTCCTTGGCTGGAGTAGAGCGTTTGATTTCAGTTTCAAATAAGTACGCGCGTTCTTCGGGCAAAGACACACGAACAAAGGTGGCTTTGGTTCGTTCCTTACATTCACGGAGTACACTCGCAAGTTGCTTTTGGTCATGAACCAAACCGCGATCTAATACCCCCACAGGAATATCTATTTCGCCCCACATTTCTAGGGGCCTGATGCGTTTTTTTGTCTCACCAAATTGAATGTACTTGAGTGACGTATCAGAAATATCAACACCAAGACTTGGCATGGTGAGAAATTGCGGTGGTGGAAGGTACCGTTCGAGTGTCGAAAGAAGCGACATTACTTATAGTATACGTGGTAACTGTTACGTATTACGCACTGAACCCACAGTTTTATTTTACTTTTGTACCAGCGGGTACAGTGATAGTCGGAGCCAGGAGCGCCAACGCATCTTCATGACTCGCAGCTAGTATCATCCCTTGACTTTCAAAACCCCGAATGACACGAGGCGCCAAATTAAGCACAAAAGGAAACTGCTTTCCCACCAACACTTGTGGATCCTCAAAGTATTCACGAATACCTGAAAGAATCTGGCGCGGTGTCTCTTCCCCGACTTCCACACTGAGCTTCAGCAGCTTATCTGCCCCCTCGACAATTTCGACTGATAAAATAGTCCCGATACCAATATGCAATTTTGCAAAATCTTCGTACGTAATTTGATCCATAGAAATAAAATTATTTTTTGCGAGTAAGGAATCCATCGAGAATAAGTGCGGCCGCTGAGGCATCTGTTTGTGCGTTTTTGCCTTGCAACTGAATTGCTGCTTGCGTGGTAAATTGTTCTGGCTCTAAATGTACCGGAATGCCCGTTTGCAGAGTGATATCAAGCATCAATCCTTCAACTGCTGCATGTACGGCATTTGGTTTCCCTGTTTTATCCAAAGAGTGACCAATCACTACTGCCCCTACTTGCTTCTCCTGTAATAAACCAACAATGACATCAAGCAACTTGGGAGTGTTTGGCACCACCACATGTGGAAACGCCATATTGCCACCTTCATCAGTAAAAGCGATACCTACTTTTTTGGTGCCATAATCAATCCCCATGAGACGCATATGGTGAGTATTGTAGTTGAAAGTAACCAAATTGGCTAGGTAGGTTGATTCTTGTGGTATGTGCTCTCACCAGGGTAATCTTCCCCTACAGGGACGGTACAGGTTTCGTATCGTACTCCTTTCAGTCCATGCGATATACTCAACCTTTTCGATTCCCACCGTAATGTCTCCCAGACATTACGGTGGGAGCACGAACGAAAAAGGCGCCCATAAGAGATAGGCTGGTCTTCGTCTTTGTGGTCACGAATCACTAAGTATATTGGTTCACTTCGTTTCCAATCTACTAAGTGTTCTCGACCCCACCTCGCGGTTTTCTTTTTAGTGAAAAAAGAAAACATCGCTGCGGTCAGCACAACAGTCCGCAAGCAATATTAATTGCTTGCTAAAGCACAAAACCAGTCATTTTAATGACTGGTTTTGTGCTTTACTGTTGTGCTCTCACCAGGAATCGAACCTGGATCGCAGGTACCGCAAACCTGCATTCTATCCATTAAACTATGAGAGCAATTACTACTGGTTTGTAGTGCCACGCATCATACCTTAAAATCCAAATAATTCAAGGATTTTGTTAATAAGTGGCTCTTCCATAAATACCTCCTCCAGTCGTGGAGCCAAAATCTCTTCAATCTCGTCTACATACTCAGCCGGTAGTGGCATCACAATCATTGGCATGAAGAATTTCTTACCTAGGATTAAAAGCTCAGGACCCGCTGGATTATTTTCGTTGATGTAGTAGGAACGTAGCTCAGAGAATGGGTGGAGTACTGTATCAACCCTAATTCCCCGTACCCCTACCCCATAGTGCACTACTCGAGGAGGCATTGAAGCTGCCACAGCAATTGATGCGCCCGATAACGCGGCAAGAATAGCAAACAAAAAGTTATTAAAAATAATCGCAGCAATGACCACGGCCACTGTAAGGACACCCAAGGCAAAATACCAATCACCACCTTTATCAGGATGTGTATGTTCGGGAGCTTCCCAAGTAACACTGCGTGCCGCTTGATCCATAGTAGCTCTATTCTATCATGACCTTTCATCTATACTGCTGAAGATTGATTAAACTGCGGACAAGCAAAATTGGTTTAGTGGTCGAGTGATATAATATCACTGTGACTACCTTGCAGAGAAAACCAAATTGTTGTTGCTCTATTTGTAAAACAAAAATTTATAGGCGTCCAAGTCAAATAAAAAATGGGCAGGTATTTTGCTCTATACAGTGTAGTGCTGTAAGTCAGCAAAAACAAAAAAGCTGTCCGGTTTGTAGCGCTTTGTTCATTGGTGCAAAAAAGACTTGCTCCCGTACGTGTGCAAACGTCTCGCGAACTGGTCTTTCTTATACAAAAGAAAATAGTCACAATAAAGCTTATCGAGGTAAATATCTCAAAGAAATGCTTGCGGTTCGTAATAAAGGTAAGTGTGAACGCTGCCACCACGCCAACTATGCAATACTACAAGTACACCACAAAATTGAAAGGCATCGTGGAGGTACAGATGCGGCTTCTAATCTTGAGTTACTTTGCCCAAATTGCCACGCAACACATCATCTCGGAAAAAGTTTGTATAAAATACAAAAAATGGTATAGTGCATGCCACAACTGAATATATATGGAGAGATGGCTGAGTTGGTTGAAGGCAGCGGTCTTGAAAACCGCCAGGGGCGTAAGCCTCTCGAGGGTTCGAATCCCTCTCTCTCCGCTCGTTTAAAATACCACTGTTAGGTGGTTATTTTATTGGGCGGAGAGAGCAAAGTGTGGGACACTTTGTGGAGGGATTCGAAAAGGTTAGTCAGATAGTTTAGGAGTAAAACGAACTAAACTATCGACAACCTGTACTGCGGCTGTAAGCCGAGAAGTTCCCTCTCTCTGCTCGTAGAAAAAAGACGACTTGTCGAAGAATGATAAACACTGTATAAATGTTTTGTGGTGAGGTGCCAGAGTGGTTCAATGGGAGGTATGGTTAACCCCATATCGAGCTGACTAATGTGTCACCGCAGGTTCGAATCCTGTCCTCACCGTTACTTTTAAAGAGAACACTTCGGGTGAAGTGTTCTCTTTGCAATTATCGACTAAATTGTAGTTCGATATTGTCGGCAGTGAGGCGTAATACGGTATCAGTCAGTGAATCTATCGTAAATGCCTGGCGACTAAGCAAGTCGGTAAAGACTTGTTCGGACGAACCTTCACAAAACATAAGCGTACTCATAAAGTCAGACAATGTAAGTGTATCGGCTTCGACTGTATAGGTACCACCAAATCCATTACAGTCGGTGTCACCAGCGACTGTTCCGTCGGCTGCAAAGGTCAATGCGTATTCTTCTGGTTTGGCAAGAGTGATCGCTTCACCGTCATTGGTCCCTGATTCAAATTGCCACTTTCCTACCAAGAGAGGTGACGAGGTAGCGGTTGTAGTAGCCGGCACTGTGTCTGTGACTGGTGGGTTATCGGGTGTTGGTATTTCGACTATCTCCTCACTACCAACTTCACGACCAAGGAACAAGCGTGCTTGGGGTGTTTCCAAAATCACTTCATCACCCTTGGAGTGAAAGACCAAACCATCATCAGCCATATACTTGACCCCCGAAGCAGCTGGGGTTTGTCTAAGGGTGGCTTCGTTGTAGCCGAGGCCACTTACCTGTACGAGATCACCTGCATAGGCTACTGTTAATTCTGCACCTTCACTATCTTGATACTTAATAACCGTCGCTTTGGTCAACTTTTCGGCCTCCGCTGGTGTGACTTTGACCATAGGTTCAGCTGGCTTCATAATCAATACGTAGACAATACAAGCGAGCAATACAACAATGGCAAGCGCAAATACATATGGTTTATATTTCATAGACGTATAGTATAACAAAAACAACTCCCGTAGGGAGTTGTTTTTGTGCTACTTGCCTTCGCTTTTCTTGATTGCTGCTGAGAGACGAGACTTCTTGCGAGCGGCGGTGTTGTCTTTGATCACACCACGCTTGGCTGCCTTATCAATTGCCTGGTAGGCCTCTGGGAGCATAGCCTTGGCAGCTGCTACATCACCTGCCAATACAGACTTACGGATAGTTTTTACCACATCACGCATAGCGGTGGTACGACGAATGTTAAAGACGCGCTTACGCTCACTGACTCTAACTGCCTTCTTTGCATTTTTAGTAATTGCCATATATTTGTTTAAGTGCGCACACTATACGGTATTTGCTCAAATAAATCAATGGTATGACTAACTCCCTATTTCACGCTACAATATGGGACATGATTCGTCTACTAACTGGAACCGTCTTTGCTATCGAACCCAATCAGCTGGTTTTGATGACCGCTGGTGGGGTTGGTTATGGGGTTGGTATCACCAATCGGCTACTCTTGGTACCTGGTGAAGTAACTACCCTGTATACCTATTTGGCTGTTCGGGAAACTGCCCTAGATTTGTATGGTTTTATTGACCAAGCAGATCGACAATTATTTGAACTGCTTCTCACTATTTCGGGCATCGGACCAAAAAGTGCCCTACAAATCATGGATCAAGCAGACCGTTCGTTAATCATAGAAGCCATTACCCTAGAAGACCCAGTACATCTCACCAAACTGAGCGCCGTGAGCAAAAAGACCGCTGAGAAGATTGTCCTTGGCCTTAAGGATAAAATCGACATCTCTCTACAAACCATCCCCCAAACCCCGATACACGACACTATCTATCAAGATGCTTTTGATACGTTAGTCACTCTGGGGTACAACCCGATCACCATCAGACAAGTGCTCGATCAAATGACCGACTTCCCTACCACTAGTGTGGTAGTGAGTCAGGCGCTACGGGTACTATCATAAGTGAGGTGACGAAATAGCCATATTGGATACAAACAACAAAGACCCTATAGAGGGTCTTTGTTGTTTGAGCTCAATTGGTCTTGATTAGACTTCTTCCGCCCGTGGCACCACCTCCACCTGAGTCATCTCCTCAAACTGCATTGTGCCACTACCAGGGATAGTGGCGGTACAGCGGATAGTGTAGCGTTGTAGGCTACGCACCGGAGCGGTGGTAACGGTACCAGTAGTAGTCGGGGCACTATGTGAGACGGTGGCATTAGTGCCTCCACCAGTAACAAGACAACTAAGATTAGCAGGACTCGTGATGGTGTACCGTAAGGTAGCGGTATCGCCAAAGCGTACTGGGCTCGCCGCAGGAGCAAAGGTAATTGAGACTGATGGTGAGGTAGTACTGTTGAGATTGGTTTCATCAGCATGAGTGGGATCGTAGGTATCAGGATCAAGTGGGTCGGACCAACAGCCTGGGTCACGTTCATCACGGAAGGTATCACCATCATTATCAGCTCCATCATCGCAAGCGACTGAGATAATGGTTAGCGTGGCGTTGTCACAAACGGGATCATTGGTACCAATTGTGGCACAAACTCGCATTGGTAATGTGCCGCCACTACTTGGAGTAGTAAAGTCAATGCGAGCATTTACCTCATCACGCTGCAATGGATCAAGACTTACAGTGCGGTTTCCAGTAGCCACTTCAGTACCAGCAATAGTGACCGTATACGAGTAGGCGGTGAGTCTCGCTGTACCGGTGTTAGTCACATCAAATGGCAAAAAGCGGAACGGTTCACCAGCGACGACAGTGGTATCGTCGAGGGTAGGCCTGAGTCTGAAACTGTTAGGACCAGCCCCAGTTGTAAAGGTAAATGACTCTTGGTTATCTGATTCGTTGTTCTCATACACACAACCCCAACCAGCTGAGGCAGGAATACTCGGTACAAAGCACGTCTGCCCAGGGTCATTGTTATGACGTAAGTCAACTCTCATATCAATAGAGTGGGTACCTACTTCAGTAGTACTAAAGGCTGGGAGACGAATATAGGCTGTTTGCCCTTCAGGGACAGACACATTATTACGGTATTCAATCCAGTCTTGAGAACCATTGTTACCAAAATCTATCCGAGCCCTGATCGGGAAACTACCGTTTGAGCCAAACGGTGGTTGAGTGTGGGCAAACGTCGGAGCCAAATAAGTCGTTTGGCCACGAGGGGCTGCGGGTACAGTACCCACTACCGTACTGTTGCTAAAACCGTTTGTAGTCCGAGCATAGCATATTACCTGTAGTCTGGTGACCTGATGTCGAATTGCTACAACCGGGACATACTGTTGTCCCGCTTCAAGTTGGTTTGCCTGCACTCTGGTGTTTCGGTAAGGATTTTGACCGGGAGCAACGGTGGCAGGTTCTGCACTTTGCGGAACAAAAAAGGTATCTACCAAGACAAGGTTGCGAGACGCAACCGGACCGGTATTACCCGGAACACAATTACCTGTTCCAGGGTTACCTGGGTTACGATCATTATTATCATCGTTATCACCACTATCATTTGGTCTTATACTAACATTTACAGTACCATCACGATTACTAGTTACAACTGCTGTTGTCCCATTTTCTACCCGACAACAACCATTTCCATTATTTAAAGAATCTGCCAGAGCATTTGCTGCATCTCTATTATCAGTTATAGCAACGGGATGAGGTCCTGACCGAACAACTTCGGTTGTGTTTTGATTTCCACCTCCTCCTCCACCTCCTCCACCACCTCCTCCACCTCCTCCTCCACCCGCCATAGCAACTGTTGCGAGTAGACAAAATACACTCACTATGATGCCGAGCTGCCAATATGCCTTTGTTGTTTTTTGTATCATACGCAAAAAATTACTCTCCGATAATCGTAGCCTCCTCTATCTGTTCCAGATAATCGCTCGCCAATTGCTTGGACACCAAGAGATCACGGTAACTGTAGTGTCCGTAAGCTATACCTTCCAAAGCGTAGGCAGTAGCTTGGGTTTCAAAGTCTGAAGCCAAGTCGGGTTGAAGACGTGAGAGGAGACCCGCAATAACATAGCCTTCTACCACCCGGCGACTTGGGTAGGTTAAAGGTCTGTCTGAATCATAGGTAAGGAGATCCGCTCCATAAAGTACTGGGGTGGTGGTACCAATACGAGTCAATAATGGCGGTACTTGGTAAGCAGCATTCAGCTCGACTACTAAATGACGAATTTCGTCATGTACTTGGAACCAATTAGTTTGTTGCGACTCAGGAAGATTATTGAGATACTCTTCATAATTCATATCTCCCACTACAAACTGGCTGATGGAACCAGGTACCTCAGGGAGCTCACTTGGTAATTGAGCCCTAGCTTCTTCATAGTCTCTTGTGATAGCAACTATGTCCTCTTCTTCTGGTTCGGGTACCTTAAAGGTACTGGTAGCATTAGGGACAATCGTGAAGACAAATGGTGGTGGGTTGTTGATGTATTCAGCGAGTTGTTCATCAATTAATGCTTGAATACGAGCCTCCTCCATAGCGGGAAAAAGGACATAGATACCACCTTGATAAAGCCACGTGCCAAAAGCCGCCAGGATAAGAAGTACGGCTCCAAGCCAGGTAAGGATTGTCTTGGTTTTATTACTTATAATCCTCCGTTCCGTGATGATAGTGGCGGGTTCCATATATATAGTATACGGCTGTTTAGAATAATATTACTGTGAGTTATACACTGACTACTTTGTACCCCTTGTGTTTATAATCAAAGTATGGTATGGTTTTTTTATCGGGGAGATTACCTCCCTAGAAAGAGAAAGGGTACGACAATGAAGACAATTGTTCTTGCCGCTTTGTTTGTGGTGATGACGGGCGGAATAGCGTCGGCTGAATGCTTGTCGGCCAACAGCAGGGTCACGATTTCAACCGACGGCCGGTCTGTATACGGGACTGCCGATCACCCTTACCGGGCTTTCGATACGAAACCGAAGGCACTGCAGATGATCAAAACCATCGGCGAGACTGTTGGTGATGGTTATCAATGGATGATCATCACCGTGGTGGACGGTGAAACAACCGTCTACGTCCCGGTACTGCAGAACGACGCCTGCTTCAGTCTCAGCTGAAGCAAGTCCAGTACTGTATACAAATAGAGCGCCCCAACCAAACCTGGTCTGGGGCGTTTTCATGTTTCAAAATTGACTACACATACTGTAAAAGGTGACCTTTGTAATTTTGGTAAAAAATTCAGGGTTGCCGTATACTGTACCTATTATGGACAGTATTTTGTATAGTATTAAACGCTTTTTGCCGAAGTTTGTTTTGCAGAAAATTAGGCCTATTTACCACTATCTACTAGCTTTTTGTGGTAGCGTCATCTACCGTTGGCCGAGTCGGCAAATTATGGTGATTGGTGTTACCGGTACCAAAGGTAAATCAACCGTCACCGAACTAATCGCTCATATATTAGCTACCGAGGGCCTTGCGGTCGCTTCGCTGTCTACTATCCAATTTAAAATTGCTGGTACTACTCGACCCAATTTGTACAAAATGACCATGCCTGGTCGCTTTTTTGTGCAGAAATTTTTGCGCGAGGCAGTGGATGCGGGATGTACTCATGCCGTGGTCGAGATGACCTCGGAAGGAGCCAAACAATTCCGTCATAAGTTTTTGGAAATTGATGCTTTGGTGTTTACCAACCTATCGCCCGAACATATCGAATCGCACGGCTCTTTTGCTAATTACAAAAACGCAAAATTGAGCATCGCGGCCGCGGTCGCAGCCTCGAGTAAGCGACCACGTTTTTTAGTAGCTAATACGGACAATGAACATGGTCAGGATTTTCTTAATTTTCCGGTTGAGTATGCCCTACCCTACAGTCTCAAGCAGACCTCTCTATATTCACTCCACAAAGATAGTGTCACCATGGTCTTGGATGAGGTAACTATTCGGGTACCGTTGGTAGGACTCTTTAATGTCTATAATGCCTTGGCTGCAATTACTATGACCAGGGCTTTAGGCGTGTCGCTCACTACAATCGAACGAGCACTCCAAAGTCTACCTCCGGTACATGGACGAGTTGAACATTTCTATAGCCCAAAGTCAGCGACCAAGCGGGTTACTGCCGTAGTAGACTACGCACACACACCAGATTCTCTTACCCAATTTTATGGCG
>JBJORD010000040.1:0-3070 GCA_046049585.1 Candidatus Parcubacteria bacterium
AAGAGAACTATGGGTTTGCGACACTTTGATGTGCAACTAATAGGTGGTGTTTTGCTACACCGGGGTAAAATCACTGAGATGCGTACTGGTGAAGGTAAGACCCTGGTGGGAACACTTCCGGCCGTACTTAATGCTATCTCAGGCCGTGGTGTGCATGTGGTAACGGTGAATGATTATTTGGCCAGACGTGACGGTGTATGGATGGGTCAAATATACGCTGCGCTTGGTCTTTCGGTGGGTATCATCAATAGCAATGGATCATATTTGTATGACACAACACATACCGAAAAAGATCAGCTGCGAGACGAAACAGGCTCGTATAAAGTAGTGTATGATTTTTTACGCCCTTGTTCACGTGCCGAGGCATACCAAGCTTCTATTACCTATGGCACTAACAGTGAATTTGGTTTTGATTATTTGCGTGACAACATTGAGTTCGATATGGCGAATGTCCGCCAACGAGATCATGCTTTTGCTATCATCGACGAAATTGACTCAATTTTAATCGATGAGGCTAGAACCCCATTGATTATTTCGGCACCAGCAGCTGACTCAGAAGATCTCTATTCGGTCTTCGCGCATATTGCTCGCGCCTTACAGCCAACCGAACATTATGTGGTAGACGAAAAATTACGTAGCGCGACTCTTACTAATGCAGGTATTGAACAGGCTGAAAAAATGCTTGGTATCGAAAACATCTACACCGACAAAGGTATCAAGTATGTACATCACCTGGAAACTGCAGTGAGAGCATCTGCCCTATACACCCGTGATAAAGAGTATGTGGTTCGAGATAACGAGGTGGTGATTGTTGATGAGTTTACTGGTCGTATGCAACCAGGTAGACGTTGGTCCGACGGTCTCCATCAAGCGATCGAGGCCAAGGAGGGTGTACCAATTCAGCGTGAGTCTCGCACCTACGCCTCAATTACATACCAAAACTATTTCCGTATGTATGACAAGTTGGCGGGTATGACTGGTACAGCCCTTACATCAGAGGAAGAGTTTTATACAGTGTACAAGCTTGAAGTAGTGCCAGTACCAACACATCGTACTATTGCTCGTATTGATCACAATGACCTCATCTTCCAAAATGAACAAGGCAAATTTAGTGCCATCATCAAAAGAGTGAAGGAGATTCATGAGACAGGCCAACCAATACTGATTGGTACGGCTTCAATTGAAAGTAATGAACGTCTCTCGATTGCCTTGGCCAAAGCTGGTGTGACTCACCAGGTTCTCAATGCCAAGAACCACGAGCGTGAAGGAGAGATTATCGCCGCTGCTGGTATGAAAGGAGCCGTCACGTTGGCTACCAACATGGCTGGTCGTGGTGTCGACATCAAACTTGGTGGACCACAAGCTAGTCAGAGCGAAGCAGATGCTGTGAGAGAGTTGGGCGGCTTGTTTGTGCTTGGTACCGAACGACACGAAGCACGACGTATCGACAACCAGTTACGAGGGCGTGCAGGCCGTCAGGGTGACCAAGGCGCCACGCAATTCTATGTTTCGATGGATGACTCACTCATGCGTATTTTTGGCGGTGAACGAGTCAAAAATCTGATGGGCACTTTTGGTATTCCAGAAGACCAACCAATCGAGATGAAGCTGATCTCCAAGCAATTAGAATCAGCTCAGACACGGATTGAAGGTTTTCATTTTGATTCGCGCAAGCAGGTGTTGGCGTATGACGACGTACTCAACATGCAGCGAGTAGCCATCTATGCGAGACGTTCCAAGTTGCTTCGTGCCGATAGTGTCGAGTTGGAGCAGATGCTTACAGAAGTTATCGGTAATAACGATGAACGCAAAGCAGTGGTAGCACAAAAGAAAGCTGAGTTAGGAGAAGACGTCTTTGTGGACCTGTTTGCCAAATTATGTCTACAAATGATTGATTCTTTGTGGGTAGATCATCTAGAGTTGATGAGCCATATCAGATCTAGCGTCAATCTACGAGCATATGGTCAGCGTGATCCGCTTATAGAGTATCGGCGCGAAGGCACCTTGGCCTTTGGTGAACTACAAGAAAACATCCTAACTCGTATTGGAGACCTCTTGCCAAATCTACAACCTATCTTAATTGAGAAAGAAGAAGAAATTCATCGTAAGCAAGCAGAAGCAGCCTTGGCTGCCAGTCAGGGGACTGTCGCGCCAGCCGTTTCTACTCCCCGGGTAGCAAAGTCTGCCCCAGGCCGTAACGACTTAGTGCAAATTACCAACGGTACAGTCACCAAAGAAGTAAAGTTCAAAAAAGCCGAACCACTTTTGGCGGCTGGTTGGACCTTGGTTAGTTAGAAATTCTCAGACACAAAAAACACCATCGTAGGATGGTGTTTTTTGTTATATACTAAGAGTCATGAATTTGTTTATTACGAGAACTTTAGTGGTAGCGTTGGCGCTACTTGTAGCGGCTGAGATTATTCCGGGAATTGTTATTGATTCATTAGTGACCGCCCTGATATCAGCCTTGGTGCTTGGCGTGCTCAATAGTACGGTACGTCCAGTATTTATCTTGCTCACTTTACCGCTCACCATTTTGACACTGGGCTTGTTTTTGATATTTATTAATGCTACCACCCTCGGTCTGGCAGCCTGGTTGCTTCCGGGTTTTAGTGTCTCAAGCTGGTCGGCCGCTATTTTAGCTTCAATTATTGTTTCTATTGCTAGTATATTTATCAACCGCACTGTTGCTAAAGAATAAACCCAAAAGACGATAGTCCTTTGACAGCCTGTACTTATAGCTAAATATATGGTATTAAGAGTGCCATGTTTGTCGATCAACTCACTATATATGCGAAGGCTGGTAAAGGTGGCGATGGAGTAACCAGATGGCGTCACGAAAAATTTGTCCCTAATGCTGGCCCTTCAGGAGGAAATGGAGGCAAGGGTGGCGATGTCTATGTTGAGGCCGTTCGTGACCTTGGCTTACTGTCAAAATATGTCGGTAATCCGACCTTTTTAGCAGAGGTCGGACAAGCTGGCCAAAACAGCAGTATGGCGGGCAAAAATGGTGCTGACATGATTATCAAGGTACCTGTTGGTTCTTTGGTAACTGATGTGGCAAGAAATC
>JBJORD010000041.1:0-3207 GCA_046049585.1 Candidatus Parcubacteria bacterium
ACATTTTCTCTTACAACTATTCTTTTCATGGATTATTATTTATGTACCGCTCTATTTGACCACTGTTGTTGGCTTTAGTTGGCAAGAAGTATCCTATGTGATTGCTGCCGGTTTACTGGCATATGTAGTGTTCGAATATCCGATTGGTATTGTGGCTGATCGATACATTGGTGAACAAGAAATGATGGCTCTGGGTTTTGTTATTCTCGCAATAACGACCGCTTTGGTAGCCACCATGAGCGCCGCGAGTGTCGTATGGTGGATGGCTCTTATGTTCGTCAATCGTATTGGAGCCTCCCTCGTAGAAGTGACCACCGAAAGTTATTTCTTCAAGCAAGTCCACAGTACTGATGCGTCACTCATCGGCTTATTCCGTTTGTTACGACCAGCAGCCAATGTTACTGGTGCTCTTATGGGTAGTATACTATTGGCTTTTTTGCCATTTCCAATTCTCTTTATTATCGGTGCTATGGTTTTGACTATCGGGGTCTATGTACCACGCTTTTTAGTCGATACTAAATAGGTAGTGTGTACGAATTTTGTTGTCGTGCTACCATTCCCTCTGTCTCCAACTGACGCAACTGGGTTTTGACTCGATCCGTAGCATGCTCTGATAATTTTTGTTGCATTTTTGGCAGCGATAGCCTGCTATGCTCTATCAGTGCTTTGAGTATTGCCCCACGAATTTGTCTGTCACTACCAGCAAATTTCGACTGCCGTGTGTAGGTACTGCTGGTGCGCCCCACGTTGCCAACAGTCTTCTTCAAATAGCTACCGTAATCCATCAGAGCGTAATACCAATCACGAGGGTTCAGGGTATCAAGTGTAGCGATAATAAATGGCCATAACTCGGCGTCAGTAACAGGACTTTTATTGGGAAAAAAATGATGTATATACACTGTGCGCACGTTTGTTTCGATTAGTGGTGTCGGAACATTATAAGCAAAGGCAAGTACAGCGGACGCCGTATAGGGACCAATACCTGGCAAGGAACATAATTGCACCTCAGTAGACGGTACACTGCTTTGGTAGTTTGTATGTAGCTCCACTGCACACTGGTGTAACATTTTGGCACGACGGTTGTAGCCCAACCCTTGCCAGTGTTGCAACACAGCTCCCAGTGGTGCGGTTGCCAAGGTGGTGACATCAGGAAATCGCTCCATAAAAGCCTCATATTTGGGAATCACCCGATCTACCTGTGTCTGTTGCAGCATGATTTCAGACACCAAAATTGCGTAGGGGTCTGTTGTTTGTCGCCAGGGCAATGTGTGTCGACCATGTGTACGATAAAAGTCTCGTACCGTAGTCACAAACTTCTTTTTGGTTATCATGGATTAAAACAGAGTTGTGTCAGCAACCGTACTATATCGTCGTACAAAAGCCTGTACATCAAACTTTCGCTTGCAACCTGCATAGTTCATATAACGAATCTTACCGAAGACGGACCGCTCATTCCACGCTCGATCGTGCACCCCACAAATCGACCACATGACTCCTGTGACACCGTTACTATCTCGACCATCAAGCTCGTAGTGATCATTGAGACGTAACGCCACATCGATTGCGGTTTGGGCATCGGGAGTCCACTCGAGTATTTTCTTGGCCCAATACATGCGCAAAAAACCATGCATTTTTCCTTCTTGTACCATTTGTGTCTGGGCAGCATTCCATAAATCATCATGGGTTTTTGCATCACGGAATGCTTCGTATGAATACAGATACTCACGTGTATCAAAGGCATGCTCAGCAACAGTTTTTTGAGCCCAGGCATGTGCTCCTGCTATCACGGTATGTTCTCTCGTGTAGTAACAATAGTTATCTGCCAGTTCACGACGGACAATCAGTTCTTCCAAAAATGCATCCTTATCTTCTGCTGGTACCTCGGCAGCTTGTACAGCCATAGCTACTCGCGCAGCGCTGAGGTTACCCCAACGCAAGTATGGCGACAGATCAGATGTCATGCCAAGAGTAGGATCGTTGCGTTGTGTCGCATACCCAGTTAAGCGTTCGGCAATGAATTGTTTTAACACTGCCTGACCAGCTTGTTCACCAGGGACTAATCGTGTAGGGATTATTTCTGAGTAATCGCACCGACGATAGGCTCGCATCGCTTCCCAATCAATCACTGGTACTGGTTTTGTGTATGGCACAGCAACTGTTATCGGTTTGTAGGCAGTGAGATATTCAGGCACCAAGCGAGTCACCTTAGGACGAAAGGTATAGGCAGCAAACTCAGTTTTATCACTTGCTACAAAACACGGCACAATATTACGTGCATCCACCATACTGACCGGCACAGTGACCTTACTGGCCACTGCTTCACGCCAAGTCCTAACAGGTTCCAATGGATTAAAATCAAATACAATTTCTCCAATCTGCTCTTGTACGACAAATGCTGGTAGAGAGTCTTCCCACTTCCCCGTTATTACAAAGAACGGAATCGCATATCTCTCTAGATTCTTTTGTACCTCTTGCAAACTAGCGACCATCCACTCGTTGTGTCGAGCTGAACCATGATTAAACATCGGCGCCAGCGCAAACACTACCACTAGTGGCACCGCGCGGAGATTAGCCAACGCTGCAGCATGTAACAATGCCCAGTTATCCTCTACTCGCTGCTCTCTAGCCATAACATACACGACCGAGCCAGCAGTGTAGCTATGCTGATTGAGAGGCAGAACGCGACGTTGATCAATCATGTTAATCAATTATATAATCTGCGTCTTTCGATTGCTTTGGCATCATAATCCATGCCACTACATACAATAATAAACCAGGAAATACCCCTGATATGATCAAAAAGAAAATACCGGCCAAGCGAAACAAGGTTGGATCTTGATCAAAATAATGTGCCAAACCTGCCATCACTCCTGCCACAACAGCGGTTTCTTCAGCTCGTTTGAGTTTCTTTTTCATGGCCGTAGTATACCAAATTCACCGTAGGTAGCATAATCACCTACTAGACTACAGATGATAGATCACATCTTTCCGCTCAATCACAATTTCCCACCCTCGTCGTTTCGCCTCTGTATACAACGCTTGATTTGGATTAAAACAGATAGGATGAGTAACTGATTCAAGGAGTGGTATATCACCATCGGTATCACCTACAGCGACCGCTCCATCTCTGGTCAAGTCAGGATGTCGTTCGAATACTCGGTTAACTATTGTGGCTTTATTCTCGATCAGGTGTTCGTCTATCACCTC
>JBJORD010000042.1:0-6028 GCA_046049585.1 Candidatus Parcubacteria bacterium
ATAATTTGTAGTAGTTTGTCCTGTATGAGTTAACACTTGGCGTTCAAGCTGTAACAACTTTTCTTGTAATACGTGTGGGTCTGTCTGCGCATTTGTCGAAGCAAAACCAATTACAGGAACACTCAGTAAGAGTCCCCACAACAATATCATTATGTAGTGCGCCTTAAACATATATAGAATTACTTAACCTTAAACTTTTGTTCATCAGCTTTCTGATTGTCTACTCGTACCGTAATAGTGTAGGTTCCACGAGGTAAATCTTCACTAATGGTGTGTGACCAGCGATTATTCAATACTGGAATTGGCCCACTACCATAAATCAAATCTCCCTGACCAATAGAAAATCCAACCGATGATACACCAGCTACTGTAGTCCCTGTTACCGTAGGATTGGCTGTATGAAGATCATCGATAGTTGTGATCGTAGCCCTTTTTGTTGCCTTAGGTACTGGTGACGTGCCCACTATTTTTATCCCGACACTCCGTGACTGCGCATAGAGTTCGACATCCTCCTCTTGTCCAGGAAAATGAGCATTGTAGGTACATCCTTTTTGGCTACATTCTTCGAGCCCTAGTTGTACCCGGTACGTACCGGCCGAAGCCCGACCCTCACCATAAATGTCCCACTTGTACGTACCAGTACTATCCCCTGATGGAAGCGCAAACTGCGCCGAACCACCACCAACGGGGCCATTGATTTTTACACCATTTAAATCAATGGTGAGATTTGTATTGACTGGCACATTGAGCGCTGTCCAGCTGATTCCAATCGGATCATTCTTACTTCCTTTTGCAAAGGTAGTCTTTTTACGCGTTGGCGCTGTCAAAGTAATCTTTGGTGTACCTGACTTACCATCATCAGTACTATAAATAGTTAAATTTGGGTTATTGGTCACAACTGTAACACCGCTTGGTGTAGCTGTTTTTTTAGCATCCAGTTTCTTAATCTGCTGTTGTAGTATTTCTACTTGTTGTTGTATTTCATCAGACGTTGCAGCCTGTACTGGCACTACCACAAAACTAAAAAGTACTACTATAGCTACTCCTCCGACAATAATTTTTTTCATACTAAAATAAATTAACTACCCTAATAATACTACAACACCACACGTATTGGTGTGGTGTTGTAAGGCTTACCCCAATGCACTGGTGGGATCTCCGGCTTTGGCATCTTCTTCACGTTGCTTCTTGTAGATGTCATTGATTTGTACTCCTTCCTGCTTCAAGAGGGCTTCATACTCTTCACGCTCGAGCGTCTCTACTTCAGCCAAGCGCTTTGAAATGTTATCAAGTGCTGTTCGGTACTGAGACAAAATCTCCTTAGCCTTGGCCATACCATTGGATATAATCTTGTTTACTTCGTCATCAATCGCTTTGGCAATTTGGGGTGAGTACCCACGGTCTTCACTCATCCCGCCTCCAATCAAGCGGCCGCCTGTGCCTTCAAATGCAATCGGGCCAAGTTCGCTCATACCATACTTAGTCACCATATCACGAGCGAGATTGGCGACTACTTGAAGGTCATTACTCGGACCAGTAGTGAGGTCGCCAAAGACCATTTCTTCAGTCACATACCCACCGAGTGTCATGGCAATATCATCGAGGAATTCTTTCTTCGAGTGCATCTTACGATCTTCGTCAGGGAGCTTCAGGGTATACCCAGCAGCGCGACCACGTGAAATGACCGAGATCTTTTGTACCGGGTCGGCGTACTCGAGGACTGAGGCCACGAGCGCATGTCCCACCTCGTGGTAAGCAGTAACGAGCTTTTCACGCTTACTCATCACGTGACTTTTACGCTCAGGACCAAGCATTACCTTTTCAATCGACCGAATAAGATCAAATTGTCCAACGGTCTTGCGACCTTCTCGGGCTGCCAAAATTGCCCCTTCGTTCATCAGTGAGAATAATTCAGCTCCCGAAAAGCCTGGTGTCCGTTGTGCGATAATCTCAAGGTTCACATCATCTTGCAACTGCTTCTTACGAGCATGTACACCGAGTATCTCTACTCGATCCTTGCGATCGGGAAGATCAATAGTGACTCGACGGTCGAAACGGCCAGGGCGCAAAAGCGCTGGATCAAGTACATCAGGGCGGTTGGTAGCGGCCATCACGATGACTTTGGCATTTGGCTCAAAGCCGTCCATCTCAACCAAGATCTGATTAAGTGTCTGCTCACGTTCATCGTTTCCTCCCCCCATACCAGTCCCACGCACTCGCCCTACTGCATCAATTTCATCCACAAAGATAATAGCTGGCGCATTCTTCTTGGCGGTCTGAAATAGATCGCGCACTCGTGATGCACCCACTCCCACAAACATCTCCACAAACTCCGATCCCGAAATAGAGAAGAACGGTACTCCCGCCTCACCTGCTACAGCCCGGGCCAAGAGCGTCTTACCCGTACCAGGTGCACCCATCATCATGACTCCCTTTGGAATCTCTGCCCCAATATCAAGAAACTTCTTTGGGTTCTTGAGGAAGTCGACAATCTCTTCGAGCTCTTGCTTGGCTTCTTTGGCACCAGCCACATCCTTAAAAGTCACCTTCTTACTGGTGTCATTGGGGTCGATCATGCGTGCCTTACTGTTACCAAAAGATAATGCCTGCATACCAGCTCCTTTTACTGAGCGGGTCAGGAACCAAATAATTACTCCCAGGAAAATGAGTGGGAATAGAAATGGCGCAAAGACAGACAGCCAGTACCCAAAGCCAGTCTCACGCTGCACATCAATAGTCACTGCTGCCAACTGCTCAGAGGTGGCTCCTAGATTGGTAAGTGTTTCGGATACCGCTGCATCGGTCTCACGCTTTGCTTCACCTTTATTACGAGTCTCGTCGGTGTACGCCACTTCAAGTGTTGTACCACGGACAATGATTTCTTTTACCTCCCCTTTCTTTACTTGCTCTACCACCTGCGACAACGTCAACTCTTCGGGTACAGTCTGGGTTTCGGTGAGATACGAAAACGCCGCCATGATCAATACCAAGAACATCACCGTAGTGAGTATGTTATTCCAAAAATTACCAGGACCAACTGGCATCTGCTGACGAATTTTTTCCATTGGCGTACGTGGCGCCTTTTTGGTCTTTGGCACTACCGTTTCTGTACCATTTTCTGGAGTAGGAACTGACTCTTTACCAGTAACGGCTTCGTTTTTTTGGTCTTTTTCTGATTCAGGCATAATAGGGCTATTATACAGAAAAATCACTATTTAGCGAGCAAGAAAAAGGGCGGCCCAATACTTACCTTCCACTCCCCACTCTGATATGATACGGTCTATATATATGAGCTATGTCAACCACAAACGAGCCCATTTTGACTTCGATATTCAGGAAACCTTCGAGGCTGGTTTGGTGCTCCTCGGCAATGAAGTAAAGTCGATCCGCAATGGACGCGGAAAGCTCGAAGGGGCGTATGTGGTAGTACGCGGTGGTGAAGCGTACCTGGTCGGTGCCACTATTCCCGCCTGGCAAGTAATTAATGCGGGCAAAAAGTACGATGCCGACCGTGCTCGCAAGCTGCTCCTCAAACCAAAAGAAATGGCTAAACTCGAACAAAGCACCGATAAGCAAGGTTTGACAGCTATCCCTTTATCATTGTATAATAAAGGAAGACACATAAAGCTCTCTTTTGCGATCGCCAAAGGCAAGAAAAAAGCCGACAAACGTGAGAGCATCAAAGAGCGCGATGTCAAACGCGACATCGAACGCACCTTGAAGTCACAATAATTCACTGCAGTAAGATGGTAGCCAAACATGGAACCATCTTGATCCGGAAAGAACGGACGATTGTAGCAAGAAGGGACAGGGAAAAAATGGACGGTATTACAAGGTTCGAGCCTGCAATCAACGTTAGCGGGCCTATCACTTTGGAGTTGCTCACGCAGCTTACATTGCGTGTTCTCGACACTTACTTCAAAGGCGACTACGTCGAGATGTTGCGCAACTACGCAGATTTCTGTTGTATGCGAGAAACGAAGGCTGACTTGCATACACACTTTGAATGGGCCTGTTCTCTACTCAACATAAAGATTGAGAAGAACATCACACTCTAAAGCTCTGCGGACCACAAGACCCACCATCGAGCAGTCGACGGGTCCGCACCATCTTACTGCAGTGAAATAATGAAAGGGAGATAATACATGGGTATTGACCCAAATAGACTTGATGAACTGAATCAAGCTCTCGGGAGTGAATGGGATCATACCCATCAATCCCGGGGACACCTTGCCGACCCTGCTATGGTTGGTACCATAGCCTACCATGAAGATCAATCCCGAGGTCTGCACATGGACTTTGCAGACCCGGCGGTCACAACAAGAGTTAAAAATCAGATTTCAGGTATCCGGTGATATGTCTTATGACCCGGGCGGCGTACTCGTCGCCCAGTCTGCCCCACTTCTTGTGACCGTAATAAAACCTGCGCTAGTACGTCTTAGACTTAGGTAACGTACAGCGTTCCCTCTTTCTACTTAATTATGATTGAGTAAAAAGAGGGGATGCTAGGCATCGACGGATATGCGTCGTCCCCGTGTGCGATGCGAGTGCCGCCCTGGACACTCTCAAAACCAGGGCACCTGTACGTGCAAAGAATAGCGTACCAAGTCCTTACGCTAACGCGTTTGGATTCGCTCCCGCTGTAGCGTAACTCACGCTCGCCGGACGACGCTCGTTTCCCTGATGCCTCATACGGGAATGCGGGTGAAATAGCCATGAGACTGTGGTTGGTTGTGCCGTTTTCATAATCAATCGAATTTCTTAAAACTCGGCAGCTGATCGTTTTGCCTTCTTTCTAGGTCAGTCGCTTAAATCAAAAGGAAGTCTACGCATCGTAGACGCACGGTGGCACCATATCTCGGACGCGGGTTCAATTCTCGCCATCTCCACATAAACTGAAAGCAAAACGAGCCTTATACTATATGGCTCGTTTTGCTGTATTTTGGAGAGATGTTGGGGAATTAGAACCTCTTGTGTTTTAGTTGGAATTCCTACATAGTTGGCATGGGTTAATAAGGGAGGTACATCATGTACGCTAAAATCTCCAGCTCACTCGAGCTGATGCGATTTGGGCGTAGTGTAGTAACCGCTCTTATCGTTCTGCCAGTCACATGGCGCCTGGATCACTACTTCATCTTTACTCTCTTTCTTTTATTCTCATTTGCCTTCAATGATTGGGTAGATGCAGACATGGACAAAGACGGTCATCCAAACCGCCCTATTCCATCAGGAAGAGTAAGCGAGAATGAAGCGGCAGTGTTGAGTTTTGTTTTGTTGGCATTGGGGATTTATTTCTCGATGTTTTACGCACTCGACCTCACCAAACTGTTCGTGTACACATGTGTCGCGTCAGTGGTCTACTCATGGCTCTTGAAACGACACGTGCCACTCGTGGCAACACCAATCTGGACGATCTGCGTCACATTCATGGTACTGACGCCAACCGCGATCTCAACACTCGGCTGGACACTGTTCTTTCTTGTTCTCTACACTCATGAGGTGCTCTTGGATATGCGTGATGAGAAATCAGATCGCATTCATTGCACTACACCAAGCATTGCGACTCTCTTGGGTCAAAAATGCTGGTGGTTCGTGCTTGGCATGTGGGTTTTGACTGTTCTCTTGCAAAAGTACGGACATATTCCCATTATCTGGCCAATGGTGTTAAACGAACCCGAACAGTTCACACAGCTCTTGTGGCGACACATGACTGTGGTTCTAGTTACAGGGATCCTGGGAATGACAGCATTGTTCTGCATGGCTCATCGGAATGCCTCACCGCTTCAGATAGCGATCGTTTACTACAAAACACTCTTCATCCTAACGCTGCAACTGATATAGTCCGCCAACTCAAAAACGAAGATCGCCCTTCGTAACAGAGTGGGCGGTTTTCTTTTTTACCATAAATCCAACACCTTCAGAAAATTAGGACACTCCATTTCAATCAGACTATGTTTAACTTCTAGTAAACTGCTCCACCAAAATACAACCGCCCCTTTGGGCGGATTTGTATTTTAGGTGGAGATGG
>JBJORD010000043.1:0-20345 GCA_046049585.1 Candidatus Parcubacteria bacterium
TTGTTGTGTCTACTACTACAGCTACAGAAGAAGTTGATTCTACTGTACCAATTACCACTGAAGAAGACGCTACAGAATCTACCGCTACCGAAACTATAGAAGAGCCAACTAATCCTGAGACTGAGGTAGTGGCACCTGGCGTGCAGACTGAAGCTGTTACCGAGCCTCCCGCCGAGACGCCTGTTGAGGCAGAAGTTGTTTCGTGGTTGAACTGGTTGCTTCCAGTTGCCTTAGCTGAAGAGGTTGTGCCAGAATCAACTCCAATTGATATATCTGTTCCTCTTCAAAATGAAGACGAGGCAATAGTAGATGACGTCGCTACCCTAGATACATTACCCATTGAAGTAGTAGAGGCTACTACCAGTCTAGCTAGTTCTACTGCTACTAATACTGAGCCTGTATATGTGACACCAACCACAGCCGGCATCGCCGCAACTCCGCAATTTGCTGTCTTTTTTAAGGTGAAGGATGATCCCTGGATACGTCTTGGTGAAATAATTACCATACACAACGATATTCGATTGCCTCTCCCTAAAGCAATCGTGGCAGAGATTTCGAGCTTTGCTGATGTTAGTGTTCGACTTGAAGCCCTGCCGCAATTTGATGATGTTCCGCCAGTGTATCTTGATGCTCTGTGGATCGAGGTTGATTATGCCCCGCTTGATGCTCTGGGTGTACATGCAATTTCGCCATTGGTACCAACTACTTATACTATTGCTGATATTATTTTGCCTGTTAGTACTACATCATCGAGTAGTCTATCTACAATATCGACAGAACAGGCAACTAGCAGCGTGTTGCTACCACGTTCAGTGGCTGATTTTGCAACATCATTGCGTTGGATTCAGGGTGTTGATGGGCGTTTTGTACTAGCCGAAATAGTAGAGGGAACTAGTACCGAGTTGTGGCTCTTTGATATGCCCGCTTTAACTATTACTCGCATTGGTTTTTCTGAAGGAGGACTTGGTAGTATTCGTCCGATTGTTAAAGATGGTTTGATATTTTGGCAAAACACTACTGGCAATAAGATATTTACTTACGATACAAGGATAGCTGGTCAGTTGTATGAGTACTTACTGGTGTCTAATTTACCTGAGGCAGATGAATATTTATTTACCTTCCCGTATACCTCGTGGAATGTAGTCTGGCGAGGTTCACAATTTTTTATGTTTCACCCTGATACTGGTGAAGTGTTCGGTGACAGCGATGGTCGTTCGCTCGATGCCTTTAATCGATTGTTCACTCTGACGTCACTCTTGTCGACAGATGAGCTCGACGCATTATCAATAACCCCGCTTCTGTCTACCAACAGTGACGGGGCTGTGGCAGAATAGGGGTATGAGCAAATTCTCAATTCCCGTATGGTGGGTACTTGGTAGTCTCTGTACCGGACTAATACTTGGCTGGTTCATTGTTCAGTTATTGTCTGAAACACGAACTAACTCATTTTCACTCCTAGATCCCGGAGCTACGTCTGTAACCGAGCAAGATCTTTTGGTACGCTTTCAGCCTTTGCGTCAAGCGTTGACTGCACAGTATTCTGATCATCCTGATTTCACTATCGGATTGTATTTTGAGTATTTACCGACAGGGGCAAATATTGTCGTTAATAATGACCGCGCTATGTGGCCAGCTAGTCTTATCAAAATTCCGGTAGCAATGGCAGTGATGAAAAAAATCGAACGAGGGGAGTGGCAACTCAACAACCAATTAGTAATTTTGGATGAAGATAAAGATTCATCGTTTGGTAGTTTGTATACCAAACCAACTGGGACAACACTCACTATCGAAGAGTTGCTTCATGAGACCTTGGTCAACTCTGACAATACTGCACACTTTGTATTGCTTCGTAACTTGGAGGCAAAGGAACTAGAAGATGTATTCACTCACCTCGGTCTTGATGAAGTATTGGCTGGCTTAAAAAATTCGCCTTACGCCGAAAGTCAGGATAATCGCATGACAGCCAAGACATACTCAGTGTTCTTTCGCTCGCTCTACAACGCTACCTATTTGTCGCCTGAAAATTCCCAGTATTTCTTAAATAGTTTGGTAGATAGTATTGTCGAATACGCTAAGCAAGGTATACCAGATAACATTGTATATGTTCATAAGACTGGTATCCGTGATGACGATGGAGTATGGGCTGATTCGGGGATCGTATTTGAAGCACGTCGACCATATCTCTTGACCATCATGCTTGAGAAAAAACCTGAGTCAATTGTGTCAGATGAGCAGGTAAATGCACTGTTCAAAGAAATATCCTCCCAAATATATACATATGTTCACACGTTGTAGCAAAATTAGTATAACGTTTGTACTACTATGTGCAATTTTTGGTCTCGATATTCGCTTGGCTGATATGGCTGATTTCTTGCGTGACAGCACCAAGGCTCCTGGTCAAGTAGTTGACCGACTATTTTTGGCGCGCCAAAATCCCAACGTGATTGATAACTTTGGGGTATCTGTACCCAAGGCAGAAGCCGCTAGTGATTCAACCCAGCGGGAATACTTCCTACAGGTCGGACCGATTACTGGCTCGACCGCAGCCAACTATGTGTATGGTGCGATGTTTAATCCGTCTGGATCAGGACGAACTATTGTGATTAAGAGAATTTTGGCCCGTTCAAATGCCGTTAACACTGGTACATATGCTGAGATGTCTGTACGTCGTATCACCGCTATTACTGGTGGTACTCAGATTACTGGGGCTAGCATCCCAAAAAAGAATTCTAATTCCGCCAATGCCCTAGCTGAAATTTCTCATACCAATCCATCGCCGACCTATACATCGTCTGCCCAAGCCCGTTTACTTGGTCAGCCTATGGCAGGAGCTGTCGGGCTTGAGTACTCAATGCGTGAAATTACTTTTGGACCAAATGACGAAAAGTTAATTTTGCAGCCAGGTGAGGGTATTGCCTTGGCTCAAGAAGCGGCGGGTACAATACAGCAGCGTATTACTTTACAGTTTGAGTGGGAAGAAGTAACCAGTGCACCTGCCGCAGAAAACGAGTATATGCTTGCGATTCAGCGAGTGGAGGTAGCTGCAACCGCTGGGTATGCCTATAATACTTTTTTTAACCCATCTGGATCAACACGTACAGCACTAGTGAAGCGGGTATGGTTTGGGACTGAGACCTGTGATACTGCTGCCGTATATACCAACAACATACAGTTGCGTAGAATTAGTGCGGCGTCTCTTGGTACCCAAATTACTGCCGCTAATATTCCAAAGAAAAATAGCAGTAGTCCCAATAGTGTAATGGAAGTGAGACATACTAATGTGACAATTACCCAAGTCGGTGGTGCAGACGCCAGACTGGGGATGGTGACCCCGTGCGGCTCTGCTGGGGAGGAGACTGGCTGGGCCCGTTATGATTTCCATGAAAACGATGAACCGCTGGTTCTACAGCCAGGAGAAGGGATTGCGCTTATTTCCGAAACTGTTGGTGATATCGACCAAATAGTGCGAATGTTTGTGGAGTGGGAAGAGGTCGTTAGTGCCCCAACTGCTCAAAACGAATACCTGTGGGCATCAAATCGAGTAGAGGTAGCAGCTGCTCTAGGGGCAAACTTTTATACCCTTTTTAATCCAATAGGTTCGGGGCGAACTGCTGAAATCAAACGTTTGGTGATGAAAGTTAATGCCGACACTGCCGCAACATTTGCTAATTTTAATTTTCAGCGGATCAGCACCACTACTGGCGGTACTGCGATAGCAGCGGCGGACATTCCCAAAAAACATACTGGTAGCAGTAACAGCATCATGCAGATTCGCTGGTGTGGAGCAGCCTGTGCCAGTACTATTACTCCTACCTATACTGGTAATCGCAGCATTACAGCTTCAGTACCATCTGATTCCGGTATTATGAAAGCGCTTGCGCCAGGGGCGGTAAGTCAACCTCATGGGCAGTTTGAGTTGGCCTTTACCCCCGAAGAGTCATTGGTTCTCAAGGCTGGTGAGGGGATTGGTTTTTACTTAAACTTTCTGGCTGGTGATATAGACCACTATGTCAAAATTGCGGTTGAATGGGGTGAAGTGGCGTCCATACCGCCAACTCAGAATCAGTATCTAATTGATATTGGTCCCATCCCAGGTGGAACAACCGCTACATATAATTATGCAACTTTCTTTAATCCGTCAGCTTCTGGTAGAACGGCGATAATCAAACGTTCTGCCTTACGTGTTAATGCAATTGGTACAGCCACATACTCACCAATTCAAATCAAACGAATTAGCGCTGCTTCAGCTGGTACACAAATAGCGGTTGCTGATATTCCAAAGAAAAATTCTTCAAGTACAAATAGTATTATAGAAATTAGGCGTACCAACGTGACAGCTACTTATAGCCAAACCGCTGATGCCCAATTTGTTGGTGTAGTTACGCCCGGTATAGCATCGGCTGTTACTAGTCTAGGTAAAAATGGTTCGCGTAATATCTATTTTGAAAATGATGAAGAGATAATCGTCAAACCAGGTGAAGGGATTGTATTGAGTAATAATGCTGCTGCCAATGCCAACCATCGTGTCTATTGGTATCTTGAATGGGAAGAGGTAGCGGTAGGTAGTACCCCAGCGGCCCTAAACGAGTATTTAGTATCAACTCCACCAGTGGTCGGTAATGCCGCGACCAACTATGTCTATTCGACTATATTTAATCCTCTGACATCTGATCGGTTGTATGTCATCAAGCGACTCGGGTTACGGGCAGATCGTACCGGTACCCTCACTGCCCCTGGCTATATACCGATCACTCTTCGTCCGATATCGGCGGCCTCAGGCGGGACCCTGATTTCGTCTGCGAACATACCAAGAAAGCACGCTAGTTCGTCGACCCCAACAGCTGAAATTAGACGGGGTGGGGTAACAGTTACTTACCCGCTAGCCACCACCTCGCGATATTTTTCTGGTATTACCCCTGGATTGGTGCGTCAGTCACACGCCATTCTAGAACAGGACCATATTTTTGGTGACGAGCTGGTACTGTATCCTGGCGAGGGGGTTGCTTTGTATCAAGAATCGAACGCTGGTGACAACTTAATGAACTATTCAATGACAGTAGGTTGGAGTGAGATTGCTATCCCGATTGAGCCACAATCAATTACCTTTAGTATCTCGGATACTGGGGTTGGATTGGGGACTTTGCTACCTGGTGGTACACGTTATGCTACTGGTGACAGTCTCGGATCTAGTAGTGACACTACGGAAGCTCATACTATTAGTGTCACTACCAATGCCAATGATGGATATGTAGTGCATCTGGATGGTTCGACACTCACTTGTTCTCTCTGTGGCGGTGCAACTATTACCCCTGTCGGTGGGACGGCAGTAGCTCCAAGTATCGGGACCGAGCAGTTTGGCATCAGAGCGACGATAGTCAGCGGGAGTGGTAGCGTGACAGCTCCATACAATGGTGCCAACTGGGCACTTGATCTTGCTGCTTTTCCAGATCTCTTTGCTTCAGGCACAGGGGATGAGGTCACTACTCAATATGGTATTCGGTATATGTCGAATATTGCTAGCGATTCTGAATCTGGTTCATACTCGGGCCAAATCAACTACATTGTCACGAGCACATTTTAGGAACAGGTTTTACCAGACTTGTCCACAGATCTGTGCACAGATTTATCCGTACATCAAATACAATACTAGTATCTCCGTGCGAGGGAGACTTATTTAAATTGTATGAATATCACCATTACCATCAAACAAATCACTGCAGCCATTTTAGTAACTGCTGTTGCATTTAGTTCTTATATTGTTAGTAGTAACGTAGTGTCGGCAGCTGCCTTGGCCAATATCTCTAACACCATGACGAGTCAAACTATCAGTACCGCCTCAAACCACACTATTGTATTTCGTACTCCAACAGGAGCCGCTGATACTACTGATACCATCACGCTGACTTTTCCAGCCGGTTTCAACATGAACGCGATTGCTTTTGATGATGTTGACCTCGCCTTCTCTGCTGGTGCACAGTCAAACTGTACTGCGCCATCATACGTAAACGACGAAACGCTTGCGGCCACACCTGCTGCAGACACTTGGGGAGCTGCCTTGTCTGGACAGGTACTTACCTTGACCGCTCCATCATCTGCCTTTACCACTACTATTGCTGCCAACGCTTGTGTGCAGGTACAGATCGGTACCAATGCGACCCTTGGATCAACAGGTAACACCCAAATCATTAACCCAGGTTCAGCCAACAGTTATGCTATCGCTATCGGGGGACTCTTTAGTGATAACGGTTCAACTACTGTTAACATCATTACTGATGACACTGTAGATATCGCAGCTGAAGTAGCACAATCACTCACATTCTCAATTAGTGATGTTAGTATCGGGTTCGGTACTCTAAACTCTGCTGCTGCACGTTTTGCGACTGGTGACACTCTTGGATCTGCAGCAGAAGTTGAAGCTCACAACATCATTGTCGGTACTAATGCTGCTAATGGCTACTCTATGACGGCAACAGGTACGACACTAATTAACGCTTCAAATCCGTCGGCTACGATTACTGCCATTGGTGCAACTGCCGCAGCCTCATCGGTTGGTACTGAACAGTTTGGTCTGAGAATGATTGCAACTGGTGGTTCTGGTGCTGCTGCAGCTCCGTACAACACTGCCAACTTCGCCTATGATTCGGCTGCTTTTCCAGATCAAGTTGCTTCTGCATCTGGCTCAACTGCCAACACCACTTACTCACTCCGCTACCTTGCAAACATCGCTGCCAACACTGACGCTGGTACCTATAATGCTGCAATTACTTACGTAGCCACAGCTAACTTCTAGTTTTGCACTGGCTGTGCTAAAATAATTGCACTATGAAAGCCTCTTTTGTCGTACTTTTAGCCCTTCTTATCGGATCGGTACTAGTGCCACAAGAGGCTTTTGCGTTGACCATATCACCAACCAAAATAGAAGTGGCGGGTGACCCTGGTCAAACCATTATCGGTGAAATCGAGCTATTTAATGAGCAGACCGATACCAAGACATTCTTTACGTCGTACGAGAACTTTGAACCCCGTGGCGAAACCGGATCACCTTACTTTGTTGGTGGCGGAAGCGGTCTAGCTACTTGGATCACAACTGCCGAGAGTTACACTATCGCTCCTAGCGATCGTGTGACTGTACCTTATACTATTACGATTCCAGCTTCAGCGACACCAGGAGGTTACTTCAGTGCAATCTTCTTTGGTAGTCAACCACCAACTACTAGTGAGTCAGGCGGTGAGGTTGCTATTGGTGGCAAGGTTGGATCATTGGTACTTTTGCGTGTAAATGGTCCAGTTGATGAAAGTGGTGGAGTGCTAGACTTTTTGGCAGGAGAAGGAAAAACTGTATTTGGAGCTTTGCCACTTACTTTTGCCTATCGCCTTAATAACACTGGTGGTGACCGAGTGGTCCCACGTGGTGAGTTGATTGTTCGAAATATGTTTGGTGGTAAAGCAGTTACTTTGTCAGCCAACCAAAATGAGGGTAGTGTGTTGCCAAATAGTACCAGACGCTTTGAAGTACTGTGGGGTGATGCTGCGCCAACCGATGCATCTTTCATGTCTGCAGTTCGTCATCAGTTGAGGAATCTTCATATTGGTTTATACACTGCCACCTTGACTCTAGTCTGGGGTGAAACTGAACAAACTGCCACTGAAAAAGTCCGTATCATCCTACTCCCGTGGCAACTTCTCACTGTAGTGACCATTACGCTTGTGTTCTTGTACTTCATTCTCAAGTTTTACAACCGCCTCATCGTTGCTCGAGCAAGACGCAGTGGTTTATAATCAAGGGTACATGTTTTACCTACGATTTCTGCTACTCTCAGTATTTTTTCTAGGTGTTTTTGCTTCGAGCTCTACATTGTTATTGGCTCAGTCTGGTGTACCTTATACGGTTGATATAGTCGCGTATGTCCCTGGTTGTGGAGACGGTATTATCCAATCTGGTGAACAGTGTGATGGAACCAATTTTGGTGGTACTTCATGTAGTTCAGTGGGCTTGGGTAGCGGAGCTGTACAATGTTCTAGTGTTTGTACGTTAATTACCAGCGCTTGCGTACCAGATTTGCCACGGTCTAGTGGTAGTACGCAAACTGACAAGACACCGGATTTGCCCGCTCTTACTACCACTAATGTCATTGTCTCTGGCTTTGCTCCGCCTGGGGCGGTGGTATCTATTTTGCGTGATGCGCAAGAGTCAGGTATGGCAGTAGCTAAAGCTGACGGATCGTTTCAAATTACAGTAACTGGTTTGGTCGCTGGGTCGTATTTGTTACAGGTGCGTGCAGAAGCTGGGGCAATTCATACCGTGACAACAGATACTTTTCGAGTACAAGTGATTGCGAACACCACTACCAAAATTTCAAGTGTGATTCTTGGCCCGTTGGTGCTACATGGTACAAATAACGTCAGTAGTGTACGTCTTAATGGGTTAGCAGTGCCAAACTCTCAGATTGAGGTGTGGCGGCAAGGTGTCGTTATTGGGACAACCGAGACATCGGCAACGGGGGAGTTTACTATCAATACGACAGCGGCAATAGCATTAGGTGAACGTATAGAATTGCGGATGACAGTAGCTTCACAACCGCCAGTCATCGTCACTTTTACCCACAACTTTCAACCAATCGAGACTCAAGCAATTGATACGCCGTTGGTCTGTTTGAACGTAATTGACGTATCGGGTGAGTGTCAGGTGGATCTCAAAGATTTTGCCATCGCTGTGTACGTGTTTTTGTTTAAGCCGACCTCAGCGAGGATAGACTTTAACCGTGATGGTCAAATCGACTTGGTAGATTTTAGTATGATGGCGTTTTATTGGACTGGGTAATATGAAATGGCTTACGTACATCGCAATTGGGGTGGTTAGTCTGCTGTACTCAGTTACAGCAGAGGCAGCTACGATCAATCTATCGAGCCAGACTGACAGGATTCAGGTTGGTGATACCCTTGTTGTTACGGTTACTCTGTCTAGTCTTGAATCAGTTAATGCCATGGAAGGGATCGTAGATTATCCAGCCGATCAGTTGCGCCTCTTGCAAGCAGATGATGCTAATTCAGCTATTACCTTATGGGTGAGACGACCCATGGTTCGCGATTTGGGACAAGTTTCATTTATGGGTATCACACCTGGTGGTTTTAGTGGTGAAGTATTGCCTGTAGTGCGATTACAATTTGCTGTTATTGCCACGGGTTCTATTAGTCTTTCGACTCGAGAGACCAGAGTCTTACGTCATGATGGGGTAGGGTCACATGTTTCTGTTACTGAAGGTGTACTCAGCCTGGATAGTCAGAACGCGACCACCCCTACAGTCCCGCAAGCGTTATTGACGCCCGAGATTGATACCGAGCCGCCCTTGGCATTTGCACCAGTGCTTGTGAATGATGAAGAGGCATATGACGGTCTTCTCACGTTGGTTTTTGATACATCTGATCAGGGATCTGGTATAGCAGAGTATCAAGTTAAGGAGTACCGTTACCCATGGTTGGCGATGTTTGCTAATTGGCAAGTGGCATATGGAACCTATACCCTCAAACACCAAGACCAATCAAGTTATGTGGTCGTTAAAGCAGTAGACTATAGTGGTAATGAACGCGTCTCAGTATGGCACCCAATAAAACCGACGGCGGTTACTTGGTGGTGGATTATAGGGCTAGGCTTACTTTGTGGTCTATTACTGTGGTTTTGTATTCGTCGTTATCGGCAGTCAAACCCTGATCATCATAACAATTTATATGTCAAATCACCCTCTTTTTACTGTTCGTTGTCGTGGTGTCATAAGACATAATGGAAAACTACTGGTAGTGACCCATGCTGGTAATAATGAAGCTATACAGGTTTTGCCGGGTGGTCATCTGGAGGTCGGTGAAGATGTGCGGACGGCTATCTCGCGTGAATTGATAGAAGAATTAGGGGTGGTGCCAGTAGTAGGCGACGTGCTGTATATTCATAGCTTTACCGATTCACAAAACAGACACTCCGTTGAGTTTATTTTTCAGATAGAGAATGGTCACGAATACATTAATTGTGAGACACTGGTTCGTAGTCATGCGGCTGAACTTCATAGTATAGAATTTGTCTCACCGACTGAGGCGGTCACCTTGTTACCTATTGGAGTGCGAGTAGATTTTCTCAATGGTGTACTGGGTGATGGTTGCTTGCGCTATCTGCACAATGGACTTCGTGTCGATAATCACTAACAGATCAAGCGGTTAATTACCGTTAGCTGGTTTGAGGTGTTTTACAATCCCAGCTTTGTGATTTTCGTAGGTTTCGTTGCAATAAAAGGTGCCGTCATTAGTGTGGTAATAAAACAAGCAGTCGGTACTTCGAGGATTTAAGGCAGCAATAATAGCTTCAATAGAAGGGTTGGCGATTGGTGAAGGTGGCAAGCCAGCGTGTTTGTAGGTATTAAATGGGGAATCAATGAATTTGTCGGCAGGGGTTGGGACTGGCCAAAATCGTCCACCAGCTGCGGCACTGTTAGCGCCTCTTGCGTATTGCAAAGTAGCGTCGATTTGTAGCTTCATATCAATAAATAGTCGATTCCAAATCACTCCCGAAATATAACGCATGTCATTGAAGTCGTACGCTTCACGCTCAATTAATGAAGCTACCACCAAGGCTGTATCGAGGGGTACTTTAGAAGCGATGGTATCGGCGTAGCGCAAGCGCACCTCGGCGTTAAAGCGTTCGGTAATGGCCACTGCAACCGTTTCGGGATTGGCGTCATGGGCAACGATATATCGACCCGGATAAAGAGTGCCGTCAGTTAGAGTGGGTGAATTAGTTTTGATATAATCCAAAAATTCTGCTGACTCAGCTGCGTCCCAGCGCAGTATACGAGAGATATTTTTTACCACCTCCTCTTTTCGTTCACCTGATTGAATGATTAGGATACGAGTAGCTGGTGTGGCTAGGTTTTGATACCAATCAAGACTAGCTAGTCGGACGAGGACTTGTTCAAACCAACCACCATTAGTACGGGCTGGAGTGTGGTTTGAAGCGACATAGGTCTTCATGTAACTATCAACCGCCGGATCCTCGGTAATACTTTTTTCATCGGGATCTACTCCGACGGGAAATGGTGTTAGGGTAACGAGTGTTTCGGGCACACTTTCTGCTTTGGTGACTGCGTCGGTTTTGGTGTCAAGCAAGAAAATTAATCCCAAGCAGAAGATAGTCAGAACCAAGATAGACAACCAGACAATGGCCCGAGTGTGGGTGGATGGTGGAGTTATATTCCTAAGTAGCATACCTATATTATGACATACTCATATCGACCTGACGAATAGGAAAAAATCTTGTATGATTGCATCAATGCACTATCGAATTGGGTTATTTTTTGCCATCATGATTACTATTGGAGTTGGTCTCATTTGGGGGACACAACATCTTCCGTCTGCAGGCGTGATTTGGCGTGAAGCAGAAGACTTCATACCTACTACTCCAGAAGAAACGTTACAGGTCTTTATTCCAAAAGAGGATACGCTATCACCAACTATCGGAAGTGCTAGCGGTACACCAACTCGTCTACCAACCGATACAGCAAGTGACACCGCCGTGGGCAACACAGCACCAGTGGACGATTCAGCTAGTTGGCTGACGCCTGGTCAGCGTCAAATGCTTGAGACGTTTGGGATTGATGTGGCAACATTACCACAAGAACTATCACCAGCTTTAGCTGCGTGTCTTACGGGCGCCTGGGGAGAGGCTCGTTTTGCCGAAATAACCAGTGGAGACACGCCAACCTTTTTTGAAGGAACACGGGCAGTGTCTTGTTTGTAAGATTAATGCTATAACAGGGCGTATGGAACGAGAAATTATATATATTTACGGTAAACACGCCGTCGAAGAAGCTTTAACCTTTAGGCCTGACTTGATCAAAGAGCTCTATATTGAAAATGGTTTTAGTGACGCCAAGTTACTTGCCAAGCTGACCCATTGCCAGGCTCTGCCACGCTTGTTACAGGGTAAACGCTTGCCTGGTGGATTACGCTCCGATGCGGTACATCAGGGAATTATTGCTGGTATCGCCATCGAGCGATTGGTACACAACTACAAAGATTTTATTAATCAGGTTTCAATCACACAGGAAACTGCCTTTTTGGTTTTGGGCGAGGTACAAGACCCACACAATGTCGGGGCAGTGATACGTTCTGCCGCTGCTTTTGGGATTACGGCAGTACTTATCCCGCCTCATAATCAAGCACCGGTAAACGGGACGGTGGTAAAAGTGTCGGCTGGTATGGCGTTTAGAATTCCATTAGTGGAGATTCGTAACGTAAACGCTACTCTTGAGGACCTAAAAAAGCGTGGTTGTTGGATTTATGGTTTGGCTGGTGAGGCGGGGGCAGTACCTGTCACGGCTGAGCAATTCACCAAACCATCAGTATTTGTGCTCGGCAATGAAGGATCAGGTTTGCGTGCTAAGACTCGTGAGGCTTGTGATACTTTGCTTTCAATTCCAATGCACCCACGATGTGAGTCACTCAATGCTGCTGCATCAGCTGCTATTGTGATGTACGCTTGGAGTGCGGGCCATCCTGATGCTTTGTCCACGTAACTCTCCAAAACTGCCTAAAAAACATGTATACTGTGACTAACATGAGATCGCCCGTGTCTTTTTTGGCGGTATATCATTGTTTAAATTCTAATCATTCCTTATCGTAACTACTATGACTGATACTACTGAACACAACTCATCATCAACACCTACTCCAGAACCAAGTGTTGTGCCAACAACAGACGAAAGTCAGTCTGTTGTTACCGATACTGTAACGGAGGCAGAAAGCGCTGTGCCATCATCTACGCCGTTACAAACAATGAGTGATAGTGTGGTATCAACTCCTACGATTGAGGTGACTACCCCAACAGAACCCTCCTCAGATGAAAACCTCTTGGCGACAGCAGCTCCAGCCAGTCTGGTTTGGTGGAAGAAGCCGGTAGTACTACAGTACGGGATTGCGTTTTTGATTGTGGGAGTAATGGGAGCTGGTCTTTTGTATATACTCGAACAACAAGGTAGAACCAACACAGCGGTCTTTAGTACCCTACAATCTTGGGTGATGCCCGAACCAGTGGCAGCAACCGTGAATGGCGAAAAGATTACCCAAGCTCAATTTGAAAAGAATCGCAATCAACTTATCCAGCAAGCCATTGGTCAAGGAGTTGATCCAGCGACTGATCCAGTAAAAACTGAAATCGACACACAAGCGCTTGATATTTTGATTAATACTGCACTGTTACGGCAGGCTGCTGACGCAGCGGGTATCTTGGTCACAGAAGATCAGGTAAATGCTCGTTATGATGAGATTGTTACTAGCCAGGGTGGGGAAGAACAATTAGCTGCACGTATGGCTGAAATCGGTATCACTACTGAGAGTTTGCGAGAAGATATCCGTGGTGAAATTTTGATCCAGACACATCTTACTGCTACTCTAGATCCTAGTACTATAGAGATCACGGACGAAGAGATAAAAACATTTTATGATAGTGTCGCCAAAACAGCGCCAGCGGCTCAAGATGTACCACCTCTCGCTGAAGTGCGAGATCAAATCATCCAGCAGTTACGGGTAGGTAAGGAGCAAGAGTTGGTTGGTGAATATGTTGATACCCTTCGTTCAACCGCCACTATCGAAAAGAACACGCTATAATACATAGCATGGCTGTCACTCATGATTACATCAAGCAAGTGACGTATCGCTCGGCTGAGCGGGTGGCTTTACTCCGTAGTTTACCTATAGGTGAACGTAGTACCGTACTACAATCAGTTTCGCCTTACATCCAACAACAAGTATTGCGTGAGCTAACCAATCCTGAGGTGGTCGATATATTGGATCATATGGATTTGCGTACGGCGCAACAAGTAGTAACTCGAATAAAAGACAGCAAGCGACGCGAAAAAATCGTTGCTCAACTCAAATCTGATATCAAAGATAAGGTTGAGTATTTTTTGCGGTTCCATCCCAAGGCCACCTTTACCTTGGTGCACTTTAACTATATTTTTGTTCCAGCAGCAACCACTATCGGTGAAGCAGGCGATATTATTGAACGACACTATGAAGAAACTGGGAAATTCCCTGAGATTTTGGTCCATGAAGCAGGCATGCTTATCGGAGAGGTACCAATTGGTGTACTGGTGCGTGAACGCAACAGTATGGCACTCGAAAAATTTGTGTTACCGGTTACAACCATTACCTATCAGGCTGAGGTGGGAGAAATTATTGATACACTCACTGCTTCTGGTAAGCGAAAGGTGGTAGTAGTAGATCATGACAGTAGTGTATTGGGGGTGATTTATGCTGATGACGCACTCGAGTTATTTGGGCATATGCCAGTGGAGTCATTGTATAGCTTTACTGGAGTAGATAGTAGTGAACGTCCGTTTAATAGTGCTTGGAGCAAATTCAAACACCGTAACCCGTGGCTCATACTCAATTTGTTCACCGCTTTTTTGGCAGGTAGTGTGGTATTAGCTTTTCAAGACACGCTTAATGCCCTAACACTACTCGCGGTCTACATGCCAATTGTCGCGGGTATGGGTGGCAATGCGTCAAGTCAAGCTTTTGCGGTTATGATGCGCGGTGTGACACTTGGTTCGGTAACGCTCGTGAATGCTTGGCCGGCCATCAAGAATGAGGTAGTGGCAGGATTTTATAATGGTTTGGTAATCGGCTCGATTGTGGCAATTATTTCACTGCTTTGGAATGGAAGTTTCTGGCTTGGCTTGGTGGTTGGACTGACGATGATATTTGCTCACACTAACGCGGTGTTCTTTGGGTCACTTATTCCACTCGTTATCAAGCGTTTGGGGTATGACCCAGCCACTATGTCAATGGTGTTTGTATCGACAATGACGGATGTGCTTGGTCTTTTGGTGCTGCTTGGTTTGGGAACGTGGTTACTTTTGTAGGCAGCAGTCTCTGTTGCAGTTGACGCCAGAGTCGCTCTAGGTACTGTGAAGTAATAAAAAAGTATACCCACAAAAAACTAAACATCACCGTCGCGAACAAACTCAGCGTACTGATCGTTGTGAGGGTAGTGGTGTGAGTGCTGGGTAATCCGCAAACGGTACACATACGCGACTAAGCGATTTTATGATTACAAGTTCCACGCACAGTTACCTCTAAGTCATTGATCTGAAAATCAGTTAGACCGAGTAGCTTCTTAATTTTTTCATCTGGTGCGGTGAAGTGAATCACCCGATGACAGTCATCACAAACCGCATGGTGGTGGGGATGATCTTGATACTCGTAGAGCGCTTCACCACTATCGAGGAACATTTTTTTGATAGTACCAGTCAAGGTGAGGGCATCGAGATTGCGGTAAATAGTCGTGAGATTCACTTCAGGTAGGGCAGAGTGCACCCCAGCAGCCGTAAGTCCCCCGTGCTGGTCTTTGAGTATAGTAAGAATAGTTTCGCGGTGTTTGTTGATTCGCATACGAGAACACTATACCATAATGCAAATAATTTGCATTATTCTCTATCCTCTGGTAATCTCACTTATGGAGTTATGCAAATGAATTGCATAACAAGTGTGCAAACAATATTCAAACAGCGAGGAAAATCAATGGTTGTTAAACTGATGACACGGGTCGCAGCAACTCGATCCGAACTTCACGTAGTTGCTTTTGTGGGTACGTTTGGAGCGGGCAAAACGACCACTGGTCTAGCGTTTGCCGCTGCTTTGGCAAAAGCAGGCTACAGCCAAAGTGACGTCACCTATGTGGTGAACGAAGTAGGTGGTACGCCGCTTTTTTCGTCACCACATGCAGAAGTGGTAACGCTTCCGAACGGATGTTTTACCTGCCAAGATGAAGACGAGCTTTTGGCAGTACTTCATACCGAGGCGGGAAAGGGTACCAAAGTGGTGATTCTTGAAGGCTTTGGACTGGTGTCTGGAGACGAGGTGCAGGAGTTTCTTCTGACAGCTGGGTATAGCTATCAGATTGTGGCGGTGCTTGATGTTTCTGGCTTCATCGACAATCGTCGCATCTATTACGGGGAGGATATGCTCGCGTCTCACTTACGGGTAGCTACGGGCATCATTCACACCAAGCGACAGCTCTATGACTCCGAGTGGTTTGATGAACGACCGATGGACTTCACCAAGTTGCATGCACCGGGTACACCAGTGTGTGTGACAGAAGACGGTCAACCGAGTTGGCCCAAGACTTTAACAAGTGCTGTGCTTGCCAAGCGTACGATACTGCCGAAGGCTGTACATGTCTGCGGTCATGGTTGTACCGATCATCACCATAACCATAATCATGACACAGACGTATCGCTGGTCCACGGCTGGCGGACGTTCTGGCTTAACTTGCGGGACACTGTACGACTTGCAGACCTGCAACGCGTCATGAACCCGTGGGTGGAAAAGGGTGTGGTGCGACTGAAAGGGGTGGTGGATGGAAAGTCTTTCAATGTCACACCCGGGCAGACCAACTGGAATATCGCCCAGGCAAGTGAGGGGTCTTACGTGGTCCTCTATCTCGACGAGCGACGATGCTCGGTAGCGATGATTGAAGGGCTTGTCGATCTTTGTAGAGAGCTTCCTCAGCCAGCGCGAAGTCATCAGCTCTTACGCATCGACACTGATCCGGCTGCGACCAGCGCCGAAATCGGGCGACTGCTTGAGTCCTTTCTTGGGCGAAAGCCGTTGGTGTCTCCTTACGGTGGGCTCATAACTCACCCCGAAGAGATGCAACTCCTCCAGCAAATGACGCGACGCCCAGCGCAGGCTCGGCAGTGGAAGCTGCCGGTCTATACCGCGTGTCTCTGGTATTGGGTGCGTTCGGTTGATCTACTCTCCGAGCAAACAGCCGGTGAAGAAGCTGTGCTTTGTACCAACAAGCGGGAACTCGGCGTGTCACTCGCTTGGTGGGCGAGTGAGTTTTGGGAGAAGCTTCCACAAGATCTACAGGAAGCTATCTATCAATCGAATCCCGCCGTGCTGACCGCCGAGGGAGTCCTAGCGCTCACTCAGTTGCGTCGGGATTCGTTCTGGCGCGAATGGCAGAAATTAGAGCACAAGCGAGCACTCGCTTTCCAAGGCTCGTTTACGGCTGAAAAAGAGGGATTCATCGCGCAAGCGAATCAGCATCTCAAACAGCTCGAGGCGACAACACTACTTATTGCCTAGGCGGGCAGTGCTGGTGGAGGCAGTCGACGATTGCCTCCATCTTTTTATACAAAAGCATGGAAACGGAATTTATTACTTCAGAAATTATCGCCATCGCCAATACCTTGGGGGCCTGTTCATCGTTACAGCCTTCACCGGTAGTCGATGGCGCATTGACGCGCCTCGTTGAAATTATCCTCACCACGCCACGTGATATAGCGACTGAAGTGATGACAGCATTGCGCCAAGAGGGGATCATTGAACGCCTTCAAAACTACGCCATGACTGCAGAAACTGCCCTCGAGCATACGTGGACGCACGCCTTTTTACAACAATCATCACTTTCATGGAGTGATGTGAAAACGTTCCAATACTTTTTGTGTTATCAAGCACTGACTGCTCTCGAGATGGCCGAACTTCGTACTGCAGCGGAACCAATTTTATTTGTTGGTGGTGGAGCTTTGCCGTTGTCGGCACTTATCATGGCACATGATTATAATCAGCCAGTACGGGTAATTGATAATGATGCAGACGCTGTAGTGGGTGCCACGGCACTAGTCACTGCCTTAGGACTCAATCATCTCGTTGAGGTTGTTTTGTGTGATGTCCTTGATTACATACCAACAGAAACCAATATTATTCTTGCCGCCATGGTTGGTGGCACCTCAAGCGCTAAGAGCCAGGTGATTAAACACCTGTTTACGGTATCGCAACGCAATACCGTAGCATTAATGCGGGGAGTGTCGGGCCTTGCAGAGTTGCTCTATATTCCGCAGCCGCCGGTTAAGGATTGGACCGAACTGAAGACTTTGTCTGATTTGACAGTGATAAACTGTGTACACGTATGGAAAAAAAACTAGCAAAAGTGTTATCTGCAGAGGAGCGCACATCGGCTGTGGCGGCACTTCTCGATTTGTATCAAGAGTACCAACGAGCATGGTTTTTACGCACTAAGAAGCGTATCGGTAACCAGATGTTTTTTGCTGACCCAATTATATGGATTCGGTACAAACACTTGGCGTACCAAGGTACCCCCAATGCACTTATGACGTGGGGCGATCTAGTGAGCCATAGTTTCTCCCATGATGGTATCTGTGGTAAGCGACTCGACTGGTTAGCATCCGAGGTAGCCAAAGAGGGAATAGATGTATTTTCACAAGATGTAGTGCCCATAGACGCAATGCTTTCTGAAGTAGCGACGCTGCCTATATTCCAAAAGGTGGCTAATAACCCCAAAGCAATGCAGGTATGGGCCAGTCATGAATATTATGAGGAGCGCGGGCAGCCAAAAAAATGGGCGCAGTATACAATAATGCAAATCATTTGCATAAATTGATATTCCTTGCTATGCTCGGCAGATATGGAATTACAAATTATTGGTGCTGGGCTCCTCGTGATGCTCGCGTCTCTGTCGGGGGTTTTATTTACTCATAAAGTAGCGGCTCGTTTTTTGACTAATAACCTTTCGTACTTAGTATCCTTTTCGGCAGGGGTGTTTTTGGTGACCTCAGGAGCCTTGGCGCTTGAGGTATTTGAGCTGGCTGATACGGCACTGATGGCTGTACTACTTATTGGTCTAGGGTATGTGTTGGCTTGGGGGCTTGAGTACCTCATTCCAGACACGCATCAGCACCATGATCCCGAGTGCGATCATGATCATCATCATGGTAATAAAAAAAGTGCCCGTAAATTGATTGTGGGGGATGCTGTGCATAATGTAGCTGATGGAATCATTCTGGTGCCAGCTTTTCTCGTGGCGCCGGCTCTTGGAGTAGCAGTGACTGTATCAATTCTGATTCATGAAGCTTTGCAGGAAGTGTCTGAATTCTTTGTCTTGAAGCAGGCGGGGTACAGCACGAAGCGAGCTCTCCTCATTAATTTTTTGGTCTCAAGTACGATCTTTATCGGTATTGGGCTCAGTTACTTGGCGGTGGTGAATCATGATCTCGAGGTATTGCTGCTTGCATTGGCAGCTGGATTCTTCCTTCATGTAGTGCTCCACGATCTCATACCAAAACCGCATCATCATGCCGATAGCGCTGGTTTTGTGAAGCATGCGGCAGTACTCCTCGTTGGACTCGCCGTGATGTCCCTTGTCGCTTTCGCTATCAAGGATGAGCATGTACACGGAGCAGGTGATCATCATGATCACGATGAAGCAACGCACCACGAAGAGGAGCATCATGATGAAGAAGAAGCTCATGGAACTTCTACAAAACCACACACCGAATTAGAAGAACACGACCATCATGAATAAACCACCAATTCCGGTCACTGTCTTGTCTGGTTTTTTGGGGGCAGGTAAGACTACGGTCCTCAATCATATTCTCACACACCGGCACGGCAAGAAACTGGCCGTCATCGTCAATGATATGAGTGAGGTGAATATTGATGGTGAACTGGTCAAAAATGGTGAGATCAAACTAGATCGTCATGAAGAACGACTGGTTGAAATGAGTAACGGTTGTATCTGTTGTACGCTGCGAGAAGATTTACTGGTTGAAATCGAAAAGCTTGCAGCTGAAGGCACCTATGATGCAATTGTGATTGAATCATCGGGTATTTCAGAACCGCTGCCAGTGGCTGAGACGTTTACCTTTGAACAATCTGACGGACGAATACTCATGGATAGCGCCAGGCTTGATACGATGGTGACGGTAGTTGATGCCGCCCAATTTGAGACGCTCTGGCATGATAATGCGACCCTCGATGATCTACAGATGGCAACCGGTGAAACTGACGAACGAACGCTTGTACATCTACTTGTTGATCAGATCGAATTTGCCGATGTAATTCTACTTTCGAAGACTGATCTGGCCACAAAAGAGCAATTAGCATTTGCTGAAGGTCTGATAAAAAAACTAAATCCCGAAGCAATGGTGTGTCGTACACAACAGGGGGTAGTCGATCTCGATATGATTATTAACACTGGCCGATTCTCGATGGATAAGGCTGCGCGGAATGTGGGATGGCTCAAAGAGATTCGTGGTGAACATGTACCTGAGACACTGGAGTATGGCATTAGTAGTTTTGTCTATACTGCTACTCGTCCATTTGACGAGGTAAAGCTCCATACATTACTTGAAAGTGGTCAACTCAAGAATATTGTCCGATCCAAAGGATTTGCGTGGATTAACAACAATCCAAATGTGGTTATGTTGTGGTCGCAGGCTGGCAATATTATCAATATCGATCCGTATGGTCATTGGCAAGATGAAGCAAGGGCAGAA
>JBJORD010000044.1:0-8283 GCA_046049585.1 Candidatus Parcubacteria bacterium
CGTTCCATAAAAGGACGATCGGTTTTGTTGGGGGCAAATTCTTCAATGTTACGATCGAGAACAACAATGATGTCTTTGCGGTCAATTGCATTTAAGTCCCACTCGAACATGGTCTGAAGAACGATACTACGTGAAAGGTGCCGATTTGCCATAAAAAATGTACTAAACTACTACTGGTATCTAGTATACAGAGTCTCTGTCACTAAATGACCCATAATCCACAAAATCCCGCCAAGCGGGATTTTGTGATTACTTTGCTTCGGTTGGTTCTGGAGTTGCCTCGCCGCTGTTTGCCTTGATGGCATCACGTTTGGCTTGCATACGCTCAGTTCGAGCTTTTGCTTTGGCAGCCAAGTCAATGACTACTCGCCCCTTATAAAAACCACAAGAAAGACACATGTGATGTGGACGGTGCATAGCACCACAATTCTTGCACACTGCCATTTCCGGTGTTCCGAGACCGTGATGAGAGCGTCGGTTCGCGGTGTGTGACCGCGTATGTCGCATTCGTACTACCATAATGTCCGCAACTATAGCAGATTGGCTCAAAATTGCAATAGATGTGCCTTTTTTATCAAAATAATTAGTCAATAATAAGCCTGGCAAAGAAAAAGACCGCCCCGAAAGGAAACGGCCAGTTTTTCGACTCAGGTGCTTGCGCAAGGCACCCGCTCGAGTTATTGCAGCAAGTTACGCCGCTTGTTGTAGCTGGTTATCCAGCGCTTGAAGTGCACTACTGACGGTAGAATTGTACGACAACTTCAGTACAATCAATTCATCCTTTCGGATGCCATATTGACCGAGCAAGCTCTGTACCAAAGTATTTCCTAAACATGCATGGGACAGATCTTTATTCGGAAACACTTCAGGCAGTCTGTCGAGCACACCCTTAACATGTACCAACATTATTTTCGGACTTGTGGTGTCGCTCACTTCTTTCTCCCTACTTTTTTGGGTTACGCATGAAGTAGGACAACAGATCGATCCAATGTCGGTATAAACACTATACCACACTCTTAACATTCCTACAATAGCTCACGCGATGCTCTGGTGACAACCCATACTCAGCAATCAGACGTCTATGCACAGCGGTACCATAGCCTTTATGGCGGGCAAATTGGTATGGCAAAAATGCTGGTCGGCTGGCCAGCTTAGTCATATAGGCATCACGGGTGACCTTGGCTAAAATTGACGCCAGTCCAATCACCTTTTCTTTACTATCACCTTTGATGATAGTTTCTTGATCTACACAATAGTCAGGCGCCTTAAGGCTACCGTCCAGTTTTACTGTCACAGTGTTCCAGTCCGTACAGTCATTTTGTGCTGCTAATGTACGCAGACCCTTGTCTATGCACTCCCGAATCATGACTGCGATTCCCCGCTTGTCTATGGCTTTAGCACTGGCCATTTCTACTGTACAAAATAACTTTTCCACTTTGGCCAACTGCATCGCCTGTATATAAATACGCTCACGATTTTTGACCGAGACTTTTTTACTATCACCAACGCCTGGTAACAGCATCCAATCAAAATCCCTCGGTATACAGACCATCCCTACCGCTACCGGCCCCGCGAGCGGCCCCCGTCCCGCCTCGTCAATCCCTATGAGATAGTTGTTTTGTGTCACCATTATTTATTCAACTGAAGTTGAGTTAAACAAGTATTGGGTGACGGTATCACTCACCTGTTTTTCACTTAAGTCAGGATTCGATTCAATAATTTCTCTTATCACACTATGAATGAGCAAATGATCCGCCGGAACAAGAAGTGCACTAACTCCCCAAAACTTAGCACGCAAATCATCTAGTTTGACAATTAAATCAACCCTGATATCTGCATCTAGACCATCAATCTTACCAAACTCTGGTACTGTCTCACGCTTTGATCTAAAACTTCCAAAATTTCCAAACATATACCAAAAGTGTATCACACCCATGTAACCCTCCAACCCCCACCCACAAGCGAGCATCCTCGCCAAAACAGGATTGCGAGAAGAGTGTCCAAGTGCACAGAGTAATCTGCATGAATTGCAACTGTTTGAGCAAAGCGAGTTTTGCAATTCATGCAGATTACGACAATGCACTATGACATTCTGAAGCATACTGCTGTTTTGGCGAGGATGCGAGCGAATGCTATACTGCACCCATGTCCGACCACAAGCCTCTTACCGCACAATTTGTCCATCTCCATACCCACTCGCACTATTCTCTCCTCAATGCGCTCCCTACCCCCAAGGAGCTCGCCAAAGCGGCTAAAGAAGATGGTCAGGATGCACTCGCTCTCACTGACGCGGGGGCTTTGTATGGTGCCATTGATTTTTATAAAGCCTGTACCAAAGAAGGAGTAAAGCCGATTATCGGACTCGATGCCTATCTAGCGCCCCGCACTCGCTTTGATAAAGAAGCGATGATAGACAAACCCCGTACGCGAGTGGTGCTCTTGGCCAAAACCTTTTTTGGCTACCAGAACCTCATCAAATTAGTGACCGCCTCAAACCTCGAAGGTTTTTACTATCGACCACGACTCGATGAGGACTTATTGCGCATGTACGCAAAGGACTTGATTTGTATTATTCCCTCGTTTGCGGGCGAAGTGGCACATCAGTTTAAAAATGAAAACGAAGAAAAGGCCGCCGAACGACTTGATTGGTACAAAGGTGTCTTTGGGACAGATTGTTATCTCGAGATCACCCACCATCCTGAACTGTTTGATCATGGCAAAATCCAACAAAAAATCATCGCCTTGGCTCGTAGCACCAACACACCCGTGGTTGCAGCTCATGATGTGTATTATCTAAAGCCTGAAGACCGCATCGCTCGCGAGACGATGATTAAGATCCAAAGCGGTGGCGTGGTAGACACCTCTGGCGATGGTCAGGGTGAAGACAACTTTTCATTTTTGACGCAAGCTGAGATTATCGAGCGTTTCAAAGATACACCTGACGCAGTGGCCAACACCATCAAAATCGCCGAAGCCTGTACAGTAGAAATCGAAATTGGTACCCACTGGTATTTCCCTGACTACAAAATCGATAGCGGTCGCGAACCTGACGACGAACTAAAGCATCAGTCATATGAGGGAGTGACTTGGCGTGGACTATCCTTAGCTGACCCAGTAGTCAAAGAGCGTCTTGATTACGAACTTGAAGTGATCAAGAACAAAGGCTATGCCAAATACTTTCTGGTAGTAGGTGACCTAATTCGAGAAGCTCGCGAACGCAGTATCTATACCACCATTCGAGGTTCGGTGGCAGGTTCTTTGACTACGTACGTCCTTGGCATTACCAACGTAGACCCAATCGAATACCAGTTACCGTTTGAACGATTCCTCAATCCCGAACGACCCTCTGCTCCTGATATCGATATGGACTACGCTGATAATCGGCGTGACGAAATTATTGAGTATGCGAAGCAAAAATATGGTGAGGATAAGGTCGCCCAGATCGGTACCTTCGGTACGATGATGGCGCGAGCTGCTGTGCGTGATGTGGCGCGCGCACTCGGACATCCCTACAGCGTAGGCGACCAAATCGCCAAACTCATACCGATGGGTAGCCAGGGCTTCCCAATGACCATCAAAAAGGCGCTCGAGATTGAACCAGATCTCCAAAAGCTGTACAAGAGTGATGCCGAATCGCGTGAGGTACTCGACCTCGCCCAAAAAATCGAAGGCCGTGTCCGGCACCTCGGGGTACACGCAGCAGGTGTCGTGATTGCGCCTGCACCACTTAATCAATTTGTCCCGATCCAGCCCGATCCAAAAACGGGTAAATTTGTGACCCAGTACGAAATGAAATCTGTGGGGGAAGATGGTGTGGGACTCCTCAAATTCGACTTTCTTGGTATCAAAAACCTCGCCATTTTGGCAGATGCAGTAAAGCGCGTAAAAAAGATACACAATATCGATATTGATATTGAAGCTATTCCCCTTGATGACCACAAGACCTTTGCGGTGTTGGCTCGTGGCGAGACGATGGGTCTCTTTCAACTCAACGGGTCGGGCATGACCGCGTTCCTCAAGCAACTAAAGCCATCGACCATTCACGACATCAATGCGATGGTAGCACTCTACCGTCCAGGACCGATGGAAATGATCCCGACCTATATTGAACGTAAACATAATCCATCACTCGTAACCTACCTTGATCCGCGTCTCAAAGGCATCCTCGAGCGTAGTTATGGTGTGATTACCTACCAGGACGACGTAATGTCTGTGGCGCGTGAACTAGCTGGGTATTCATGGCTTGAGGCAGACATGTTGCGTAAAGCGATGGGTAAAAAGATTCCCGAAGTGATGGCCGCCGAAAAAGACAAACTCATGAAGGGATTCTTAGAGTATGGCAAGTTGTCCCAAGCCACCGCAGACAAACTCTGGCACCTCATCGAACCATTTGCTGCCTACGGATTTAACAAAGCGCACGCGGCGTCGTACGGACGAGTCGCGTACCAAACCGCATACATGAAGGCGAACTACGCCGTAGAATACATGTCTGCGGTACTGACCGCAGACTCGGGTGACGTCGAAAAAATCTCTGAAATCATTCATGAATGTGAACGTATGGGAGTTTTGGTGTTGCCACCGGATATCAATGAATCGTTTGCCGACTTCTCAGTAGTCCCCAATACTCAGACAATTAGATTTGGCCTCACTACCATCAAAAACTTTGGTGAGGGTATTAGTGAAGCAATTATTGCGGAACGCAAACAAGGCGGAAAATTTACCTCAATGCAAGACTTCCTCACCCGCATCAAAAACCGCAATCTCAACAAAAAGTCCCTCGAAGCCCTCATCATGGTAGGCGCCTTTGATACGATGGGAGAACGTGGCTTTTTACTGGCAAACGTAGATGGTATGCTCGCCTTCAACCGTGAACAAGTGGCCTCAGCCGAAAGTGCCCAAGACTCACTCTTTGGCTTTGGTACAGGTAGTGTCTCTGACCTCACCCTACACCTAGCCCCTCCGGCTAATAAGGCAGAGAAGTTGATCTGGGAAAAAGACCTCCTTGGTATCTATGTCTCTGGTCACCCGCTCGATGATCACGAAGCCGAGATGATAAAGCGTCCGCGGATTGGTGCTATCAAATCAGCTGTGACCAACAATGAAGAGATCGCTGTGGTTCGCCTAAAGGGTGAACTAGTCACCACTGGTATGATCGCTAGTGTCCGCGAGCTCATCACCAAAAAGGGAGACAAGATGGCCTTTGTGGTACTCGCTGACCAAAAAGACAGTATCGAAATGGTCGCCTTCCCTACCACCTACGCTGAGCAAAAAGAATTATTTGTGGTCGGGCAATGTGTTGCCATCAAAGGCAAACTGACTATTCGTAACGATGAACCCAGTATCGCGATTGATAGAGCAAAGGCGTTGTCACACTCTATCGCAAGCTCTTCAGTATAGTCACTAGACAATACAATGAACAACCGTGCGCATACCAAATATATTATATTTCAAAAATGGAATGCGTGCGTTGACCAAGATAATATGAAGCGCTACGATACACACATATGACACATACAGAAATTGGTCTCTTTACCACAGATAACAGAAACCTGTATCTCTTCGCTGAAAAGTTTACGAATGAGCATACAAAAAAAATACAGTTAGAAAAATTTCGCTGCCTCAATGAAGTATCCTTCTCGACCAAATGGGGGCGTGATGATACAGCATACTTTTATACCGATGATACGACAGTGTATGCAGATTTTGGAGATCCATATAGTCTTGCGCCAATTATTGGAGCAAAACCAAAAACATTCGAAATCATACCAGAACTTGGATATGAATTTTCTCAATCTGGAAATACCTTTTTCTATCGTCACAGCAAAATTGCGTTTGATCCACGTAATGCAGTGACCTATCGCGATATTCACTACTCACAAGATAGCTTATACACACGCGTAGATACAAATGTGTATTTTAACTACAGTGAAAAAATGCCAAAAGTAGACACTGCCACATTTACGGTACTTTCATCAAATGTGGCCAAAGATAAAAATCACGTCTATTTTAGAACCAAAATCATTAATGAAGCCGATGCGCCAACGTTTGTAATTTTGTCAGAGTGTCTACAGGCTCAGTATTATGTGAATTGGGAAGTTTGCTTTTATGCAAAAGATAAGACGTATGCTTATTGGGTGAACACTACTAGTCAACATATAAAAATTATCAAAACAAAATCACTCGATAGCTTTACATTTTTTGTAGACGAAAAACGTGATAATTACGGTTTTGCGAAAGATTTAGAATATGAATACAACGCAGGCAAACGAAAAAAATTAGAGAGAGGTTAACTTCAAAATATCCAAACGTATATGTTCGTACATCGCATGCAGTATCAAGGATGTAATGTAAAATGCGTAGCATTTTACATTCAAAATTATAAAATCACAAACGAACCCATGGCAGTAGTATCATCAAGGAACGATATGCAGTCCAGCACTGCTACTCTTGGTAAGAGCGTGACATTATTATTTTAGTTGACCAATTCCCTACCATCAACTTCGATGATACATATGCCAAGATCGTGACAACTACCAGGCACAAACGTATCTCCTGAGGAAATCTATAACTAGACCTCGCAAGCCAAATATCGCAAAGGATCGAGTGAAAGTACTAACATCTAGACAATAGCAACTTCCTAGACGTTTTGTGCGGAGTCATGAGGTTGCACAAATCTTACAAACACACTACACATTTACGTCGTTTTTTGTTTGGTTATAGGTAATTTTTTTCTTATTCCCGCATTATATTCGTAGACTCCATCAGAAGCAAAACCGTAATTTTTACGTAACGGGTCTACATAAAAACGAAGACTAGCTATGTTGACCCCATGCAACTTTTTTATGCGAGTTTGAAATGGCGGACAGATATAATATACACTAATTTTGTCGGTAGCATAAAAACTAATATCACAATTAACGTACCGGGCTCTATTTCTAGCAACACAAGCATCTAAAAAGGTAAATGATGATGTATCAATGTCAGGTTCTACTACACCTTTATAGTATATATGATAGCGATCACGAGCGGTCGCTGTTTGCCGTTCGGGAACCAAAGATATAAATGTATCAATATCGTACCCAGGAGCAACCTGCATATAGTAACCATAATATAATGCATTTCCATCTCGGTAATAATCATTACCGAGATCAGTGACGAGTCTCGGATCAAAAAGCATCACCCATGATCGATAATAAAATGTACCATTTGAGTAACTGAAAAAAAATCGATTATCGTTTCTAATTTGATTTTGCTCTGGTGGTATCAACATAAAATCAGCCGACGCAGCCCCAGGCAAACGACACAAATCACCTCTATTTTCATAATCTATATAGACAGAATTTTTATCCGCATAATAAGATACTGTCTTTTGTGTACTACCAAATGTGCCCGTGTAGGCATAAGTACCCTTCCAGATCAACGAGTGCACATCAACTGTTTGGATATCATTGTGTTTTGACTTCCGTGCTGGTCTATAAGAATACTCGCCTGTATCCAGTTCTTCTCTAAGAAACAAGGTTCCATTTTTGCGAAATAATGCACCCACTTTTTCGTATAAATCCATCATAGTATAGTACTGCATTTTTACCTCTACTCAAGTACATGAGTTGACCGATAACTTAAGAAAAGCTACTATGGCTATACAGAGATTGTGGTGGCTACCAACCATCAGCCTTGGCGGAATTTCTCCCTAATCTGTACTAATGAAGTGTAGGGTGGCATACCGCCCTAAAGCCCGGTGGAACCGCGGTCGAGCGTAAGCTCAATCGTCCGAGCAAAAATTTGTGCTATCAAATTTTTGCTCGGACGATTTTTCTTTTATCCCTAAATACATTTTTAGTAACGTAATTAACCTAATAACGTTCAGAATCAAATGCAGTACGAGGCACGGAGATGTGAGGCGTGAGACGTACTAATTGTACGGCGAACGCGTCACTGAGGCTCCGTAACGAAGTAATGCGTTGATTCTGGACGTTACCTCAATCTATGCAAACTTCATTAGAGCAGAAGAGGCACACGCTGGCTCACCTAATGGCCAAAGCCATCATCGACCACTACCCACATGCCAAGCTGACCCTTGGGCCGGCTATCGACAACGGCTTCTATTATGATGTCGATTTTTCGGGCGGACCAACCCTGGGCGACGACGGACTCAAGGACATCGAGAAAGCCATGAAAAAACTGCTTAATACCTGGACGAGTTGGAGCCATCGTGAGGTGACTGTCGAAGAAGCCCGCGAGGTGTTTCTTGGCAACCAGTTCAAACTCGAACTCATCGAAGAA
>JBJORD010000045.1:0-19453 GCA_046049585.1 Candidatus Parcubacteria bacterium
ATGATGCTGAGAGTGTATCGTTGGTATCTCGTGTCTCGTAATCATCTGTAGCCAGTAGGGCTGGCCTGGAGTCAGTCTCTGGTAATGATACACCTTCAAAATCACCAACAAATATTCTTGCTCGGTAAGAATTTGGTTGTGTCTCTTTTACTAATACAAAATAAACGTCAGCATCTAGAACTATGCCAGACTCACTAGAAATCCGCGCACATTTTTTTGTTTCTTCAATCAGTGTGTCAAAATTCTCTATGGCATGTATTCTTTGGTCAAAGCTATCATCTTGATACCAGTCTGGTGGTGCATGGTTGAAGGAAAGAGCAGAGTAGCCATCTGTCTCTAGGTCTGTCATTAGTATTGCTGTACCGTTATTTTCTAAACGATATGTAGTGTACGTAGGTAGGCCAAGTGATCGTATGTGCTCCCAGACGATCAAAGAATGAATTGCTGACTCTTGGGCACCTTCGTTATGTTCTGATTTAACATTGGTAAGCTCATAATCTTTTAAAACTAAAGTGCGGGTATGGTTACCGAATCTTAGATCCAGCCGACTAATATTTGTAATGTCACCAAAAAACTGACTAGTAATCATTTCTCCTGACACCACCTCATCCACCTGACGTTTTGTGGCAATATTTTTTTCTTTATTAAACTCAAACGACTTCATATAACTTATCCGTGAGTATTATGGTTTTATAAAGTTCTTTTAAGAATTATTAGAGGTATCTTCTATCGTAGGTATCTCGCTATGTTTCTTTTGTGGTCTTCGTAGGTAGTAGCGTAGTAGAAATTGCCGTCGTTGCCGGTGATGTAGAAAAGGTAGTCGCTTGGGGTCGGTTCGAGTACGGCACGGATGGCAGCAGCGCCTGGGTTGCCAATTGGGGTTGGAGGGAGCCCTTTGTTGAGGTAGGTGTTGTATGGTGAGTCGATTTTGAGATCACTGGGTACTAAGGCCCCAAGGGGTTTATCAAGTACGTATTCCACTGAAGCGTCAGCTTGGAGTGGCATCCCGATATCCAAGCGATTACGCAAGATACCAGCTACCATGCCCATTGATTCTACCGAGTCGGCTTCACGCTCAATAATCGACGCCAAGATCACTACCTCGGCCTCGGTCAAAGTACTGCTTGCTATTTGTGCGCGCAGTGGTGTCATAAAAGCTTCGTAGCTATCCCGTAGTGTCTGTATTACTTCTTGGCTAGTAAAATGTGGTGGCAAGAAATAGGTTTCTGGAAAGAGAGTTCCTTCATACGGTAAAGCATCAGTAATAAATGTGCTGGTAGCAATGGACGGCAGAGCCTCTTGGACTGATTCAGCCAAGAGTGATACGCGCTCCCCTTCACGATGAGTAAGGCGTACTAGACTACTGGTGAAGTCACCTTCAGCTAGTTTGCGAGCAATAGCAAAGACATCATACGGCTGATCAAAGACATAGATACTGGCTTTGATATCACTAGGGGTGTATTGCGTAAGTAGTGTGGCATATAGTAAGAGTTCGGACTGTACGACATTGGCATTTTTGAATTTGGTGACAATATCAGAGACCGTCTCCCCTTCCGCAATCACAATCGGGACCGCAACAGGAAAGTTGCTTGGTGGTTGTTTGGCACTTTGTATCCAGGCAATACCAGCCACCAGTACCATTAGCACGAGGCTAGCTACCACCAAAAGTATTTGTGAGGCACGTCGTGGAGTAACGACCGTGAATGGAGAAGAAGTTCCTGTATCCATATAGTATTAGCCAAAGGTACCAGTTGGGAGATTTGGTGGAGCCTCGCGACGGGTTGACGGAATCCGCCCTAATCCTGGGGTCATAACGATACTACTTGGGATGTGGAAGACGGTAGCTAATTCTTCAACGGACATGATCTGCTTTGGCATGGCTGGGTTAATACCAGTAGTGGGTGTGAAGCTGCGTCGTTTGTAGCGTTGGAACTCTTTGATCTTGAGTTTTGCTTTCTTTTTACCCGACCAGTCTGAAAACCAGTTGTAGTTGTAGTCGGTTCGCCACGCGACACCAATTTGGTTGCGACCGATATAGTCATATGAACTAAATGAGCGAATCATCGGTGAAATAACATTACCATCAAAAGCGCCTTTTTTTGTAGCGTAGACCCAACGAATGCCGACCTCATAGGCATACTTACTCATATTGCGCTCCATGGCAGCGATGATGTCTCGTTCACCGGTAGTAAGGCGGGGTTGGTTTTCGAGTTCGGCGGGACCTTTTTTGTCTTTACTACGCCCCATCATCTCATTAATTTTAGCTTGGATACGAGTTTCCCAGGTTTTTACTTCATGGAAGTGACCATTCTTAAATTCTTTTTTGATGTGTGGCAAACACAAAAACTGTACCCAGATCCGTTCGTGTGGCTTCAGGCTACCAAGGTGCTCGAGCATGGGTGCCATTGGTTCGATTTTGAATTCTTCTTTTGGCAACTTGTCCATACCAAAATCGATATAGGTTTTGATGGGAAATTCTTCATCACCCTTTTGCTTCATATGGAAAGCAAAAAGATCATAGTTATTGAGATCAGGAATAACTTCAGCGGTATAATCAAAAGGCTCTTCAACTACTTCAATACCTGGATACTGGGCATACAGCTGAGTCTCCACAGCATTCTTTACTTTTTTGGTTGGGCAGTTGATATAGAGGCGCACATCACCACCGATTGAGACTATTTCAAGACTCATAACCAAAGGACGCTTACCATCGAGGTAGGTCTGCCAGAGATTGTCTGGTGATTGTGAGTTGTGTACCTGTGCCAAAACATTCTCCATTGCTTCTGGCGATTTGAATACCTCTTGTGGAAGCTTGATCCGGAGTGTCGATTGTCCTTGTTGTAGTTTGAACTTGAGACCCACAAAATCCATCCATTTTTCATAGAGTAGCCAAAATAACATGATAGGGATCCAAATTGGTGACAACGCAATCATGATGGATACCACTGGTTCTACATCTATACCAACCAAAGAAAACGTAAAGCGCATCACCAAAAAGGCTAACAAGATGAGGACTGGTGCGGCCACGATCCCAAACAACACTTTAAAAATCTCTGACATAGTATCGGTATTGTATCATTAAAACAGGTCAGGTCAGGGTGATGCCCTGACCTGACCTGTTTGTAGCTATTCGGCTAAGGTGTAGTGACCATTGGTCAAGCGCTTAAAGAGATTTGGGTCTTGTAGATTTACAATAATAGTATTGTCTTTTACATACCGCTCCTTACGCACTTTTTCGATAAGTTCTTCTCGTGAGAGCGGACCTTCTTCAGCCAGAATTTCACGGAGGACATCTTTCACCACACCAGCAGTGTACCCCCATTCGGTAAGAGCATAGAGTCCTCGTCCAACGAGCACAAATCGCTCGTCTTTGATCAATTCATTGTGTGTGGTCGCAATGTGTGCCTTGTGGTTAAAAAGTTCAGCAATCGCCCCTGAGACCTCTTTGAAGTGCATTGGTGAACCGTGGCGCTTCACAGCGAGGTAGGCGTAGTCACGAATCCCTTTGACGCGGACGTTTGGACTGTCTGATGGTCCCCAGTCGCCGAGCGGGTTCTTGGCAATTTGCTTTGAGATCAAAAGCCAGCGCTTGAGCGTCTCATCATCATGCTGGTCTGCTAGGTCAATAAGTTCAGTGCGGAAACGATTGAGTATTTCGGTTTCAGATACCAAGTCGTCACGGTTGAGTGAACCGAAGACGTTTTTGAGCGCTCGTTCGACAATTTCAGCCACTTTCTTTTCGGTAAACCAACGGTGGTGGTAAAGAGGGTTTTCTTTTCCTTTGTAGAAAGCATCGCCAACCACCAGGAGGAAGTAGAGGTGGTTCCGGGTTGATTCATCTTTGGTGAGGGTGTCGAGGAGGACGGTTTCGGCAATGACACCGCCACCGAGCATTTTGATGGCTTCTTGCAATTCCATGAGGAGTTCAGCGTGTTCTGTATAGGTACCAGATTTTTGAATTGAGGTAATACCATAATTCTCAATCTGTCGTACGCGTTCACGCGTAATACCATAACTCTGGCCAATGGCTTCGAGGGTGTAGGTTTCGTTGTCAGCACCAAGCCCATAGCGCTTTTCAAGCACATCACGAGCCCGCTCAGGGAGCGCGGCAAGGAGTTTTTTGGTGACCTGCTTTGGTTTGAACGTAATCATAATTCCGCACTTAAAACACGACTAAATCTATTTCGATAAACCTCCTCGACGTAATACTGCATTTATAGCATGTCATTTGACAAACGTCAAACGACGTGGGCACTTATACTACAATGATATTAAGGATCTTGCCTTGGATATAGATGACCTTCGTGATCGTACCCCCAGTAATCTTTTCAGCGATATTCGGTACCGCGTGCGCAGCAGCTAGGGCAGTGGCTTCGCTTGCGTCAGGTGCGACAACGATTGTTCCGCGCATCTTGCCGTTGATTTGGACGCCGATTTTAATTTCGGTGTCAGTTGCCAGGGAAATGTCAGCAACGGGAAACTGCTCCAAGTGGATGCTCGTTGTATATCCCAATTCAGCCCAAATTTCTTCTGTCAGGTGTGGTGCAAATGGGGATAGTATACGCAAGAAGTGTCGGTATGAGTCTTTCGTCAATCCTTGCTTTTCGGCTAGGTTCACAAATATCATCATGGCACTGATCGCGGTATTGAATTTGAACTCGGTCACGTCGTTCCCTACCTTAATGATGGTTTTGTGGAGCTGGCGAGTGACTGTTGTTGGTTCTTCATATATCAGATGTTCGGTCAGACCGTAGACACGCTCGAGGAAACGACGGAGACCGGCGATACCACCCATATCCCAGGGATAGTTATTCCCTTCGTATGGACCCATAAAGGCAAGATACATTTTGACGGTGTCCGCACCCACGAGCGCCACCTGTTCATCTGGGTCGATCACGTTTCCTTTACTCTTACTCATTTTGTTACCGTCTGGCCCCAAGATCAGGCCACGATTAACACGACGTCGATATGGTTCACTTTCGGTCACGAGGCCAAGGTCAAAGAGGGCCTTTTGCCAGAATCGTGAATATAGTAAGTGCATGGTGGTATGCTCTGCCCCACCAAAGTAGATATCGATCGGCATCCAGTCTTTTTGGGTTTCGAGGCTCGCAAGACTTGTCTCGTTTTTGTTGTCTAGGTATCGCAAGAAATACCATGACGAATCGACAAAAGTATCCATGGTCTCGACTTCAGGAGTCCAGCCAGCGCCAAAGATTTCTTCAGTTCGTTTCTTCAGTACTTCACTCTTTGCTAGTGGTGGTTCACCAGTAGGGGTGAAGTCGACATCCTCAGGCAAGGTCCAGGGTAAATGTTCTTCAGGGACAGGATACGCTACCCCATCAGGACTATACACAATCGGAATTGGTACTCCCCAGTAGCGCTGACGACCAATCGACCAGTCACGGATGCGGTACGTAGCGGTCATGCGGACACCAACCATCTCGACAATCTTTTCTTTGGCTTCCTCGCTGTCCATGCCGTCAAAATCGCCAGAGTTGGTAAGAATACCAGCACTGGTGTGAAGATTATTTTTCCCCTCAATCACATCAACTATGTACTCACCTTCGATAACGGTGAAGAAGGTACGCAAGGCTTCTGTAGTTCTCCAAGAAACCTCATGCTCAGCTGCTTCCTTGGCGTCAACCGTATTTCGTGTGTCATCAACTAAATCAAAAAACACGTACTGGAACTTTGCCCACCGATTTTGTTGCTTCATTCGGTGATAGAATCGACTGTGGATGATAGTCGATTCTCGAGGAGTGTGAAGCAGATTGGTGTACCCAGTTTCCTCAGCTACTTCTCGTCTGGCTGCCTCAACAGGATCCTCACCGTCTTCTATTCCGCCTGTCACTAATCCATTCATGACAGCTGATTTCCATGACACGCAAAGGTACGTATCGTCTTTGGGGTTTCTTACCACCGCCACAACGGCATTTCGAAATACATACTCACCCGCTTCTGGCCGAACAGCAGATTCTCCAGTAGTTGCAGTAAAGATGGGTTCAACGACTGTTTTAATTTGGATACCAAACTTCTTGGCGAATTCACTATCACGCGTATCATGGGCTGGTACCGCCATAATAGCGCCAGTACCATAGCCACCAAGGACGTAGTCTGCGACAAAGACCGGAATTACTTCACCACTGGCGGGATTGGTTGCGGTCACCCCTTCGAGGTTCACTCCAGTCTTTTCCTTGGTGGCATCGAGGCGGTCTTGTTCGTCTGTTTGCTTCGCCTTGGCGACATACGCATCTACGTCAACCAGGTTCGAGATCTTGCCTCGTACCAGCTCTGACTGCAAGAGAGGATGTTCGGGAGCAAGGACCAAGTAGGTAGCCCCGAAGAGTGTGTCTGGTCGAGTAGTAAAGACCGTGACCTGATCACTAGTAGAAAGAGTGAAGTCGATCTCAGCTCCTTTGGAGCGGCCAATCCACTGTCGTTGTGCTTCTTTAATATGTTCTGGCCAATCGAGTGCCGACAGATCGTCGGTCAGGCGGTCGGCGTATTTGGTGATACGCAACATCCATTGTGGCATCTCGCGCTTTTCTATGACATCACCTGATCGTTCACAGGTGCCATCAGCGAGTACCTGTTCGTTTGCTATCACCGTATTGCAGCCTGGACACCAGTTCACCACTCCTTTACCACGATACGCGATACCATTATTGAAAAATTGGGTGAACATCCACTGAGTCCATTTGTAATATGATTCATCGGTACTCGAGGTGGTTTTATCCCAGGCGAACATGTTACCCATACGTTCAAGCTGGTTACGCATGTACGCCATGTTGTCATAAGTCCAGGTCTTTGGATTCAGGCCACGTTTGATGGCGGCATTTTCGGCTGGAAGTCCAAAGGCGTCAAATCCCATCGGGAAGATGACCTGCTTGCCATGCATACGCATATAACGAGCGTAGATGTCTGGTACGGCAAAAGCGTACCAGTGTCCGATATGGAGATTGCCTGACGGGTACGGCCATTCGACAAGGAGATATTCTTTTTCTTTGGTGGTGTCGCGCTCGCCTACGGTATAGAGACCTTGCTCTTTCCAAGCTGCTTGCCACTTTGGTTCAATTGCCCCTGAATCGAATTTTTTATGCATACAATACCTCCGCACTTATTTAGTAATCGCACTAGATAGTATGCCATGGATTACTAAAATGTAAAAAAGCAAAAACGGGCGCCTGTTGCGCCCGCCTTCCTTGTGACACCCCGTGTATCAAATGTGGTAGAGATACGGTTCCTCTGCCGCCAAATCGCTTTGCTCATCTTCCACATGCGCTTTGGCGAAGTGCCAAGCTGCATATAGAAGTATCACAAATACTGACACACCCACACAGATTGTCACCCACATCAGGATCACTGGAAAATGTGACCCTCTCGCAAATGTCACAAGAATCAACAAGATGATTGATCCTGCACATAGGATCAATTGTCCTACGTTCAGTTCTTCCTGATCGTTTGTTGGAAGTTTACTCATTGTGGCCTCCTCTACTGTCGATCTGTAAGATACGACAAAAAATCTGTGTTGTCTACTCGTTGGTGTACATCAGCAGTCTAATTTGTTTTACCAAATCTTCTAGGCTGTGGTGCGCTTTGATGAAGTAATCGAGCGGCTTGGCTTCGTGTGCTAGACCGATATTATTTACATCATCCATAGCGGTGAGGATCACTACTTTGGCGTGTCTACCCCATTCATCAGCCCGTAGTTTTCGAAAGGTCTCCTGTCCATCCATGATTGGCATCATGAGATCAAGCAGTATCATGTCTGGATGTTCAGCGAGTGCCACTTCAAGACCAGATTGCCCATTGTCTGCTCCGGTGACACGATATCCCGCTTCATGAAGCGCGTCCATCATAGCTTCACGCAAGTCAACTTCATCTTCGATAACTAGAATATGTTTTTCCATGTGACTACAGTATACCACAATCGCTTGTTTCGGGGAGATGTCCCTATTAGTAATTGGGCCAATGCTATAATTTTATTATGAATATCCAGATCGGATTTGGTCTTTGGCGGTATGTACGAATCGTGTTCCTATGGGTGTCACTCACCCTGTTATTTATCGGGTTGTGGTTTTTGATTGCGTTATTTCTGCCAGCACTCACGACTGTAACGACATTTGGACTTTTCTCCCTTTTTTTACTGTTTGGTTTATTGGCGGTTGGATCGCCCGATAAGGCCATGGCTACATGGCATGAAGAGCAGTTACGCTCAACACGTGACTTATACTCAACTCTGTATTATCAGAGTCCTGTACCATATCTCACCATTAGTGACCGAGACACCATTTCAACTGGTAACCAAGCAGCGGCACGCCTGTTGGGTCGTTCTATAGAAGAATTGATGGGTAGTACCATCATAGATCGTTTCAATCATGACGACGATGTAAAAATGTCTTTGGTATTGGGTAAGTTCAACGCCGGAGCGACACTGCTCAATGAAGAACTACAGATTAGTACCTATGCCGGTGAAGTGCGGTGGGTATCAGTATCAATGTTTGCAAATACTACCTTCAAGCAAAAGCTCGTTACTTTGGTAGATATCACCCAACACAAGTTGGTCGACAAGGCCAAGTCCGAGTTTGTCGCCCTGGCTACCCACCAGCTACGTACTCCAGTGGCTGCGATTCGTTGGAATGTCGAGTTGCTCGAGCGATCACTACGTGGTGCAACAAATGACAAACAGGGTACCTATTTGCTGAAAATTGCACGCAATGTTACTCGCATGTTAGCACTCATTAATGACTTTTTGAGTGTTTCAAAGCTCGAAACGGGCACCTTTGCCACAACACCAGAACCAATTGAATTATCTACGTATCTCCCTACAATTGTTGAAGAGTTTGAGGGACAAATTAAAGAAAAGAATATCACTCTGGTAACGAACTATATCCCTGCCCCACTAACGTTTGTTGCCGACAGTCGACTATTTCACATTATTACCAGTAATTTATTATCAAACGCCGTAAAGTATGTACGCCCCAACGACAGTATTAACTTTGGGTATGTAACTGAGGGTACAGACCTGGTTTTTACTGTCAGAGACTCAGGTATCGGTATACCAGCTGATCAGTTGCCACGACTATTTAGCAAATTCTTTCGGGCTACCAATGCTACCAAGCATCGAGCTGAAGGCACTGGTCTTGGCTTATACATTGTACAAGAGTCGGTCACACAGCTTGGAGGCACTATTACTGTGCAATCAGAAGAGAATGTGGGTACGACATTTGTGGTACGACTACCTCTTAGTTAATAGAAAAACTCACACAAAAAGACTCCTGCTGGCGGAGTCTTTTTGCACGATTAGCTTTTTCTGAGCTCCCGTTCAAAGCAGTGGCGACCAGCTTTGTAGCGCCAATCCTCGGCTCGTATCAGAGGTGAACTTGGGTCTTCGAATTTTGGTAAAGAGAATTCGTCGTTCATGCTGTCGTGTGCAAAGGTGGCACAAAGTTTGAAACCGTTTGCGGTTGTTTCGTAACTGTATGCTTCGCGTTCGGTTGGAGCTTTTGGTATGCTGTAGTTTTGCGTGTTAATTTCGTCTAGAGTAGCTGGTAGTGTTGAGCTACTGCTGTTTAGATGCGCGATTATTTCCCATTGGATATTTTGTAGATCTGTTAGCTGTATGGCATCGAGCCTCATTTCACGTACTTGGCTGGGTGTTTCAATTTTGGTTAAACCAAAAGCCACCAACCCAAAAACAACGATACTAACACCAATGCCGTAGAGTATTGATTGGTGTTCTTTTGTCATCCATGTGCCCTTTGCATCAAGTAAGTAGTAGTGAAAAGCTGCTCCAACTACCAATACAACAAAACCGCACTTAAATAGAAAACGAGAGGTTAATTCACCATTAAGAAATGTATGTAACACTGTTACGAGCGTGCCAAGTAGCACCAGCCCACCAACCAAGAGTGACAAGTACATGAGCCATTTGGTGAAGTGTTGGTACTGCGGATGCTTTTCTTCTCGGCGGAATTTATTGACATAGCGTGTTAGCACTAGGTACGTTGGAAAGAATACTACCAACATCGCAATACCAAGACGAATATTATCGGTAGCAGTTTCGATTTGCCAGTAATCTTCGGCAGCATCAGGGTAATAAACGTTAATCAAGCCAAATACTAGAGTTAACAAAAATGACACTGATAGGTACAAAGTAATCAAGGCTCCTAATTGTAAGACGATATTTCGTGGTGTGTTTTCCATATCTTCTATTATACTCCCTTTTTATAAGAAAAGTAGCGTCAGCCGGAAGACCGCCTGACGCTAGAGATTGAGGGTGAGCTCGAGAAGCCCGTGATCTGACGGGATGTTGTCGATCAAAACTCTGAAGTTTTCAACATGAGGAACTAGTGACTGACTAACAATCGCAAAGTCTGCCTCACGAACTGATTTTTTGTAGTACGAGGTTCGTGTCTCCTTGATGTTAAACGTATGGTTTAGAATGACTCCACTCCCACGAAAGCATGGTTGCTCTGCAAGGTCGTAGAGCGCCATCATTTTGCTTGTATAGTTGAGGTCGCCAATGATGAGTACATGTACAGCATTGGTGGTCTGAAGCGAGCGGAGCTTCTGCACGATTGCGTTGACACCTGCGTTTTGCTGAAACCGAGCAAGACAATCAAACTTCCCATGTCTTGACCAAAAACCATGTACATTTACAACAATCAAGAAGAGGCCACTGACTCTGTGTCTAAGCAGATGACCCAAGGCTACCTTGCCACAAGGTGTACCGCCGTTTGCTTCATCGTTGAATTGTTGCGGTCGGCCATAAATGTAGTTCGTGTATGCCGCAACAGTTTCCCAGACGTTTTGGTCAACCGCGCTGAGCTGCCCATACTGAACTCGACTATCTTTCTCGAGGTCATGCATGCCAACAAAGTGATGAGAGTATGTCAGCTTCCAGTGTTCACTAAACTCCTGCCGAAGCTCTTCGTGAAGATTCGTGCGCACAGGAAACATCCGTGCACCTGGATCACAAGGCATTACTGTCGCTGGTACAACATTAATAGCTCTGTGGACTTCTTGAAGAGCTATGTAGCTAGAACGCTTCCCTGTGTGACGAATGAACTGATGGAAGCCAGGACATCCACCACTCCAGCTGTTGTTGCTGTGAAGTATGACGGACATCCGTACCTCCTTTTTCCTGAAGATTATTATACAGAAAAAGAAGAATCTTCGTAGCCAGACAAAAAGAACTTTATCTGTTACAATCAAATTCCTTATGAAACCAGAAGATCTAAAACAGGCACCAAAATTGTTCTGTGAATCTATCAATATCGGCTACACACCAGAATTTTTTGTCATTGGGCTAAGCTCGGGCACACAGGCAGCGATTTATTCGTTGACGCCACAGCACGCGAAGCGCTTGGCTCAGTACCTTACCCATCAGGTAGCAGAATTTGAGAAAGAACATGCCGAGATCAAGGCAGAGTGGTCACCAAAAATCGTCAGTCCTGTCCAGCGAGCCAATCCACCTACCGAATTGAGTTAGGTGCAAATGCACAGAAAAACAAAAAAGAAATACTATCATATATGATAGTATTTCTTTTTTGTTTTGTAAGTAAGGAACACTCTCTAGATCAAAAATTCAATCACATCTCCGTCTTGTACGATGTATTCTTTACCTTCAGCACGTAGTTTGCCAGCTTCACGGGCTTTAGCTACCGAACCACAGGCAACCAAATCAGTAAAGGTGACGACTTGGGCTCTGATATATTTTTTTTCAAAGTCAGTATGGATAGTGGCTGCTGCCTTTGGTCCCGTACTACCTATAGGCACAGTCCAGGCGCGAGTTTCTTTTTCACCAGTAGTGAAGTAAGACATCAGGCCAAGACGGTGGTAACAAGCGCGAATAAGTGACGCCACACCACTGTCTTGAGCGCCGTACTCACGGCGGAAGTCATTCTTTTCTTCTTCAGATAGGTCACGCAGCTCATGCTCCATACTAGCGTCAACCACTACATACTCGGCGCCAGTTTTTTCAAAGTAGTTTACAAGCTCCTGCCAGCGATCATCATTTTGTTCGTCCAAGTTAAAGGCGTCAGTTTTTTTGTTGCAAACATACAAAAATGGCTTCATGGTGAGAAGATGTAACCCTTTGATTATGCGTTTTTCGTCATCGTTCATCTCAAGTTGGTTGGCGAGGCCACCGTTATCTAGGTGTGGTTTTAGTCGTGCAAGGAGGTCTCGTTCTACTGTGGCATCTTTGTCACCCCGTTTGGCATCGCGTTCGACATTACCTAGTCTCTTTTCGACAGTTTCAGCATCGGCCAACACGAGCTCCAAGTTAACTACTTCGATATCACCGAGTGGATCAATTCTGCCTGAGACGTGGTGTATGTCACTATCTTCGAATATACGTACGACTTCAGCAATCATGTCTGTCTCACGAATGTTGGCCAAAAATTTGTTACCAAGACCCTCCCCGCTCGCCGCTCCTTCTACCAGGCCAGCAATGTCTACAAATTCAATCACTGCAGGCAAGATCTGCTGTGAACCAGAAATTTCAGAGAGTGTGGCCAAACGACCGTCTGGCACAGCCACAACCCCTACTGATGGATCAATAGTGGCAAAAGGGTAATTAGCAATGAGTACCTCATTACGGGTCAGGGCGGTAAAGAGTGTTGATTTTCCGACGTTAGGCAATCCAACAATTCCCACTGAAAGCTTTGACATATGACCGTGAGTCTAGCAGAAACTACAATAAAAAGAAACCGTTACAGTAAATGAGGAACGTACTCACAGAATTGTATCTCGCTCTTGTCCTTGTTTAATTTGGCAGCAAAGAGTTCTTTGGCTACTTCACGGCCACCCAAAGTATCTACCAGTTTTTTCTCGACGGCTTTTGTACCGGTGAGTGTCGAGCCGTCAGCAAGTGCTGCGACTTCAGTCCGATCAATATTTCTAAAACGACTCACCATATCAATAAAGTAGTCGTGCACTTCTGCTAACCGACCTTCGAGTAAGGTGCGCTCTTCGTCGGTGATAGGCTTGTTGGGACTACCGATATCTTTAAACTTGCCGGAATTTAGTGGTACGTAGGTGACACCCTCTTCTTTGTTCTTCTCAGATTCTTCTGTGTATGACATTGTTACCCCGATACTCCCCACATCAGACATGGGAGAAGCGACAATCGTATCAGCAGCCGCGGCCACCATATACCCACCTGAGGCAGCCAGATCGCCAATGAGTGCGATATTTGGCATTTCGAGTAGTGCAATAGCATTGGCAATCGCTTCAGAGGCGACTGGTGTGCCGCCAGGGGAATTGATTTCAAACATAACCCCTTCGATAGCGTATTCGTACTCCAAAGCGGCAATAAAGTCGCGTACGTCTTTGGGAGTGGTCACAAAATCACCATATTGGTAGCCATTACCAAAGGGCATAATCATGCCATCAATTGGCATCACAGCGATGTTACAACTACCGTCACTAATAGCGGTAAAACTGTATGCAAAAGCCCCCAGGGTTAAAACCAGTAATACAATGGTGATAACTACCGCTACAACTTTGAGGAGTACACTCGCTACCTCTCGACCAAATGACATGTGTGACATATTGGTGCCAGTATACCAGACTGGTTACCAGTTTAGGTAGGTAATGGTGAGTTGCAATACTGTAGCAAAACTAACCCACAAAAAGTATGGAATATTAGCGTACATAATCCACGGGGCGTATGGATAGACCATGACTAGCGCTACGATAAGTGTAGCCAAGACAATGAGAATATCAAAACTTGCTAAAATATTACTTTGCAGACCAAACTGCAGTGGAGTAAAAGCTGCATTGGCTATAATATTGAGGACAAATGGTAAGGCCAAAATAAGTGGCCATTCACCTCTAAATATCTTGTAAAAAACGTACCCAAAGGTGACAAATATAATAGCGTAGAGCACACTCCAAACCGGTCCAAAAATCCAACTAGGTGGTGCCCATGATGGTTTGATTAAAGTCGCGTACCATTGGTATGTATTCATCTTCCTATCATAGCACGATTAAGATGCAAAAAGGCGGAGAGACTGGAGTCGAGACTCCGCCTTTCCGCCTTGTATATCTGTTATCTGTACAACCCTATCGCGTGGATGTACGTCTTGGGTAATGGCGCACAGCCAGTACCCAATGCGATCGCCACTAGGGCGACCATGAACAACTTTTTCATGGTTGATACCTCCCCGGCTCGAGCCAGAATCTTTTTTGGTTCGGTGGCCCGATCTCAAAGATGGTGTACCACCTACCGTAGATTTCGATATAACTCCGCACCTGCGGAACAAATATCGAATACGGCTGACAGGATGGATCGTACCAACCATGCTCCACAGCTTTGATCGCCAGATCGGTGGTTGGGCACATGATTGGCGCCTGGCTGGTGTCGAGCTGCTGCTCTACCCGAGACGGCGTGTACCTCGTCTCGGAGTAGTTATTGATGGTAATTTCGTTAATACATCCTGTCATAAACAGAACTATAATCAACGACAGAATATATCGCATTTTGTCCTCCAAAAAGACCGAGTCTTTAAGATTATAACATAAGAAAGCAAAAAATCAATGCAATTGCATTGATTTTTTGCTACTAGGTAGTCCTTGATTTGTCTTAGATCCCTTTTTTCCCCATGCTCTCTACTTCACGGAGCCAGCGTTCGCGGCAGATACCATCGACTTTCTCACAAGGACCGTAGGTTGTCACTGTGGTGCGGATACCAGCAAATTCGAGGATTCCGTATTGAATCTCGTTGGTAAAGTCACCAAAACGCCACCAGGTTTGGAAGGCACTGTGCGAGCCAGAGAGAACAATCACTCGGGCGGTGCGACCTTTTAGGTGTTTATCAATTTGTTTGGTAGTTTTGTTGAAATTGAAAGCAAATCCAGGTAGCCAAAAACGGTCAAAGAGACCTTTGAGGATAGCAGGCATTGCACACCACCAGTTTGGGTAGATAATAACAATGTGTTCAGCTTCACGAAAACGATTTTGTAAATCGATCAAATCTGGTTCAAGTGCTTGAATCTCTTTGTACCCTTTGTGCAAAATAGGATCAAACTTTAATTCACCGATATTCGTCCGCACTACTTCATGACCTGCGTCACGAGCTCCTTTCTCATAATGATCTGCCATTAAGCCACTGTATGAATCCTTGTCAGGATGACCACAGAGTACTAGTATTTTTTTTGCCATAGATGCCTTGAGTATACGACAAAAGGCTCACCAATAATGTGAGCCCTGTTGATTAGTCGTTCTGTTAGCGACGGATAGTTCCGTTTGGATTGAATTGTCCCGCTGCTCCACCCTGCATCTTGATCAACTTTTCTTTCATTTCAGGGCTCATGATAGCAGTAATTTCTTGCTGGTACTTCGGCAGTACTTTCATGGCTGCTTTCATTTGATTGTTGCCGTTCGCTTTAAGCTCGGCTTGCATTTCTTTGGCAATTTTCTCAAATAGCTGCGGATTCTTCTCTAACATGGTGATTATCATCTGCTGTTGTTCAACTGGTACACCCTTCATCTGAGACTGTACCAACTTTTTGATCGCCAAATTTTTTATTTTTCCAAACATAATGCCCATATACTAGCATGCTGGTCTACTGATGCTAGTGACAATATAGGTGGACAAATCCATATTTAAGTGTTAAAATTGTGATTATTTACAAGGTAGGTACTTCGGCACATTAATATGTCAGCAATTGATACAGTAAAGCGGATGAAAGCTTTTTATAAACAGCTTTCAGTGAAAAGCAAGGTAGTGGTCGCTGGTTGCGTATTGGCAGTTGCTGTCCTGGCGGTGACTCTCCTTGGTGGTACAACAACTCCGACAGAAGAAGTTGTCACTAAACCACCATTAGTTACTGTAGGTACCGTAGCCAGTACCCTCGGTGCTGATGGTGCCACCTTTGTAGGTACTGTGCGATCTGTAAGTGAGGCTGATATTCAATCTGAACGTGGTGGTCGTGTTACGACCGTTCGAGTGAAGGCGGGTGATGTGGTGCGAGCAGGCGCTATCATTGCCACTATAGAAAATGCCTCTGAACAAGCTGCGGTTCTTCAAGCACAAGGTGCGTACGAAGCAACACTGGCGGCAGCGAGACAGAGTAGTGTTGGTATTGATGAAGCGAAGACTGCACGTGATGCTACTCTCAATAATACCGTCACCACCATCAGTTCATCGTACAGTACGGTTGCTGGTTTAGTGCGGACAGATATAGATCCTTTTTTTGCTAGTCCAGAGTCCTCATTCCCTGCTTTGCGAATTGATGGGTATGGTGCAACAGAGCAGATTCGTGATGAAAGAATCGCTGTTTCAAATAGCTTACGTCAGTGGCAAACTGAGGCTAGTACTATTACCGCAAACAGTAATTTAACTGAAGCAGTGATGGTGGCTCGAAAAAACATTGATACTGTTATTACACTGGTTGACAGCTTATTGGTAGCCCTCAATCGCGATACTGCTACCGAATCAGTAGCCGTGACAACACGTACCGCTCGCATTGCACAACTAACTGGAGTTCGCACAAACCTCCTCGCACTGAAAACAACCTTACAAGGGTCGTTAACTAATTTGGCTAATGCTGAAGACGCGGTCACCCGTGCTCAAATAGCTGGCGGCAGTAACGGTGGTCCAACAGCCTCATCTGCTCAAATCAAACAAGCTCTTGGTAGTTTGCGATCAGCCCAAGCCAATCTTGAAAAGACTATTTTACGATCGCCGATTACGGGTACTGTTGAGGTGCTACAAGTAAAAACAGGTGACTTCTTATCACCCCAGACGTCTATTGCTCGTGTTGCAGGAGGCCAAGGGCTCGAAATATCGATTTTTGTTGGTGAAAACGATGCCGATAAATTTGTACTAGGCGATACTGTTACTATTAATAATAACGCTACTGGTACAGTGGTTAATATTGCACCTGCTTTTGATGCGGTAACAAAAAAGCGTGAAGTAAAGGTTGCCACCACTGACGCTAGCCTTGTTGGTGGAACGTCAGTATCTGTTTCATTAGCAACTACCGCTACTAGTTCTCGACCTATGACACTGCAAGTGCCAATTACCGCTGTTAAATTTACCGACACTGCTGGTGAGGTATTTGTAGTGGTCGATAACAAACTAGAGTCCAGACAAGTAACACTCGGACCTATTAATGGTTCATTTGTAACTATATTGTCGGGTATTGACGCTACTACAGAGTTTGTTCTTGATGCTCGTGGCAAAACAGCTGGTGAGGTAGTAGAAGTAAGTACCAAGTAATATGTGGGAATTTTTTGTCCGTAATACACGTTTTGGTTATTTGTGTGTTCTCGCGCTCACCTTGCTTGGCTTGTATGCAATTAGTTCCATTCCTCGCGAATCTTCACCTGAGGTAGTTATTCCGATTGGTGTAGTACAAACGATTCTGCCAGGAGCTCCAGCCGCTGATGTTGAGTCACTCGTTACCAACGAAATTGAGCGTGGACTAACTTCACTCGAAAATGTGAGTGACATTACTTCAGTGTCTCGTGAAGGAGTTTCAGTGGTGACAGTAGAATTTGATGCTAACGCCGACCTTGACGCTTCTATTCAAGATCTGAAAGATGAGATGGATACAATTGCTCGTGATTTGCCCGAATCTGCAGAGGATCCTTTTGTCTCTGAAGTTAATTTTGTTGATCAACCGATTATGACTGTGGCGGTCTCGGGTGACTTACTTCCAATCGAATTCCGTCAGCTGGCGAATGATATCGAAAAAGACATTGAGTCTTTGCCTGGGATTGCTCGAGTAGAAATTTCTGGCGTAGAAGAACGTGAGGTAACGATATTAATTGATCAAGCTGCTTTGGCAAATTATGGTTTGTCTATTCAAGCTGTGACCCAGGCGCTCGGTAATGCCAACCGAACAGTACCAATTGGACAAATTACTAATGACGGCATTACGTACAATGTTGCCTTTGAAGGTGATATCGAAGACGCTTCCGTGATATCAAACATTCCAGTTGGTTTAGTAGGTGGACAACCAGTCTTTGTACGTGATATTGCGACAGTGCAAGATGGTTTGGCGAGTGCAGCTACCCTCTCACGCGTTAGTCCAGATGGCACACCATCTAACCCTGCTATCTCACTTAACATTTATAAACAGCGTGGTGGTGACATTACCAAAATTACCGCAGCCGTCCGCGACCGACTTGATACTTTGAGTCAAGAAGGTAGTCTTTTGTACGGCCTTAGCTACACCGTAGTGCTTGATTCTGGCGAACAAATTTTAACTGACCTCACAAATCTTACTAATTCTGGTATTCAGACAATACTACTCGTCGTTGGACTCTTGGCACTCACGATAGGTTGGCGTGAAAGTCTCATCGCTGGTGCCGCTATACCGCTATCATTCTTGTTAGGCTTTATTGGTTTGTATTATTCAGGAAACACAATTAACTTCCTCAGTCTCTTTGCACTTATCTTGGGAATCGGAATTTTGGTGGATTCTTCTATTGTAATGGTTGAAGGAATTAATGCTCGTATGAAAGCAGATCCTACCATTGATAAAGATGAGGCTGCAATTTTGACCATTCGTGAGTATGCGGCCCCACTTATATCAGGTACCCTTACTACCGTCTCAATGTTTGCTGGGTTGTTTATTGTGTCTGGAGTGATCGGTCAATTTATTTCGAGTATTCCATTTACACTGATCTTCATTTTGTTTGCCTCGTTGTTTGTGTCACTCGCGATTGTGCCACTGTTTGCAGCGCAATTTTTACGCCGTCGTACTACAACACCGCTGGAGATCAAGCAAATGAAGTATGCTCATGCGCTAGAACAGTGGTACCGCGCTAAACTGACCAACGTCTTGGATAATCAAATGGCACAATGGAAGTTCATGTCATTCTTGACCGCTACATTGATTGGTGCCTTAGCATTTGTATATAGCTTGTGGACCGCACTACTATTAACCGTCGCAGTGTACTATGCATCACTGTATCTATTCCAGCTTTTTGCGAGGGTCTCTTGGCGTAATTATGTAAAAGCGGTAGTCCGCCCCGTAGCATTATTGGTTGTCATTGGAGCGGTTGGAGTGAGTTCAGCTTTCTTATTGCCTGCCACCAGCGCTATCAAAGTAGTATTCTTTGAACAAGGTGATGTTGATTATGTTGTTGTTGAAGTTGAGGCACCAGAAGGTACCAACAAAGAAGTCACTGATATCGCTGTACGTCGTCTAGAGGAAATTATATTCACTGTACCAAACATAGAATCATACGTCGTGACAGTAGGTAGTGGTAGTCAGTTTGGTGGCAGTGGTGGTGGTAGTAATGAAAAATTAGCAAATATCTTTATCACATTAACTGATGATCGTGATAAGACTAGTACTGAAATGGTAGAGCTGTTACGGGCAGCTGTCGAGCCTGTGCGCGACGTTAAAGTGACGGTTGATCAACCAAGTGACGGACCACCAACAGGTGCCGCGGTAACTATTAAGTATTTGGGAGATGATCTAGTAG
>JBJORD010000046.1:0-5908 GCA_046049585.1 Candidatus Parcubacteria bacterium
GCCGCCAAGGTATCTTTCCTAGTAACATTTTTTATAGTGTTTACTTTTACGTATGGAATCTTATTTGCGCTTGATTGGTTGCCAGAACCAGTCACTGTTACAGAGTCTAAAAACGAAGAAGCGAGTGAAGTTGCTATAATACCAGCTACTACCACCGAATCGATAGAACCTGTCACCCCAGCAGAGTCTCCAACGCTCGACCAGCCACTCAACCTAGAGCTGCCAACCCTCAATCGGAATGTCGCTGTTCTTAATCCTGATTCCCGCGATATTGCCGTACTCGATGCCGCGTTACTCAAAGGGGTAGTCCGCCACCCTGACAGTGCCCTTCTTGGAGAGACGGGGAATGTCGTAATTTTGGGTCATTCCAGTTACCTCCCAAACGTAACCAACAAGAACTTCCAGGCCCTCAATGGTGTCCAAAAGATGAAGTGGGGAGATACAATTATCTTGACGAGTGATACCACTTCATACACCTACCGGATTGAAAAGGTCTACGAGGCTAAAGCGTCTGGTGTAACCATCCCAACCGATGTATCTGGCAAGCGACTCACCTTAGTTACCTGTAACAGCTTTGGTTCCACTGAAGACAGGTTTATTGTCGAAGCCACCTTGATCGGAGAAAAAGCCCTATAAATAGGGCTTTTTTGCTGTCTTGACACAACCAATAATGTGTTGACAAATGCGCGTGGTTGTGATAAGCTTATTTGTAATGGAGTGGTCAAGTGACACCTCCAATGATCAGCATCAACAACCAAGAGGAGATACGCTATGCGTACAATCGTTCTTTTTATTATCGCTACACTTGCTCTCTCTGTTTCCCCGGCTGTCGCGTTTGATGTGCGGACTGGCCAGGGGACAATCAACGCTGTCGTGATCGACGGCATTGGCTACCCAATCCCGCTCAACCGCATCTGTGCTATGCAATCGATGAAGGCGGGTCATGCTCGTTATGATGTGGGTCGTGACGGGCCTTACATCACGATCGGCGGCCAGGTGACGCGCATTCGTTGCGCAGCACCGACTGGGGGTGGCAGTAACAGTGTCCAACAGGGGACACACACAGGCGATACCGCTGAAGAGGTCGCAGAAGACCTTGATCTGCCACCAGATGCGGTGGAAACCATCGATCCAGGTCCTGTGGTCAATAGCAGTGGCGTTATTGACACCAACAACAACGGCTCCTCTGCGGACGAAGCAGATGATGTCACCGCTGAGGGTGCCACCCAAGATGATGCTCAGCCTGATCAGGGTACCGTTGGTAACAAAACCAATGGTGGCAATGACGGCGTCAGCATCTTCTGAACTTGTTGGCATTCTAAAAACTGAAGCCGCGCTAGAATATTCAGCGCGGCTTTTCCAATGTTTGACATCTCGCCATAAGTATTGACAAATACAGGTGAGTATGCTAATCTATTCATGTATCCGCTCCTTTTGTACTTTGATAAAGGGGTTCACTTAATTGGCAAATTGCCAAAAGCGCAGGAGGCGCAAACAAATGAAGAAGACGATTTTGGCTTCTGCCGCTTTTACCATGCTTTCAGCATTGTCGGCCTTGGCCGAATGTCTGCCTGGTGTGAACTGCAATCAGCCAACTGCAGTTGAGCGCGGGCAGACAATTCCCGTCTGGGCAGTCCTGTACTGTTTCAGAGGACCAGCGGACGGTCAACATGAGATACTTGATTGTCAAGATCCTCGTGCAGTCCACACATCTCCATCCGGCAATGAAGCAGTGTGCTTTATGGGGAGTGACGGTAAACCCCATTGGGATTACCAATGGGCGGTCCAGGAAGGTAAGCGTTTCATCAATCGTCGTGTAGATGGGCGATGGCAACCTGATTGGCAGTGAACAAGAACGGGGCGGACTTGTGTTGTTCGCCCCCAAATCTCAAGAATCAATTCGGATTCTGAGTAATCGTCTTAGTGACGATTCCTTTCATCCGAAAATATTCGGTGTAGGTAAAAATTATTCAAATCACATTTTATTTATGATGACTATTCAAAAAATTAGTTTTGTATCACTACTTGCGGTACTTTTCTTTGTAGTAGCATTTTCGATTGCTAATCTTGCTTCTGCTCAAGTAACAGGGGGAGGTGGTACCGGTTGTACTGATTGTGGAGGAGGTGGTACTGGTGGCGGAACAACTGGCGGTGATGTGACTGGTGGCGGAACAACTGGCGGTAGTAGTTCTGTACCTGCACCAACCTGTGATATCCTCACTAATAAAGAATTTGTAAATCCAGGTGAGCAGTACACCATCTCATGGTCTAACGGCTCAACTGGAACGTATAAAGTCGGCGGCGTCGATGTTGATCGCACTGGTTCTCTCACATACACTTGGGATGCCAATAATATCTTCCTTACTTTTACCGTAACTGGTCTTAATAGTGCGGGAGCATCATGTTCTGATCGAGTAACTGTATATCGTCAGGTTGAGGCGCCTACTTGTGATATCTCAACCAATCTCGCTGTGGCCAATGATGGACAAAGTTTTACTATCTCATGGAATGGTACACCGTCACATAGTACAGTATTTAAGGTTAATAATCAGACTGTTGCTGCAGTAGATTCACAAACATACAATTGGCCAACCGGTCGAACGACACCAGTAACAGTTACTATGACTGGTACAAATGCAAAAGGTAGTTGTACTGATTCAGTAACAGTGTACCCTGCGTCAAATCCACCTACACCACTCCCTACCTGTACTCTCACAGCCAACCCAACCTCAATCGTGAACGGGGGACAGAGTACACTTTCATGGACTGCAGCCAATGCTACTAGTATCAGTATCAATCAAGGTATTGGTGCAGTTACCGGCACTACTCGTGTAGTAAATCCAACCGCTACCACTGAGTACACCATGACGGTCACAAATGCGAGTGGTTCAAACACTTGTAAGGCAACTGTTACTGTTACTCCACCTACACCACTTGCTCCAATTTGTAATTCCTTTACCGCTACGCCTGGTTCAATCAACCGTGGACAAAGTACCGTCCTCGCGTGGGATACAACCAATGTCACGAGTGTGACTATCAACAATGGTGTTGGTACTCAGGCAGCTGACGGATCAATCAGTGTGTCTCCACTAGAATCATTGACTTATACCTTGACTGCCAACGGTACTAATGGTCAGTCTGTACAGTGTACTCGTCCAGTGACTGTAGTACAGCCAGAAAATCCAGTTGCTCCACGTTGTGAATTTTTCAACGTATCAGATAATGTGATTACTCGTGGCGAAACGGTTACTCTCTCATGGGATACCACCAACGCTACTAATGTGATCATCAATCCAACTGTCGGTAGTGTCGCTGTTGATGGATCTACCAACGTCGCACCATCAGATTCAACCACCTACACCCTCACTGCAACTGCAGCCAATGGTCAGACCGTATCATGTACCCGTCCAGTGACTGTTGAAACCTCAACTAACGGCGGCGGCGGAGGCGGTGGTGGTTCATCTTCACCAAAGTGTACTCTCAAAATTTCAGATAGTAAGATCAGTCGTGGTGACCGTATTACGCTCAAGTGGGATACCTCACGAGCTACTGAAATTACGCTCAAGGACAGTAGTGGCAAGACGCTTGTAACAACAGAAGATAAGAACTCAAGTGACAAGAAGGATCTCTACGATGGAGAAATTACCCTCCGTCCAGAAAAGGATACTACGTACACACTCTTGGCTGAACGTGGTTCAAAGGATCGAACTTGTAAGGTGTCAGTAGATGTCAGTGGCGGTGTCACCGTAACTGAGGTTCGCGATCAGAAGCCAGTAGTAACCGGTATCTCACTTACTCAGGTACCGTACACAGGATTTGAAGCTGGTCCATTTCTGACTATGATGTTCTATGGTCTACTCTTGCTCTGGGCACTCTACCTCGCTTATGTACTTGTAGTACGACGCAATGGTATGTCTAACGTAGCACTAGCACAGACCTCACCATTTATGCCGACTATCGTTCATGACGCTAAAGTGTCACAAACTAACAGTGCGGTAGAAGCGATTAATACACCTCGCTTCGTCGCTCCAGTCGCAGCCAGTACAGCCGTAGCTAGTCCAGTAATTGGTTACGCCACTGCAATCGCAACTGATAGTGCTTACGAATCAATTGCTAACACAATTGAAGCTGCTGCACACAGTGAACGAGTACTCTTCTCAGGTGAAGCAATGCGTCGCTTGGTTGAGTCAACTACTGAAGACAATCGTGCTACTACTGTAGTAGCTATCTTGGCCAAGGCGAAAGCCTCATACCCAAGTGAAGATGGTTGGGTAGTGATCAATATCGATCGTATGCAAAACCTCATTGCGATGATTGCCTAAGGCAATTATGAGTATAACAAAACCCCGCGCTATCTGGCGCGGGGTTTTGTGTTGGAAGCGTATTCTTTTTTAGAGCGCTTTGGTTGTTTGCTCGTGGGTGAGCTTAGCTACGAGTGCAGCGATAGTCAGTACTTCTTTGGTGCCGTCACGCTTTTCGAGGGTTGCTGTACCGTCAGCCATTTCTTGATCACCAATCACAATAAAGTAGGGGAGACGATCGGTTTTGGCTGTCCGTATTTTCTTACCCATTGATTCATTATCGATGTCGAGGGTCGCGCGTAGTCCGGCGGCTTTGAGAGTAGTCAGAACTGTAGCAGCGTAGTCATTGTGGGCTTCATTGACGGGCACAATGCGGACTTGTTCAGGGGCGAGCCAGAGGGGGAAGTTGCCGCCGTAGTGTTCAATGAGAAATCCAATAAATCGTTCATGAGTACCAAGTGGCGCTCGGTGAATAATTGCCGGAATCTTTTTCTGTCCATCTTTATCGGTATACTCGAGCTTGAACTGTTTACCCATGTACAAATCGAGTTGATTGGTAGACGCTGTGAACTTTCGCCCAATTGAGGACTCAATCTGGAAATCCATCTTTGGACCATAAAACGCGGCTCCTTCATGTGCGATGGTGTATGGTACGCCCGATTTTTCCATGGCTTCAATGGTCATGCACTCGGCTTCTTTCCAGTCTTCTTCATCGCCGTGGTATTTGTCCATTTTGTTGGGGTCTCGGAGAGCAAGTTCCATTTCGTACTTGGTGATACCGAGCGCCTGGTAATAATATTCATGGAGCTTAATGACGTTTACAAATTCTTCGACAGCATCCTCCCTTGAAACATAAATGTGGGCGTCATTCATCTGCATGCCGCGTACCCGCATAAGACCAAAGAGACTGCCAGAGTCTTCATACCGATGGCACCAGCCATATTCACAGAGTCGGACTGGCAGGTCACGATAACTTTTTGGTCGGGCTGCAAACGCGCGGTGATGAAATGGACAGTTCATCGGCTTGATGTAGTAATTCTCGTCCTCAATGACAATAGGGGCATACATACTGTCTTTGTAGAGCGGCAGGTGACCAGAGGTATAAAACAGATCTTCTTTGGTTATGATCGGAGTTGTTACACGATCGTACCCCCACTTCTCCTCAGTTTCTTTCGCCCAATTTTCCAATGTCTCTTTGATGATATTGCCTTTTGGTAACCAAATAGGGAGACCTTTGCCGATGGCGTCATCAAAATGGAATAAATCCATTTTTTCACCAATCAAGCGGTGGTCGCGCTTCTTGGCTTCTTCGAGCATGGTGAGGTAGTTCTCGAGATCGGCGGCAGTATCGAACGCCAAGCCATAGACACGAGTGAGCATCGGGTTCTTCTCGTCACCGCGCCAGTAGGCGCCGGCGACTTTGTCGAGCTTAAAACTATCAACGTCGATTTCGGCTGACGGATTTTCACTATGGCCGCCCCGACAGAGGTCGGTGAATTCACTCTTACCTGTACCGCAGGTGTAGAGAGTGATCGCTTCGCCACGACCGGCGATTTCTTCAATTAACTCAAGCTTGAATTGGTTACCAAGAAACACCTCGCGGGCTT
>JBJORD010000047.1:0-6604 GCA_046049585.1 Candidatus Parcubacteria bacterium
CCAAAGAGGCACCAATGATGGCTAAAATGTCTGGGTCGTCTGTGCCTACCGCAAGAACTGTTACTACCACCTGTACCTCACGGCGTAGCTGTTGGTCAAAGAGTGGTCGAATGGTGCGGTCAACAATTCGTGCAGACAAAATAGCTTCATCACTTGGTCGCCCCTCACGTCTTTGGAAGCGACTACCGAGAATTGCCCCAACAGCATAAAATCGTTCTTCAAATTCAACCGACAAGGGAAAATATGGAATATCTTGTTCTTTATCACCCATTACCGCTGTGACTAATACTACTGTCTCGCCGTATTGCATCATGACTGAGCCATGAGCTTGGTTTGTAAGATTAGTAAAAATCGCTTGTAGTGGTCTACCGCCAAAATCCATCGTATATATTTTTTTGTCCATGTTGTGAAATTAAAAGAGGAACGCAAGTGTGGGATTTCAAAATGGTTGAAACCTTCGACTCACGTTTCTCGTTGTTGTAATAATATATTGAGCATAACAAAACCACCAGGTGAGGCAAGTCACGCTGGTGGTTTTGTTGATTAATCGAGGTGATCAGTATCGGTCCCGACCACGCTCTTATTTTGCACACGGGGGGATTTGTTGTTGCGACGATCACGACCGCCTTTATAGCCAATCAAAAACTCATGTGGGTATTCATCCATATCAATAAAATCATCAACCACTTCACGTAAACGACCCGAGGCTGAGCGTCCAAAAGTTATAACTTCCACTTGGCAGCCCTGACTTTTTACATACTCCACTAAAGGAATAAAGTCCCCATCACCAGTAGCGAGTACAATGGCGTCAACTTTGTGGGCAAGTTTAATAGCATCGATGGCTAAGCCCACATCCCAATCAGCTTTTTTGGCACCACCAAAGAATATCTGCAGGTCCTTGGTTTTGATTTCAATACCGACTTTTTCGAGCGCTTCAAAAAAGGGTGCCTCTTCCCCACTCTCTGTGTTTACTACGTATGATAAAGCACGGATGAGCCGACGATCACCAAGTGCTGCCTGCACCACATTTCCAAAATTAACTTTCGCTTTGTATAGATTCTTGGCACTATGATACAAATTTTGCGTATCAATTAGAATTGCTACACGCTGGTCAGGATGTCTAATAACTCCCATAAAACAGTTTATATTATAAAAATAACCTCAATTTCTAGTATATCACTTTACAAATAGTAACCAAACGCAAAGCACTTCCAGATGGAAGTGCTTCTAACTTATCGTTTGAGACCGAGTTTGGCAATCAACGCCTGGTAAGCTTCTTTGTTCTTGCTTTCAAGATACTTTAGATGCTTACGACGATCGGCTACCATCTGCAGTAGACCACGACGTGAGTGGAAATCCTTTTTGTGCTTACGAAGGTGGTTTGATAGCTCTTCGATTGAGCGACTAAGGAGGGCTACCTGAGCTTCTGGTGAGCCAGTATCACTATCGTGACGCTTGGTAGACTTTAGAACGTTTTCTTTAACTCGTTTACTTAACATATATAGAAGTCTAAGAAGCGTATTGTATAGATACCCAATATAATTGGCACAACACACTTCAAGGTGATTAACCTGCGAAGGTTGCCATGATTATAGCATAGTATCAGAAAATTGCAATATTAGCTGACCTCGTGTGGCACCATAGTAAGTATTAGTTCATACGGTATGATTGCGCCAGGTGTAGTGGTTTGGTAGGGGGTTTGTTCGGTAGTAAACTTGAGGATTTCAGCCGTACTCGCTTGCCGCCAGGTATTCCATACTGCATTAATGTGTGATAATTCGGCATCTTGTAACAATGACAAGTCATTATTTTTAGCGGTACGAGTCTCTGAGATCTCATACATATGATAATCATCGCGAAGTACTTGTGTCACTGCAATCACACCAGCAAACTCCATTTCATCAAGCAGACGGAAGAAGATATCAGGTGTTGGTCCAAGTGGTGTATGGCGGTACAGCACATTGCTCAGGCTCTTTTTGTGCAGGTAATACCAGCTAAAATCGATAATATAGAGGAGCTTAGCTAGCTTGGTTTTTTTGAGGATACTTTTATCAGCAGTGGCAGAGCGTAAAAGAGCACGAATCATTTCAGCGTACTTTTTTTCATTAGGAATATTCGGAGCCACGAGATTATCAAGGGTAATACCGTATAAAGTCGCAATCGCAATGGCCTCACGCAAACTTAATTCACGGGTACCTTGTTCGATGGCGATGTAGGTAGAACGGGAGACGTTTAACACTGACGAAAGATAGGCTTGTGAAAATTTGTTTGCTTCACGTAATTGACGTACTACATCTGCGTAGGGTAGGTTTGACATATCTGTAGTATAGCACCGACTGTATGATATTGTGACAGTGTATGTCTAATATCCTGACATGTACCTAGACTTTTAGGCTTTGGTGGTAATGTTCCATTGTTACAGTGATCGTATTGCCAAACGCAGGTCTACTGGCTTCGGTGGCGATCATGATCATTCTGGTTAATAAGCTCAGGAGAGTGTCTTCGATTGTTGTCTCATTAAGCCCTGATGCTTCATAGACTGTTAGTAAACTATCAACCACAGCTGGTTCGATGTGTAACTGATAGCCTTGTTTGGCTAGGTCGTATTGCATTGGCTTCAGTAGTAGTGCTAGTTCAGTGATATGTTCGTTTGGTAATAAACTTTCAAACAACACCACATCATCAAAACTTTGTACTAGTGCTGATGGTAATAATGATTTTTGATTGATATGACTGATAATCTCGGTATCGAGAATTGGTGCCGTTGCACGAGTTTGGCGAGTTCGTCCAATTAATTGACTACCAACCAGACTGGTTCCAATTAATACACAGTTATTGCACTGTATAGTTCCATATTTTGCATGAGTGACTGTACCAGTAGAAAAGATAGTCGTGAGCTGTGCCACAATTGCTGGAGCTGCTTGGTCGATATGCATCAACACTAGTACTGTCGGTGTCTCCCCTTTTACCAGTTTGCAAAAGGTTTCCAAAAAATCCTTACTGCTTGCATTACTGCTATAGGCACGCATGTCAATTTTTTTGATGGGTAGGATATCTTTTGTATAGTGATTAGCAATCGCTACAATCATACTCGTTTTACCCACACCTTCAGGACCTAAAAATAGTAATGAAGTACTTGGCGTACTAGCATCTACTCGATGCTTTTGTGCTCTTTGCAGAGCGGTGGCGACTGATTTGACTGCGCGTGGTTGATTGACCACGTGTGCACTGAGGATGTTGTGTAGGTGATGAATTTTTGCTGTGGTGGTTGGTTTAGCTAGCATCTGATCATGATGGGTAGTAACAAATTCATGGGCCTTATAAGCAAACTGTGGCCACTGCTGTTGTAGTAGTGAACGATTCTCTATTCGATCGCAACCGAGTATATGTAACGGTGCTGTATAGATGTACATATCAAAAATGTCTGCCACATTGATACCTTTGGCGAGACAGCTACCCAAAAACTGAGACAATCGTGGTACAGCCAGTATCGTCTGACCACGTCTGGCAGCGTCTTGGCAGAGATCATGTATCGCTGATTCGACCATATCAGCGGTATAGGTATCTGATAGTAATGTGTCTGTATCGAGTTGGTAGATTTGTTTACCTGATATAGCGTTTAGGGCAGTATCTGTTTGTAGATCTCTGGCTAGGAGTTGTAGTATTGTGTCATTACTAACACCATCATGATCAAATAATTGGATATGAGTATTGGCTTCGGCGGCCAAGACTGCATGTAGCGAGTGCACCAACTCGCTTGTAGCTGGTGATATCTTCCCCGTCACTAGTTCTCCTGTGAGTACCTGTGTAAAGGGTTGAGAGCTTTGTGAACTGTAATACGATAAAGCTTTACCGACTGAGCTTCGACGTGATAAAGCGTCACGACTCCACCATCGCTCCGCTCGCTTCTGTGCTTCAGCCGCATGAGTAATGGTTGCTGCTGCCTGCCGAACCTGTGCTGGAGTGTGACCAATACTGGTTAACCAATCTACAAAAGCAAGATCATGAGCCAGAATAATTTCAACCAGGGTGGTAACAGTAATAGTCTTTGTCGCTGTATATGGTAAAAAGGCACAACTAATAGTAGATCGATTTTTTTGTAAAAAATCCGTCATTACTGCAGTACTGATATGTGCTGCAAGGTGAATATGTTGACCAGTGACTGAAGCAAATACTGCTTTCGTAATATCGGTTGGGTTTTGTAACAACAACATAGCGGCGTCATAACTGATTGGTGCCTCCTGGTGGTAGCCTTTACCGAGTAAAGAATTAATTCCCTGGAAATAATAGTAGTTGTGATAGAGACGCAGTAACGCTTGTTCAACATAAAATCCAGCCATGAGTAAAGTAGCGCCTAGTACCAACGGCTGTGACAGTGGTAGTTCAAAAAAAGGAATTGCACCATATAAAAAGGTGCCCCCTACCATACCGAGACCAGCTACAATCCGTAGTCGCGTTTGGGATTCACGCGGAAAGAACTTTTCGAGGTTTCGAACAGGGACAAATTTTTGTATGTAGGGTGGTAGTTGATTCATACGCCTAACAATGAAGTACTAAAGAGTACGCTACCAATAATCAAAAACAGTAATGGGATAGCTGGTGCAATTAACCAAACTATATAACCAATAATGCTCACGATTACACCAAGTGTCATAAGTGATAAGCCGGCAATGATTGTACCAATGCGTATACAGGCTCCACCGAGGCGGGAAATTAAGGCTACCAACATGGCGGCGACCCGTGAGGACTTGCCCGGTTTTTGGGCTTTGAGGGTCAAAGGAGTGAAGAGGGTTTCTAATAATAATGTAATAGAAAAAAATTCCCCTACAAACCACCACCAATTACGTATTAATCGAATGTACTGCACTAGTGCAGTACTATAATGCCAGCGCAAATAGTCACTAACCAAAGAAAAGATCATGTTGTGCTATTAGTATAACCTAGTGCTCGTAAGCGGTTATTGGTATGTGCACATTCCAATACACAAAAAGCAATCAGTTACCTGATTGCTTTTTGTGTATTGGTTTAATCCAATTATGCGCGGCGTACGTTTGTTGCAGCTGGGCCTTTTGGACCTTGTTCTACATCAAAAGTAACCTTTTCGTTTTCCTGAAGCTCATCAAAGAGACCATCTACTACGTTCTGAGCGTGGAAGAAAACATCCTTACCACCATCATCTGGCTGAATAAAGCCAAAGCCTTTGTCAGTCTTTCGTACGATTGAACCTGTCATATTTTTTATTTATTGTTTTTTAAAACAAAACATCACTACACCTGATCAACGTTGTCCTTGCCTCAAGGAGTTATAGTTTCGCTATGTCTATTAAATCACATATATATCAAAACGCAAGCTTTTTAGAGTTTTTCGATTTCTTTCAGATCACGATCAGGTATATACAAAATCAAAAAACCGACAATTATTCCGAGCACTGCAGTCACCAGGTGAGTCTCATCCCCAATAATGGCTATGTCAATCACATCAAGCACATGCCAGATACCCCGCCAAATCAATACGATTCCAACAATAGTCCCCAAATTTTTCATAAAGTAGCCAACCCCGTGAGCATTTTTTGAATGTTTCATAGATGTACAAAGCATATCATGGGCCGTTGGTTAGTGTAGTGTCATACCAATAGTGACGTGCTAGGATAGCAGGTATGAAACTATTCTCTTGGAATGTTAATGGTATCCGTGCGGTCCATAAAAAAGGTGATTTACAACGTTTTTTACAGACCTGTGACCCAGACATTCTCTGCCTACAAGAAACCAAGGCACACAGAGATCAGGTAGACATCGACTTTGGGGAATATGAGGAATATTGGTGCTCGGCTGATCGAAAAGGGTATTCGGGCACCGCGATTTTGACCAAAGTCTCACCCGAAGCAGTTTTGTATGGTTTACCAGCTGATATCGTGAAACAGTACTCGCTTGTTGATTCATATGGTGATACCACCAAAGAAGGTCGGGTTTTAACACTAGAGTTCAAAGACTTTTTTGTTAGCACCGTGTATACCCCAAATGCCAAAGATGACTTGTCTCGTGTACCGATGCGACAAGCCTGGGACCCAGCTTATTTGGCGTACATGAAACAGCTACAAGCCAAAAAACCAGTACTATTCTGTGGCGACTTCAATGTAGCCCATACAGAACTTGATTTGGCTCGACCAAAAGAAAATCGAGGTAAAAAGGGTTTTACTGATGAAGAACGGGCAGGCTTTACCGCCATGCAAGAAGCTGGTTTTGTTGATACGTTTCGTCTGTATTATCCCAATGAAACGGGCCATTACACGTGGTGGTCCCACTTTGGCCAAGCGCGTGAGCGTAACATTGGGTGGCGTATTGACTACGTCATGTGCAGCCAAGATCTGGTACCAATTGTACAACAGGCGCGCATCCACCAAGACGTATTTGGCTCGGATCATTGCCCGGTATCAATCGACCTGCAATTAGATAGAGAAGCGCTAAAATAAAACAATACATAACTCAGAAAAGTCAATAGACACCCAATAACCCAAAAAATAACCATATATAGCAATAGTATTTTCACGCAACAAAAACTCTGTCCTTTATAAAGGACAGAGTTTTTGTTGCGTGAAAATACTATT
>JBJORD010000048.1:0-4888 GCA_046049585.1 Candidatus Parcubacteria bacterium
TTTGGATGTACCCCATCCACAAAATATGATTCGACGTCATCAGTAAAAATATCTTGTAGACCGATGTATAAGCAACCATTACTTTCACCTGTAGCTTTAAGTGACTCATCGTATGTATGAATCATGTCATTATTATACGCATATGTTGGCAACCAAGGCATTGGTTGCACCAATCTTTCAACTACAGGTAATAGACCAATCAGAACAATTTTGGCTTGATGATCTTTTCCGATTTTAATCATTTCGATAATATTATTCTCGAACTGGTTTATGTGGATTTTAGCTTCTTTGGTTTCAATATTGTATTGACTATCATTTACTCCAACAGCAATCATGAGTACCTTTTCCTCATTCGCTTGTTTTTGAATTCGCGATTCTATCTCTGATCGCATTCTTACTAAGATATCAGCGCTCGTATTCCCGGCCATACCCAGATTGAAAACTTGCCGATTGTAAGAAAAATCTGTCTCTAACTCCCTTTTCATTACATCCTGAATGAGACGGTTGCACCAACCTCCACGACTAGTATCAAAGTAACCCTCGGTAATACTATCTCCAAAAACAAAGATTTTCATAGACTAGGCTGCAAGACGACCAAAGAGGTTGTCTGGTTTTTTGTTCGCGAGTACGGCCTCTTTGATGATGCGACTGGTTTCGGGCAGGAGTGGGTTGAGCAGGCGACCGATACTGTAGACTTCAAGCACCAGATCGCGGATGATACCCTCCGCTTTCTCTTTATCTACCTTCACGAGCTTAAATGGTTCTTCGGTTGCGATGCGCTCATCAAGTGCACCGACCCGTGACCAGACATAGTCACAGACCTGCTGGAGGTTGTAATTAGTAAAAGCATCAGTATATTCCGAAGCAAAGGCTACAGCTTCTGGCCGATCGACAGGTGCGTCAAGATGTGTCTCCGCCATCTTCATCACACGGGCGACGAGGTTCCCGAGACCATTCACGAGGTTGGCGGTATACCATTCATCGAGCTTCTCCCAGGTGACATCACTATCATCAAAGGGATGCACGTGACGAAGGAGCAGGTAGCGTGTGGCATCAGTACCGTACTTTGCGATTAGTTCGTATGGCGAAATCACATTTCCAAGACTTTTACTCATCTTCTGTCCCCCACTATTGATAAAGCCGTGGTAGACGACTTTGTCAGTAGCCTTCACTCTTGCCGACTTCAACATCGCCTGCCACATAATCGATTGGAAGCGGACCTGGTCTTTGCCGGCCACCTGCATTACCTCGCCGTCACGCCAGAACTTGCCAAAGGCACCGGACTCTTCAGGCCAATCAAGTGTCGAGATGTAGTTCGTGAGCGCATCAAACCACACATACATAACTTGATTCTCATCGTCTGGTACTGGGATACCCCAATCAAGTCGTGACTTCTCACGTGAAATACTAAAGTCTTCAAGTCCAGCACGCACAAAGTTAATCGCTTCCTGACGGCGCCACTCTGGCTCGATGACCCCTTCGCGACTGAGATAGTCTTCGAGGTACGATTGATAGTTTGAAAGTTTGAAGAAATAGTTTTCTTCTTCAATTACCTCACAGACCTTGGTATGAATTGGACAAATGTTCCCTGCAAGTAACTCCTCAGGTTTATAAAAGAGTTCGCAACCAACACAGTAGTGGCCACTATATGACTGCTTGTAGATGTCACCTTTCTCGGCACAGCGGCGCCAGATTTCTTGGGCGGCAGCGACATGCTTTGCGTCAGTAGTACGAATAAAAGCATCAAGTGATAGATCGAGTGCTTCACCAAGACGCTTAAACTCGCCTGCATAGTGATCAACATATGCCTGGCGACTCTCACCTTTTTCATCGGCCTTCTGCGCTATCTTCTGCCCATGCTCATCAGTACCCGTATTAAAAAATACCTCGTGACCCAAGAGGCGCCAGTAGCGTGCGAGCGCGTCGGCATTCACAATTTCATACGCAAAACCGATGTGTGGATCTGAGTTAACATACGGGAGGGTGGTGGTGATGTAACGAGGTTGTGTCATAGTCGATTTGTAAATTTGTAAATAAAGTCGTGTTCACCAATAGCCAGAAAATAAACGTGGCTCTTTGTGCTTGCTGTGTAACGAAATATAATACGATACTTTTTATCAACCCGAATGCTCCATAATTCTTTTGAGCGCGGCCGGAGTTTTTCGATATTTAGTGATGGATGTAATGGATTCTCTCTAAATACCTCTTCTTGTTTGACTGCATTTTGTTGGATTCGTTTTGACAGCTTACGAAATTGTTTAGCAAATTCATCAGCGTAAATAATCTCCATAACTAACGTAATTCACGTAGTGACTTAACTCTATGCACTCGACCAGCTTTGATATCGGCTTCTGCTCTATCAATGCTCGCCAAAAATTCGTCGCTGAACATACCGAGCGCAGCGGCGATCCGTTCAAAGCGATCAGCATCAAATTCTACTGTAAAAGTGGTTTTATTAGCTCGCTTGTTTTTGGTGACGGTAACTGGTAGCGTTTTCATACAAATACTGTACAGCTATTTGAGACGACTGACAAGGTCTGCGATCGTTACCCTCTCTTGCTCACCTGTATCGCGGTGGCGGATGGTGACGGTGTCGAGTAAGTCGGGGTTTTCACCCAAGGTGTCAAAATCGATGACGATGCAGTACGGGGTACCGATTTCGTCTTGACGGCGGTAGCGCTTGCCGACGTTGCCGTTGTCGTCCCAGGCGATATTACCAAATTCCTTTTTGAGAAGTTGAAATACTCCACGCGCTTTGTCTACCAATTCTGGCTTGTTCTTTAATAGTGGTGAGACACAGGCCCGGTATGGTGCGAGGTGGGTTGGCAGTGCCAAGTAGGTGCGTACTTCCCCATTTACCTCATCTTCACGGTACGCTTCACAGAGGACGGCGGTCAAGGCACGACCAACACCAAACGATGGCTCAAGTACGTGGGGTACGAGCTTCGTTCCATCAGACTCTACATATTCCATCGAGACACCACTTGCATTCATATGCGCCCGAAGATCAAAGTCAGTACGGTATGCAAAACCAGCGAGCTCGTCAAAACCTTTGCCTGGATAGTTGTACTCAAAGTCTATCGTCCGCTTACTGTAGTGGGCAAGGTCATTTTCAGGCACTTCAAATTCTTGTACATTCTCGCGTGCGAGGCCAAGGTGGTCAAACCAGGCCCAAAGTGCCAGTCGCCATTCTTCGAACTTTGCTTCCCACTCTTCGGGACGAACAAAGTATTCGATTTCCATTTGCTCGAATTCCCGCACACGGAAAAGGAATTCGCGGGGGGCAATTTCATTACGAAAGGCTTTACCAATTTGGCCGATACCAAACGGCAACTTCGGTGACATACTATCCGCCACATTTTTGAAGTTCACAAAAATACCCTGGGCGGTTTCGGGACGGAGATATACTTGTCCTTCTGGACCAGCGGTCGCACCAATACGGGTTTCGAACATCATATTAAAAGTACGTGCTTTTGAGAGAGAGTTCCCTTTAGGACTTTTAATTCCTTTTTCAATAATCAATGCATCAATTTGCTCAAGTGACATTCCATCAGCATCAATACCATTATCTTTAAGAAGATGGTCAGCACGAAAACGCTCGCCCGTCTCGATATCTTCAACCAATGGATCAACAAAACCAGCCACATGTCCACTCGCCTCCCAGACTTTGGCATTCATGAGGATCGCTGCATCAAGGCCATACATATCTTCGCGACCTTCGACAAACATCTTCCACCACTCACTCTTGATACGGTTGTTGAGTGCTACCCCGAGCGGGCCTAAGTCCCAGGCACCCTTAAGGCCACCATAGATATCCGATCCCTGAAACACAAACCCGCGACGCTTACAAAGCGACGTGATTTTATCCATAGTAACGGTAGTGTCTGTTGTTGTTTCGGTCGACATATTTGTGGTAATTACTGTACATTTGTACCACAAAAATGACCTTAGACCAACATCACCACTTCAGTTTGTGGTGCCCAAAATAGGATACTATTCGTCCGCGGTTTTGCGCACTACCCCATTACCTTTTTCATAGCCTGCTTCATCCGATAACTCAGTCGACAGCGGAGCTGCTTCAGCTCGTACGACTTCACCAGTAAAGCGATCAGTGGCGCGGAAGCGTTGGGCAGCGAGCATGGCTGGCGTGCTACCGATTTGGTTTTGACTCGCGAGTAAAGCGACCTGGAATGATACTTGTTTTTCTTTACCAGCTTCGATATCACCTGCTGTCCACGTGATTTCTTTGGAGACTGGATTAAAGACGATTGTGCCGTCACCGGTCTGTTGATTTTGCCACGAGACATATTGTGGTAAGGCGGTGGTCATGACGGCACCTGTCACATCATTACCGCCAGCACCGGCAAATAAGGTGACTGTATAGGTGGTCGCGATATCAGCCACTGGTGGAAATGGTCCTGACTCGACAAAGGTGCGGTTGCCACGACCAAGCTCACGTCCTGCAGTCACCGATGAAGTGAATTTGACCTCACTTTTGGCGGTACCGACTAGTTGTTCTGTCGCCCGAGTTTCGGCGACCCGTCTGGCGTAGGCATTGGCAGTCACCGTAAAGGACGGTGTCTCGGTACGATCACTTGGTTGCAAACTAAAGGTAAACTGCTTTTGCTGACCAGGAGAAACCTGGGACAGACTACTGTCGCCCGAAGGATCAAACCGAATCACATCTTTGACTGAATCATAAAAACCGTTTGGTACAATCACGCGATCGCGCACCAGCACATTGCCTTTGATCGCAACCTCAACAGCCATATCGTACAAGGTGTCGGTTAGCGTGTTACGCACTGTCACAGTCACTGCCGTCTGTTCACCAGTTTTGACAGTCACTACCTCACTTTCAACGTCATTGATACCAATACCGACATTAATA
>JBJORD010000049.1:0-6414 GCA_046049585.1 Candidatus Parcubacteria bacterium
ATACTCGCATCACCCAATCTCTCACACACAGTTCATACCAAATGAACATATAAATTGAAAAGACCTCTATTAAATATTCTATATTTGACTAAGGATTTTCTCCTCATCGTCACAACCTGGCAATGCCGTACCACACCAGGGGCAAAAATGAATTCCTGTTGAGGACGACCGATCCTTGGACCAAATGCCATACCGGACAGGATGTGGGTAGCAGACAATGGCACAGGCATCAGGATCTGTATCATCTAATGACTGACCGATGTGATAGGTCATCAAAGCACAACAATGTTCTGCTGGTATTTCTAAGGTATCACTAGATATATAGGGTACAGGTTTTGACATGAATAGATTTTACCACAATACTACTGTCGCCACATGCAGATAAAATTTGCTCCAAAAAGAACCTTTCTGCTATCCTTGTTAGTGCATGACTACACCCAACACAACCAAAGACTTCCGCCACCGAATGCCAGCCGACCTACGGAAGTTATTAGAGACACATAAAGACATACAAGAACTTTGGGACGGACTAACTCCCCTGGCGCGGAACGAATGGATTTGTTATGTCACTATTGTAAAAAAAGCAGATACTCGCCAAAAGCATCTTGTCCGGATATCCGAAGATTTGCGCCATGGTAAAAAACGACCCTGCTGTTGGCCTGGCTGTCCACATCGAAGGCCTAGTGCCCAAAAATGGTTTAGCTCCAAATAGTGCCTGAGTATTTTTTGAATACTCGTTTATCGAGTGAACTTGTTATCTTTCAGATAGTCTGTGGTCAGAATCGGCATATCATTCAGGTTTTTTGACCATGTGACCAGTCCCGTAAGAAGTTGATGATCGCCACCGCAATTGGTCAGAATTTGGTCTTGTAGCATCATCACTCCAGCAGCTTTGGTGAAGTAAGGGATCCCAGCATGGTAAGAAATATCGTAGCGCTTTTGTAAGCTAGTGAGCTTATCAATTGTCTTACCTGACTGTTGGCCACAGATCCGTACAACTGGTGCCAGTTCCTCAGTCAACAGCTGTAAAAGCACTGGTGCATTTAGATCAGCCACAATATTCTCTAAGGTTTTAGTACCATTATAAACCGCCACTAATTGAACCTTTGGTTCCATCGATACACTTGTCACATAAGTACAGATATTCATATTATGTGTACCAGTGGTATCAGTAGTAACAAGACTCCATACTGGCAAGTTTGGTCTATTCCAAAGTTTTCTCATCTAGCCATGCTACGAGGATCTAGTATTTTGTGCAAGTTTTAGGTAAATAGCTACTTTCCGCTATACTAGATAGATGCGATATATTTTCCTCTGCATGGCACTTGTGGCCACTATTGGTGTATTTGTCGGCGTACAATACACACAAAAAGTAATTCATGAGACGAACATCCCTACTACCGCGGCCACTTCGGCACCTCTGCCCCTTGGTAGACATTTTATGATTGGTCATTGGGCAACTACACCAGTCGCCAGCACCACGGCACTTATCACCAAATATCAATTAGCTGGCGTTATTATTATGAGTGCCCCGACTGATGTAACAGAAATTAAAAACTGGACCGCTGCTTGGCAAGCAGCAGTTGATTATCCTTTACAGATTGCTATCGACCAAGAAGGTGGGCCTGTCTCTCGTTTGCGCGGCCAAGACTTTGACACCACTGGTCAAAGAGACGTTACCACTATTACCAGAGCTTATAGCCTGGGTAAAAAACGAGGGACTGAATTAGCAGCCCTTGGAATTACCATGAACTTTGCACCGGTTCTCGACACCGCCACTAAGCCTGACTCATTTTTGTATAAACGAGTATTCCCAACCGACCCCGTGAAACTTGCCATTGCTATGGCAGAAGGACTAGAAGTATCGGGAGTAATGGCTGTCGCAAAACATTTTCCGGGCCACCCCAACACCGAAGTGGACTCGCACTACACCCTACCGGTATCAGGTATTACACCAGACCAAGCTAGTGACTTTATAATGCCCTTTGCCTCATACATCGCTACCTCAGCACCAAAAGCCATCATGACAGCTCATGTCGCCTATCCAAATATTGATCCACTACCTGTGACCCTATCACCATACTGGTTAACAGCAGTACTCAGAGACCAATTGCAGTTTGATGGTCTCATTATCACCGACGATATGAGTATGCAAGCTATTACTGACACCTGGTCACCAGCCGAGAGTAGCCGTTTGGCGCTAAGAGCGGGAGCTGACATCATCTTGCTGGCCGCAAAACCCAATACCATTGTAGAAGTGATGAACACACTAGAACCAAAATAGACCACACCAATACGCAAAAAATATGCTTGTCAGACAAAACAAGCAGGAGTATAGTGTCCGTCTATTTAGAAGATTTAGTACACATAAATATATGTTAACCGCCAACGCCACGCTCGCTGTATTCGCCATGTTAGGCATTTCGAGTCTCGCTATTTTTTGGGCACGAAAAGTCAAATTGCCACACACTGTATTTCTTGTGATTATTGGTTTGGCGATTGGTGCCTTGTCACAGTTCCCTGTCTTTGCATTTTTCCAAGAATTTCACCTCACTCCAGAACTACTTTTTTACCTCCTCCTGCCGACCCTCATTTTTGAGTCAGCATACAACATTAATGTGCGACGAATGGTGGAAGATACCTGGATCATTATGATTCTATCAATAGTTGGACTTGTGGTATCAACCCTCGCTATTGCTGGCGGTCTCTATTTCCTGCTTGACCTGATTGGATACTCGGTGCCTTTTATAATAACTCTCTTATTTGGCGCACTGATTTCAGCAACTGACCCGGTGGCGGTGTTGGCTTTGTTCAAAGAATATGGAGCCCCCCGCAGACTTTCACTGATTTTTGAAGGCGAAAGTCTCTTTAATGACGCCACCGCAGTAGCATTGTTTTTGGTACTCCTCGATATTGTGATCAATGGATACCACGGAGCCACTACAATTATGGAAGGCTCAATTAGTTTCCTTTCTATGATGATAGGCGGGATTATCTTTGGAGTAATTGTTGGAGGCATCTTTGCAAAGCTAGTTGGTCTGGCGCGAGAAAACGAAACGGCTAGTATTACACTCACAATCGTACTGGCTCACATTACGTTCATCGGGGCTGAAATTGCATCACATCACCTCCACTTTGGTGATCTACATCTACCACTATCACCAATCATTGCCACCACGGTTGCCGCTCTTTTGATGGGTAACTACGGTCGCAGTAAAATCAATCCAAAAGCGGAAGAATTCGTTGAGAAGCTATGGGGTGAATTTGCGTTCTTGGCCAACTCACTCATCTTTATCTTGATTGGTGTGATAGTAGCCTCAGTCACAGAACTCAGCTTGTCTATGCTTGGTATCATCGCTGTAACTATTATTGTTGTAGCTATCGCTCGCGCAATTTCTATCTACCCAGTAGTTGGTGCCTTTAATGCCTTAAGTGCAAAAGACAAACAAGTTCCGATGGCTTGGCAACACTTACTCTCTTGGGGTTCACTCCGTGGAGCCTTGGCAGTAACTATGGTGCTGCTTATTCCAAACGATCTTACCGTTACTGGTTGGAATCTTGCTACCAGTCCAAAAGACTTCCTCCTTGCTATCACGGTTGGTTGTATTACCGCTACTCTATTCATCAAGGCACCAACTATCCAAGCCTTGATGCGTCGCTTGAAACTAGATCAACTCACTTCGATTGAGGAGGTTGAGTCACTCGAGGCACGTGCACTCATCCACCACGAGGTACGAGATCGTATCGAACGTTATAAGAACCGTGGCTACATCGATGAAAAAGTGGCTCTCGAATTACTCGCTTCTCATGATAGTGAATTCGAAAAAAATTGTCAGGCCCTACGCAATGAAACTACTGGCGACCTGACCGAGCGCGTACTTCGCATGTTTGCCATCGGTATTGAGAAGAAGCACTTGAAAGAATTGTACCAGCATGGTGAAGTAAACGAGCCTGTCTACCGACACTTATCAGGCAAGCTACAACTGCAACTCGAATCGATTGAGGCAGGCAATCTCGACCCAGATATGTCTATGCACACTGATGGTAAGGATATCTTCGATCGTCTAGCCAACTTGGTTCGAGGTCTCCTTTATACTGAGACCGCACAAGATAGAGTTGATCATCTCTATATGTACTATCGCGCACAGAGTATCATCTCACGTAAAGTACTAAAGGAATTGGATGCCGTTGGTACCGAACAAGCCGAGCACATTTTCTCATCTGAGGTACTAAACCGAGTAACTGACTTATATAACCAATTCAAAAATAAGTCGGAAGCAAAGATGAAAGAAATCGAAGTACAACACAAGGAACGCTATGATGAACTCGCACGCACACTTGCGCAGTGTGGTGTACAGAAAATCGAAGAGACTGTACTACACGAGCTCTTTGAGAGACAGCTCATTACTCCAAAGCTCTATGTGACACTCGGAGATGAATTAAAAACAACGAAACACTAATAAAAAGCCCTGCCAAAAGCGGGGCTTTTTATTAGTGTTTGTGCAGACTTAAATACCACGTACAATGAGTAATTATGACACCGACCCACATACCTTCTGCTGAAGCACATACACGAAGTGCCCTGGTCTGGATTGCTTCTGGTCTGGTTTTGTTACTCTATAGTGGACTTGGTTTATGGGGTATTGCTATTCCTGGCGTAGAAGAGCTAGTTAACCTGGTTAATACAATCCCACCCCACTACATATTTATTGCAGCTTTTTTATCAATATTTTTTGAGGGGTTATACATTGTGGGCAATTTCTTGCCAGGCTCCACCCTTGTTCTGATTCTCGCTATGGTAGCCCAATCAGGCGGTATAGGAGTATTTCTCAGTACTATTGGATCAGTCTTCCTCGGCTGGATTGTAGCCGGAATCGTAAACATCTATATCACAGCAGCTATCATCAAAAAGTTTGCTGTTAAGGTACCACCACTCACTATCAAAGATAGTCTCTGGAGTACCTGGTATCCCGCCTTTAGAGCCAACAAGGAGGTGGCAGATGTAGTAGCTGGGCATCCGCCACATATCGCTTTGTTATCATCACTACGGGACAAAATCTGGGCTAGTCTTGGTGTCACTGTATACGCCCTAGTACTGCCGTATTTTGTTGATATGACCACCATCAATAACAGTGAGGGATTCTTTTCAGTGCTGATTATTGCTGGTATTTGTTTTGCAGTTGGGGTCTGGCAATGGCGCAGCAAATAACAGGAGTAACACCAAAAACAAAACACGCACTATTCGTGCGTGTTTTGTTTTTGTGCCCAGGACAGGACTTGAACCTGCACACCCTTGCGGGCTCTACCACCTCAAGGTAGCGTGTCTGCCAATTTCACCACCTGGGCAGGTGTGACACTTGATTTCTCAAGTGGCGACATTATGCACGGTAATGGTCTTTTTTGCAAATCAGTGCAACATACAAAAAACGACAACCAGGTGGTTGTCGTTTTTTGTTGGACTTAGTCCTTCTTTTCTTCTTCTGGAGTTGGAGTAGCTGGGGCTTCTGCTTCTTCTGCTGGTACTACTTCTGGTGTAGCAGCTGCGAGTGTAGCGGCTTCTGCAGCAGCGGCTGCATCGGCTACGGCCTTGGCTTCAGCTTCGATGCGAGCGTTGGCATCTGTCTCTGATTCAGTAGCCATAGACACAAGTGACATACGGCGCATCTGACGCTTGATTTCACGCGCTACCTTCTCGCGGATGTAGTACAACTTGGCACGACGGACCTTGGCACGCTTCACAATTTCGATTTTCTCGATTAGTGGCGTGTAGAGTGGAAAAATCTTCTCTACGCCGACCCCACTTGATACTTTACGTACAGTGAAAGTCGCTCCTGGCTCATCACCATGCTTGCGAGCAAGTACCAATCCTTCAAAAATCTGGATACGAGTCTTGCCTTTATCGACGATTTTCTGGTGTACCTTTACTGTATCTCCTGACTTGATACCAAGAGCTTTACGGTCTGCCATCTGTACTGGCGAAATGACGACGCCCTGTAATGCTGTATTCATAATAAATGTTTATAATAAGGATTTGTCCGTGTAAAACGTGACCTAATCTACCACAGAGAACCTTATTCTGCAACACGGTAGGCAACCAGCCTTACTCGGCAATCAGTCGCTCAGCCGCTTCGTCAAAACAAAAAGGCATTGGGGCAATAAAGCGTTCGTGGCTACCATTTGGCAATGTAAGCTCAAGAATATGGGCATGGAGCGCCAAACGACGTAATCCAAGGTTATTGGACTGATCAGGGTATTTGCCACTATATAAGACATCTTGCACAATTGGGCGGTCGATGGCCTTAAGGTGGACTCGCAGCTGGTGTGTTCGGCCAGTCTTTGGTAATAATTTCAGATATGAAAAAGGTTGTCCCTCATATTCACCAACAGCAATTCTCTCCCAATCAGTCACAGCAC
>JBJORD010000050.1:0-8543 GCA_046049585.1 Candidatus Parcubacteria bacterium
GCATTGTCCTTTGTGATTTCACAAGCAGATTTTGGTCTATACTAAGCACTTTTATTGCCTCATATATTTCACTGCCACTTTTAACACCAACCAAAATACCTTGCGCCCCTACTGTTTCAGGACACCCAGAAATATTCGTCGTTATCACTGCACAACCCGCACTCATCGCCTCAAGCAGAGCGATACTAGCATTTTCTTTTTCAGACGCTAATACGTATATTGAAGCTTGTTCGAGTAAGTCTTTGTACTGCTTGCCAGTATTATCTATCCAACCATGTAATACTACTTTTGTCTTTGATTTTCTGGCCATTTCCTCCAGTTCTGCTCTCATAGGTCCGTCACCTGCTATATGAACCTCATATCCAATATCTTCGTTGGATACAGCTTCAATCAGGTATTGAAAACCTTTGCGACGCAGTAGACGACCAGAAGAGAAAATTGTTTTTGTTTTTGTTTGAGGGGTAAACTTTGCAATATCAATGCCATTTGGTATCACTACTGTTTTTTCAACAAGATTACCTTCGATTCGTTCTATAATTAGTTTTTTTAAATAATTAGATGGAGAAATGATCTTTTTTGCATTGTGTGTTACAGCTCGAAGCACAGGACCCGTGAACTTATGAAGTGTTTGAAAGCGATCTCCATTGAAGCCCGGGACGTCACTTCCGTGACTCGTAATTACATATGGTAAGCCAAACTGTTTTTTGAGCACAAGTGACAACACTCCGGTTGGGATAATAAAATGAGTGTGGTTTATATCAAACGGTTGTTTCTTGATGAGTTGCCGACATTTAAAATAGCCTGTAACAAGGTATGTCAGCTGTTCCCATGGATGGCAAATTTCTTTTTTTGATCGAAGGCTCCAAACACGATGCACTCGTAAGTTGGCGTTTATTTCTTCAAATTTCGGCAACCGTTTGTAACGCATGGTCACTACATCAATGTCATACTCCCCTGTTTCTGACAGCCGTTTTGCTAGCTCATACGACACAGGACTAGCTCCTCCACCTAATGGAGGCCATTCGTAGTTTAATACCAGCAATCGTTTCATACTATTTTTTAATCACCTCACGTATGTAGTACCGTTTTTCTACTGGAGAGTTATTGAGGTGGATTTTAATGAGAAGATCGATTACCACACCAAACGTAAACATAATGAGAGATCCTAATAGACCAAATGAACCAAGTAAGAAGTGTCCACTGCGATTGATACCGATATTAAGGAAAATCTTTTGGTAAACTGCGTAAGCAAGGAAAAAAGAAGCGACAAAGAACACAATCAGACTGGCGTAGCCAAAAATATGGAGCGGGCGCTGCGAGTATTTGTGGATGAACCAAATAAATACGAGGTCAATGAAACCACGAATAGCCTTACTCATACCATAGGCACTTTTACCGTAAACGCGAGCTCGGTCATTGACTATAACCTCTCCAATACGGAACCCTTTCCAACGCAATAATGCGAGGATGTAGCGGTGCATTTCACCCTGTAGGTCGAGTGATTTAACGGCAACTTGGCGGTACACACGAAGTGTACAGCCGGTATCATGAACGGTATCTTTAATCATAAGTCGTCGCATTAACCGACCGATACGGGTTAACACCTTGATTCTACCCTTATCACTACGCTTTTTACGCCATCCTGCTACTACATCGAGATTATTGTCGATCAGGTACTGGAGCATTTTGGGGACATCAGAGGGGTCGTTTTGTCCGTCACCGTCAAGTGAGATGACAAATTCACCTGTTGCTTGCTTAAAACCAGCATCAAGTGCCGTGGCTTGGCCGTAGTTACGATTGAGTTCGATAACTGTGGCATTACTCAGGGTTTTAAGAACTTCGAGTGAATTATCTTTACTGCCGTCATTTATGTAGATAATTTCAAAAGAATCTAGCAATTGATTACCAATAGTGAATATTTCATTGTGAAGTTTCGTAATATTTCCCGCCTCGTTGTATACAGGAATGACAAAAGAGTATTTCATTTTCAATATATAATCATAAAAAACACTACTTGTCTATATCACTTTAGGCGCAGTTGTTAAGTGAGCAAAATACGACTAAACACTTATGCTATACTGCAACCATGTCAAAAAAGTATACCAAGATGCCTATTGTTATTATGTTTTATTTCGTAGTGATGGCTTTTTTTGCGCCCGCCACCAGTGAAGCTGCTACTATCAGCAATAAACCAGGCGGCTATGTCATTGATGAACGTCATACCCTTTACCTGACCTCATTCACTCTTAGCCATAATCGATACACAGTCACTGTCCCAACCACCACCAAGCGCACGAGCGACAAACAAAACAATACGATTTCGTATGTATTACAAACTCCTGAAGGGCTACGTTCGTCTGACGGTATTGCTACTGGTTTAGTTTTTGCCAACAAAACTAGTATGAGTCCAAAAAAGCCACAACCGACCACTTACACTGTTATGGTTTTGCATCAAAAGTCATCAAAAGCTAGCCGTGTTAACACATTGGCCCTGACACACGTGCCGTTTGTCCTACAAACCAACACTGGCGCAGTAACCACAGCGTTGGCAACCCACGAATTAGCCAAACTTTCTGTGCAAGATAGCAGTATTACTTCCCTACCAAGTTCTGAATAAAAACCTAGCTACGTTGCCTCTTCAGACACTGCTAACACCAGGGTTTACAGCAGTGTGTTGTTGCGGAGCGTTATGGTCATAGGGGCAGCCATTGTTTTACTCACCTTGGTTGTTTCACCAGCTTGTTCGATACTAAAATTAATACTATATGTGATAAGTACCTCTGTTATTGGTACTGAAGAACGCTGGATAAAACTAATGGCATGGGTGATGTGATGTGGGTCTCCTTTAACATCAAAATATGACCCTGGTGCAATGGTCGCATTAGTGGTACTCACAGCGGCTGCATCAATAGGGTGCGACGGCAGTTCAGCCTCTATGTGCGGATTATTAGCATCCACGATACTCGATGCTTTAAATGCCCAGCCAATGGTACTGCCACTTGGGTGAGTAATGACGATTGGCGAATCGCTAGTATTGGTGACTCTCACAAATGACGTTTTGTTATATAATGCGGGATCTAATTGATTGACATCAGTGCGATAATTGCTCACACCATAGAGACTAATGGTGTAGCCTGTTTCCACTATTTCGGTCAGTACCTTTCTCTCGTAAAGACTTTGATCGACAATTTCTTGAGTCGGCTTCGCAGTAAATCGATCCCGTAATAGTATGATACATACGACCAGTAACACACCAAAGGTAACGAGTAATACAATTTTTAGCATAGCTATAGAAATTATACCTGTAGTATAGCACCATATATGGAAGGATGATGCTAATTGCGATTCTAGTATTATTCGTCTGTCACAAAAGCAGCTTCACGGTAGTATTTCCATAGTATTTGACTACAATACTAATATATTGCAAAATTCAATTTTTGTGCTATAATCTTTGTCTATGAATCCTATCCGACGTCGAGAAGACGCTAACCGTCGTCGCACTAATGGTGTCGGCGGGCCAAAACGTTCCACTGCCCGCATCGGGAAATCACGGCCAAAACGTGCCCCTGTAGCTAAGCGCATAAAAAAACCAACGGTACGTAAGGTACATAAGGTAGAAACAATCACCGAAGTAGCGCCTGCCCTCACAACACAAACTAGCACCCTACCAGGGGTGCGCCTAAATAAGTACCTTGCTGACCAAGGACTCGCTTCACGACGCGAAGCTGACGTACTCATTCAAACCAAGCAAATACTCATAAATGACAAAGTTGCCCTGGTGGGTGCTCGAGTACTACCTACAGACACTGTTACTCTCGTTGGAAACACCAAAAGTAAACGCTACATCGCCTATTACAAAGGTCGTGGCATTATCACCCACTCCCCTAGTGAAAATGAAATAGACATCCCTACCCGTCTTCGTAAAGACTACGGTATTACTGATGTTACTCCAGTCGGTCGCCTTGATAAAGACTCAGAGGGTCTCATCATTCTTAGTAACGATGGACGTATTACTGGCCCGCTCTTGGATTCTGAACAAAATCACGAAAAGGAATACGTTGTTACGGTAGACAAACCTGTAACACTTGCTTTTTGTAAACTAATGGAGATTGGGGTCGATATCGAAGGATACCGCACTAAAGCAGCTATCGCTGTACCATCACCCAAGAATAATAAACGTTTTAACTTGACGATTACCGAAGGCAAGAAGCACCAAATCCGCCGCATGTGCGCTGCGTTGGGGTACCAGATAGAATCACTAAAACGAGTCCGTATACTAAATATTGAAGTAGGCGCCCTGAAGCCTAATCAGTACCGAAAGATTAGTGGTGACGAATTACGAACATTTCTAAACACTCTCGGTATCTCCTAACAATCAATCAAAACAAAACAACTGCGTCTAGAAGACGCAGTTGTTTTGTTGTGTACGCTGAGTTTAGTTGCGACTGCGCATCAAGCGACCTGGCTTGCGGCGTTCGATAATAAACTTGTTTGAGTACTTCTTTGGTGAACGAGTCTTTTGACCCTTTCCGACCGGTCGTCCCTGCTTAGTGCGGGCACGTCTGTGTCCTCGAGGAGCCTTACCTTCACCACCTCCGTGTGGATGGTCAACGGCATTCTTCGCACTTCCTCGAGTCTTTGGACGGACACCACGATGGCGAGCACGTCCAGCCTTACCAAGATCCACCAAGCGGTATTCTTCGTTAGACACGGCACCAATTGATGCCCAGGCAGAAGAAATAATCTTGCGGATTTCTGATGACGGGAGCTTCACGAGGGTGTACCCACCATCGTGTGCCACCACCTCAGCGTAGGTACCAGCACCGCGGGCAATGCGTCCACCAGCGTTTGGCTTCAATTCGACGTTGTATACAAAGGTACCAACGGGAATGTTACCAAGTGGCAAACGGTTACCAACTTTTGGCTTGGCTGTTTCTGAAGTGATGATTTCGTCTCCTGCTGATACGTTTTGTGGTACCAAGATGTAACGACGCTCACCGTCTTTGTACAGAACCAGAGCAATAAAGCCAGAACGGTATGGGTCATATTCAATGGTCTCTACACGAGCTGGGATATCCTTCTTATCAAACTTGAAGTCAATAAGACGGTAGGTTCGCTTGTGTCCACCACCACGGTTTGGGTTGGTGGTACGACCCATATTGTTGCGTCCACCACTACTCTTACCACCTTTGGTGAGAGACTTGAGTGGATTACTCTGTGTACTGGTCAACTTCTTCTTATATTCGATGACTGAACCATCACGACGTCCAGCTGATGTAGGTTTATATGCTTTCATACAAATGGATTACGCGAGAGTAATAGTGTCACCGGCCTTAAGATAGACGTAGGCCTTCTTGTACCCAGACTGCTTCATCGCTCGACCGCGACTACCTGAGACAACAATACGTGGTAATTTGTTGACGATGTTTACTCGCACCGGCGTCACCTTGTAATACGCTACGATAGCATCATGTACCATGTGCTTTGTGGCATCTCTGCGCACAAAAAATGTGTACACTTTACTGTCTTGCTTCAACACTGCCTTTTCAGTAATCACTGGTGCCACGAGGACAGTTGAGAGATTACGATCTGTAGGCAAGGCTGATGAGACAGCTTTGGTTGCTACCACGGCAGTATCTTCGGTTGTTTTTTTAGTTCGACTGAAGAGAGCCATAATACTTATTTAGTAGCTGATACTGTTGCTACACGCTTTTCGAGAGCCTCGATAGCACTTGTAGGAGCAGTCATGATTACGTACTTATACGTAAGCAAATCAACTGGGTTAATATCCTTCACCTGTACCACTTCAATGTTGCCAAAGTTGCGGAAACTCTTCTCAATTGCTTCGTCGCGCTTAGTGAGCACAACTAGTGCTGCATTCTTGCGCTTCGTAGCCAGATCAGCATTGCCACTACCTGTAGCCAAAGCCTTTACAATAGTCTTGGCAACTGTTGTCTTTGGTTCAGCAAACGAGACACCATCAACAAAGATAATTTCTCCGTCAGCTTGCTTCTTTGACAACACAGTAGCGAGTGCTTTGGCCTTTACCTTACGGTTGAGCTTTACACTGTAGTCCTTTTCAGTACGTGGCCCGTGAGCAACTCCTCCTCCTACCCAAATCGGACTGCGTCGAGAACCATGTCGTGCTCGACCAGTTCCCTTTTGCTTCCATGGCTTTTTACCACCTCCTCGTACTTCACTACGATCTTTGGTATGAGCTGTTCCAGCGCGCGCGTTACCCTGCATAGCAATAACAACGCCGTGCACGAGATCAGCATTCCACGCCACCTCAAAGACGGTAGCCGGAAGTACAATACTTCCTTCTGCCTTGCCGTCTGTAGTATAGATTGTTGCGTTCATACTAACTCGTTACTTAGCGCTTGCGCGTACTTCTACTAATGATCCTGGTCGACCAGGAATTGCTCCCTTAACCAAAATGAGATTTTCTGCAGGGTTTACCTGGAGAATCGTGAGGTTCTTGACCGTAATACGATCACCACCCATACGACCTGCCATACGTAACCCTTTGATTACTCGACCGAAACCAGTTGATCCAATGGATCCTGGTTCACGTTCTGAGTGCTTCTGACCATGTGAGCGGCGACCACCGGCAAAACCGTGACGCTTCACTACACCTTGGAAACCCTTACCTTTTGAAAGAGCACTCACCGTAACAGTATCGCCTGGGGCAAAAATGCCTGCATCGATAGTTGCACCGAGAGTCACTCCATCAATCGTTTCACCATAGGTAGCCTTTGGACGGTACTCTCGTACGAGAGCAGCGCCATTGAACTGTCCCTTTTGGGCCTTGGCGATACGATGATCCTTTTGTGATCCAGAAGCCAACTGTACGGCATCATAGCCGTCAGATTCTACTGTTTTGATCTTGGTGACCGTGGCTGGCTCTACCCGTAGGATAGTAGCTGGATGACAAACGCCAGTAGCGTCAAAAACCTGAGTCATCCGGTCTTTAGTTCCAACAATAAACTTCATCTCTATGTGGATTATCTTATAAAGACGCTTTAGCGGACCACAATGACAAACCGCGCATTATTGCGCGAGCACAAGCTCGCATAATAATGCGCGGTTTGTGCCCATTGGTTCTCCAGTATCACAGGGGACACCTTCAGCGAACGTAGGTCTTAAAGCTCGTTGGATTATATAGTAATTTGAATATTTTGCAACTATTCTGCTGATTTGTACCAATCTCCCAAAATAACGCTAATATCTTTGTTCTTTTCCTCCACCAGAGACTTAAAACGAGCAATGTCAGAGACGCCTTCACGCCCACGGTAGTGATACGGATATACTATATCTGGTTGCATGGCCAAGACACCAGCCGCCGCCTGCTCGACACTCATAGTGAATGGTTCATTCATCGGGACAAAAGCAATATCTATATCGGTTTGACCACGAAACTCTGGTGTGTCTTCGGTATCACTAGCGTTGTACACACGAACACCACCTTTTTCAATCACATAGCCATTACCGACGCCTTTGACATGGAAGTTAGTCTTTCCTTCGGTAGTATTGTACATCGGGATAGCGGTGTATGTCGTATCTCCTATTGTATGCGACGCATCATTGGCCACGACGGTAGTCAACGCCTGTATCCGTGGTGGTAGCTTGGCGTACACCTCAGCTGGTGCAATAAGTACCACAGCATCAGTAACGATTGTTTCGAGTAACGGGATATCCAAATGATCACCATGACTATGCGTCAAAATGATGCGATCTGGTAAACCATGTACGGTATAACCTGCTGCTTCACCAACTGGATCATGGTACTCAACCACATCACCCCAGTCGAGCACAAAGCTGGCATGGTCAACGGGGTGCACTGTTGGTAGTTGTTTGGTAGAAGTATTCATATCTGTAACTGAGTTAGAAGTAGTTTCTGTACTGTTAGTAGGGGCTTCAGCTGGTTTTGATACCATGTACAACAACAAGCCTATTGCACCAACACAACACAAACCGATAGTTACATATTTCATAACAACAGTATACAACAGTAGATGCAACTAAGGCCAGGCGTACAAGCCTGGCCTTCATCATCTTCAGATCCACCAAGTCAGGCAATAGACCCCGTATGACACGGTTGACACTGCGCCTCGCGTGTACTCGTGCGCCAAATAAATGGCCGTAGCTTAGTCATGCACTGCTGGCGCAATGTCTATCAACATGCCATTTTCCCGCACCTCCAGACCACAAATTTGTGGACCAAAGAGCTTGGCCCGTAGCCAAGCTTCAAAAGGACTCATGCTTCTCTCCCTTGTTTGCTGACTACACGATACCTCACTCTCATACAAAACAAAAGCCACCAGTCTGGTGACAAGTGGCTTTTGTTAGTGCTTCTTGATTAACCGCGCTTTCGCTCGCCTTCCTTAAGCTTCGCTTTACGCAACCGGACACTTTGTGGAGTAATTTCCAAGTATTCATCATCAGCGATGATTTCGAGACCGATTTCGATCGAAATAGTCTTTGGAGGAGTGAGTACAATCGCATCATCACTACCAGACGCGCGCATGTTAGTAAGCTGCTTA
>JBJORD010000051.1:0-8067 GCA_046049585.1 Candidatus Parcubacteria bacterium
TCTAACTCATTATTTATACAAATTGGGATGATAACTCTAGCTGGCTGCATTGTGTTTTTGTATGTTATGCCGACAGTGGAAACTATCAATGCCACCAAGAACAAGACTGCTCAGTACCAAGTTGAACTCGACAGAGTCACTGGGGTGAATAGTCTGCTGGATAGTCACATCGAAAAAATTGATTCAATTGCCAATGCACAAAAGAATGCCCTTAATGATTATCTGCCAAACAGTGTAGATGAAATTGCCGTATTGCGTGACATCGAGGCAATTGTCGCAGAGTCAGGTAGTAAGGTCCTGGCACTAGACTTTGCCGACGTGCCAAGTGATGCCAGCCTGATAGAGGACGGGGTAGAAGTGGAGAGTGATCTAGTTCCACATACATTTTCTCTTGGGGTAACTGGAAGCTATCAAGATATCAAAAACCTTTTTTCATTGTTAGAAACCAATAAATATCAACTGTATGTTGAGACAGTAGAACTTACTCCAAATGAAGGTGATTCTGTGAGTGCTACAATTAAGTTGGTCGTTTACTCATTGAAAGCTGATGCTTTAGTTGGTGAATCACGACCTTCAGCAAATAACCGAGCTGTTATTGAATAATTAGTTATGTCACAATCAACCCACAGTCTCCCGTTACTTCTTGGTGCAGCCGCCCTTTTGGTGCTTGGCTACTTTGTGTTTATTCAAGGTAATGATTTTGAGCTAAGTCCGGACGCAGTATCACCACTGTCTGATCAGGTTCTCGCCAAGACCCAAGCTTTTATTGCTCATCGCAACACCCTTGATTCCGTGAATATTTCACCAGTACTTTTTAGTGATAGCCGCTTTACCTCGTTACGTTCCTTTACGCCCAATCTCGTCGAGCGCCCGGTTGGAAAAGATGATCTATTTGCTCCATTGCCAGGTCAGGAGGTAGCTGCTGAGTAAAGATCTTGCTATGAATGTTATCGATTTGTTTGTAAAAGCTGGTGTACTCACTCCAGAGCATCTTGAAGCCATTGCCGCAAAGCAGGCAACGGGATCTGGAACGGTAGAAGATCTCGTGCGCGAGATTGGTGTGTCTGAAGAAACTATCAGACAAGTTTTTGCTGATTTTTATGAAGTACCAGCCTTCACCTTTGATGAAGACTTCCGAGTGTCGGCAGAAGTGTTGGCAATTATCCCTGAAGAATCGGCGCTTCACTATGTAATTGCACCATTGCGAATTGAAGATGGAGTGTTGATGGTGGGATCAAACAACCCAGACGACTTTCAATTACGTGAAGCGCTTAACTTCATTAGTATCAAACACAACTTGCCGTATAAGTTGGTATTTTTGACCAGTTTGGATATCAAGCGGGCACAAGCTTTTTATGCCAACATTAAAGCAGAAGTAACCAATGCACTAGTATCACTAGAAGGGGAGTTGGATTCAGAGATTGCCAAGAATAGTAGCTCACCTGAAGGGGATGAACCAACTGATGTAATGGAGCATATCAAGGAAGATGCGCCAGTCACAAAAATCGTAGCTACTATTTTGCGCTATGCTATCGATGGTAATGCGTCTGATATCCATATCGAACCAACCGGTAAAAAACTGGCGGTACGGTTTCGGGTGGATGGTGTCTTGCAAACTAGTTTAGAATTGCCAACAAATGTGCAATTGGCAGTTTCGGCGCGAATCAAGATCTTGTCTTCAATGCGGCTCGACGAGCGACGTAAGCCACAAGACGGCCGATTTTCAGCTACTTTTGATGGTCGTAAGGTTGATTTTCGTGTATCCATTTTGCCTACTTCTCATGGTGAAAAAGTAGTAATGCGTATTCTTGATAATGAAAAGGGGGTGCGTACACTCGAAGACGTGGGTATTGACGGACATCATCTCGAAACCATTAAACGTCTACTACAAGAACCGTATGGAATCATTCTTATTTCGGGACCAACCGGTTCAGGTAAATCAACTACATTGTATTCGATGTTGGCTGAAATTGATAAAGCTACACAAAACGTATTATCACTGGAAGATCCAGTTGAATATGATATCGAGGGGGTCAGTCAGTCCCAGATGCGACCAGAAATCGGTTATACCTTTGCGGCTGGTTTGCGCGCTGCGCTCCGTCAGGATCCTGACATCATTATGGTAGGAGAAATTCGTGATAAAGAAACAGCCCAACTGGCTATTCAGGCTGCCCTTACTGGTCACTTGGTGTTATCTACTATTCACACCAATAATGCGATTGGGGTGATCCCACGTTTGATTGATATGGGAGTCGATCCATACTTGATTGCGCCAACACTTAAGCTTGCGATTGCACAGCGCTTGGCGCGGCGTATCAAGCCAGGTACAGGAACCGAGATGCCAATTGGGGAGAGTGTAAATCTAATGATGGAATCACAATTCAAAACACTACCGGCTCAATTTAAGGATCGTATACCAAAGAGTCGTACCATGCTGCATCCCGAACCAAGTCCTGGTAGCACAACTGGACTCAAGGGTCGTATTGCAGTAATGGAAGTGCTTGAGGTAAACGACGTGATTCAAGGTTTGATTCTCAAGAATGCCTCTGAAGAGGCGATCTATACAGAAGCACGTCGTAATGGCTTTATGACCATGCAAGAAGATGCGATTGTAAAAATGCTTGAGCATAAAATTCCGTTTGAAGAAATGAATAATTTTGGATCAAAAATAAGCGATGATGATATGCTTGATCCTGTACCTGTCGATAACCCTCCGCCACCGGCTGAAAATGAGGCTATAATAACAAGTAATGAAAATACTACTCGTTGATGACGATACGTTCTTGCGAGACATGTATGCTACCAAGTTTATTGAATGCGGACATACCGTCATTACGGCAGTTCATGCTACCGACGCTTTGCGTATTATCGAGCAGGGGACTGATGTTTTTGATTTGATTATCGTTGATATGATCATGCCTGGCATGACAGGGGTAGAATTGATGATTGAATTACGCAAAATTCACGCAGATAACACGGTACAATTTATTGTGTTATCAAACCAAGGTCAGGATCAGGATATCGACGAAGCCAGAGCAGCTGGAGCGATTGGGTACATCATCAAAGCCCAGTCAGTACCAAGCGAAGTAGTTAAAAAAGTCGAACAAATCGTAGCAGAGCAAAAGAAATAAATCATATGGCTGTCGACTACAAAAAAGAACTCGAAATACTTATTGATACCGTAGTGCATGAGCACGGTTCGGATTTACACTTGTCTGTTGGTAGTCATCCATCTATCCGAGTCAGTGGATCACTTATTCCTTTGGTACGCAAACCAATCTTGACCGACATCGATGTCACATCGTTTGCCAAAGTACTATTGCGTCCAGACTTTTTAGAAACCTTGCAAAATACTCGTAGGGAAGTAGATTTTTCGTACGAAAATGCCAATAAGGTTCGTTTTCGCGGTAATGCTTTTTATCAAAAAGGCCATATATCTGTAGTATTGCGATTGATTCCTAATGTCATACTTAACCTCGAAGAACTGAACCTGCCACCCATCCTTGAAAGTTTCACCGAACGTAACCAAGGCTTCTTTTTGTGTGTTGGTCCGGTTGGTCAAGGCAAGTCGACAACACTTGCAGCAATGGTAAATCGTATCAACCAAAAGCGAGCTGACCATATTGTTACCATCGAAGATCCAATTGAATATGTCTATACCCCTGAAAAGGCAATGATTGATCAGCGCGAAGTGGGAATAGATACTGATAGTTTTGAAACGGCTTTGCACTCTGCCTTTAGACAAGATGTGGACGTGATTCTAATCGGTGAAATGCGCAGTCCTGAAACAATCTCTACTGCTGTTACCGCAGCTGAGACTGGTCACTTGGTCTACGCTACGTTGCACACCAACGATGCTGCTCAAACCATCAATCGTATTATTGATTCTTTCCCGGGCTCACAACAAGACCAGATTCGCACCCAGTTGGCTTCGTCGCTCATTGCAATTTTTTCACAACGACTCATACCGAGAATTAATGGCGGGTTAGTACCAGCCTATGAATTATTGATTAATAATACTGCTGTCAGTAATCTTATTCGTGAACGTCGCACCCACGAAGTGTACTCAGTGATTGAAACAGGTCTGGAGCAGGGGATGATAGATATGAATCGTACCTTGGCCCAGTTGGTACAACGGGGTGAAATTACCGTCGAGAACGCCTTCCTTTATTCGTCCAACCCTAAAGGGCTTGAGCGCCTCATTTAATTTGTATGTTATTTAAATATACTGCCATTGATAATACCAATGTCCAACGCGAAGGTACGGTAGAGGCCGCGACAGAAGAGTCGGCCATTGTAGCGGTTCAAAAACGAGGCTACACCATAACTGCCATTCAAGCTGTAGAAGAAAAGACGGGCTTATTTAATATTGAAATCAATCTATTCAAAGGTGTTTCGACCAAAGAGATAGTGATTCTATCTCGCCAGATTGCCACTTTGTTCCAAGCGCATGTATCCCCGTTGCGTATCTTTCGCTTGTTGTCTGCCGAAATTGATAACACCTACTTGCAGAACACCATGAATCAGATTGTAGAAGAACTACAAGGTGGAAGTTCAATATCACGAGCACTATCAGCACACCCAACTGTATTTTCGCCTTTTTATGTCAATTTGGTACGCGCTGGAGAAGAGTCTGGTTCACTTGATAAGTCGTTCAACTATTTGGCTGACTACCTAGATCGCGCCTACGAAATTTCATCAAAAGCACGTAATGCAATGATCTACCCAGCTTTTGTGATTGCTGTGTTCTTTATAGTGATGATTCTCATGATGACACTCGTGATTCCAAAAGTAGCGCAGATTTTGGTTGATTCTGGTGCTGAGTTGCCTATCTATACCAAGATCGTAATCGGAGCCTCAGATTTTTTGGTGGCTTGGCTAGGAGTAATTTTGGTCTTCTTAAGCTTTGGTATTGTTGGATTTTGGCAGTTTATTAAGACGCCTATCGGTAAGCGCTATATGGATGAATTTTTACTGGGCATACCTTATGTAGGGGACCTAAGACGAAAACTCATCCTAACTCGCATTTGTGACAACATGTCCACGATGCTAAGTAACGGTGTATCGATTGTGCCGGCCCTTGAGGTAACTAGTGAAGTGGTAGAAAATGCTGTATACCAAGAAATTCTTGTTGCTACGTTGTCTGATGTAAAGGGAGGTCGGTCGTTCGCTGATGCCATCGAAGAGTATCCCGAAATACCTGGTGTGTTATCACAGATGATACGCGTGGGTGAAGAGACAGGTAGTCTTTCAGAAATTCTTAATACTCTGGCTACGTTTTATCGTCGCGAGGTAAATAATGCAATTGATACTTTAATTGGTCTCATTGAACCAGTGATGATTGTGATGCTTGGTCTTGGGGTAGGGTTCTTGCTTGCATCGGTGTTGATGCCAATTTACAGTATCACTACTGGGGTATAGGTTTGTTATTACGTGCAGGCATCGCAGAGCATGATGCCTGTTGTCCACACCGTAGACCGTATCATGCGACTGTATATCCTCGTATAATATATAAAGCCACGTACAACGCAGGCTGTGGCTATCATTAAGGTATACAGCTGATATCTGAATGAAGTCACTTAATTAATTAATTTCTTTAAACAATATGTTTAAAACTCAAATGGGGCGTGGTTTTACGCTCATTGAGCTCCTCGTAGTGATCGCTATTATCGGTATCCTTGCGGCTACAGTATTGGCTTCGCTCGGTAACGCTCGTCAAGGTGGTAACGATGCTTCTATCCAAGGTTCAGTTAACTCAGCCAAGGCGCAAGCAGAATTGTTCTATACAGCAAACACCAATTCATACGCCAACGTCTGTACTGGCGCCGGTGGTCTCGCAACACTCACGGCAGCTATTGTCACCAATGCTCCTGGTAGCGATACGGTAACTACAGGTGGTGCAGTGCAGGTCGCAACAGCTGGTAGTCAAACTACCTACTGTTTCTCTAGTGCTAGTGCCTGGGTACTATCGGCACCACTTAACGGCGGTGGATTCTTCTGTTCAGATTCAACTGGCTTTAGTGGACGTCGCACTACATTACAAGCAGCTAACTCTGTTGTTTGTTCAGCAAGTTAATCATTTTGCAAAACACACTAACAAAAAAGCGCCTCAGGCGCTTTTTTGTTAGTGTGTTCAAAACTTTGTAGGGTGGTATTGTATACTTATGCTCATGATTGATTTTACGCTAATACCCTGGTGGCAAATAGTATTTCTGGTAGGTGGTTTTGGGGTGATTATCGGCAGTTTCCTCAATGTGGTTATTTACCGTTTTCGCACTGGTAAATCTTTGTCTGGTTCGTCACACTGTTTGTCGTGCCAAACGCCACTTTCATGGTATGACTTATTTCCTTTGGTCTCATATGTAGTGTTGCGGGGTCGGTGTCGATCGTGTTCCGCGTATATTCCTAGTCGGTACTTTGTGGTCGAATTGCTCACCGGATTATTATTTGTCTTGGTGGTATGGGTAGAGCCGGTCTGGTGGTTATGGCCTTTGTTGTGGGTTTTGGTGTCGATCTTGGTGGTTACTACAGTCTATGACATCATGCACTTAGTTATCCCTAATAGCTTGGTCTATACCCTTAGCATGATTGCCGTTTTTCATGTTACATACAACTGGTATGTGGTGCCTGATCTGACAGAACTACTGATGACACTACTGGCCATAATTGGCGGGTTTGGTTTCTTTGCTGGGTTATGGAAAATATCAGCCGGTCGGTGGATTGGCTTTGGTGATGCAAAGTTGGCCATCCCCTTGTCTGCGATGGTGGGCCTTATGGGGACTTTTTCAATGATTGTGTTGGCATTTTGGATAGGTACAGTAATTAGTCTTGGTTTGATTTTGTGGCAGAAACTACAACAAAAGAGGGGACAATCACTCTTACGAAATGGAGTCCCACAGCTTACAATGAAAAGTGAGGTACCGTTTGCTCCGTTTTTGATTGCTGCTTTTTTGCTGGTGTATCTCTTGCAGACTGATGTGCTCGCTCTTATCTCTTATGTTATACCGAACCCCATCTAACAGTATCACTACCCGCGCCTTTGGCTTGGTTGAACTCATGGTGAGTATTTCAATCATGGCGCTGTTGACGACAGTGGTCGTTACTCGCCAGTCGTCATTTAATGGCGCAGTACTTTTGCGCAACCAGGCGTACGAAGTAGCTTTTACTTTGCGTCAGGCACAGATGTTGGCAGTCAGTGGGGGAGACGAGTCAACTAGGCGTTATGGAGTGTTCTTTGATACCAGTACGCCTACCCAACACACCTATACTTTGTTTGGTGATACCAATAACAACGGGACGTTTGATGCGGGCGAGCAGCTTGGACTCGTCGGTAAACTTGATCGGCGATTTGAGATTCGAGCACTTTCACTCCCTGATGTCTCATCACTTCACACCACTATGGGTATTACATTTTTGCGGCCAAACTTTGACGGATACTTTTGTGTTAACAGTAGTGGGTGCACCACTTTGGGTGCCTATACCAATGGGGTAGCCTCGGTGCATGTGGCCCGTACCGATGTGACGACCAATGGTACTGGTGATGTACGTAGGGTAGAAGTAACAAGGACTGGTCAGATCGCTGTGGTAACCTATTAAGACATGGTACACGTCACAAAAATGCACGGATTTACCTTGATTGAAATGCTAGTGTCTTTGGCGCTGTTTACTATTATTGCTACTACAACTGTCGGAACATTGCTGGTGGTGATTGGTGGTAATTCGCAGTCGGTGGCAGAGCAGTCAGCGATGAGCAATTTATCGTTCGCTCTCGATAGTATGACGCGCGAAATTCGTACCGGTACTGAGTATTACTGTGGATCTGTAGCACAAGTAACCGCTGCTGGTGTAACAGGCAGTGCATCGGCTTCAGCCGATTGTTTAAGCGGTAATGACGGCATCTCGTTTCGTGAAGCGGGTACCAGTGTTACTAACGGAGCCAGTAATAGACGCATTGCCTATTATTTTGACGCAGATACCAATGCCTTGATGCGTCAAGTTGGTAGTGAGGCCCCGGTACGTATGACTGGCGGTGATGTAACTATTAACCAGGCCAGGTTCTTTGCAGTC
>JBJORD010000052.1:0-7260 GCA_046049585.1 Candidatus Parcubacteria bacterium
TGCTTCAGTCAATGTATATCTATATACACCTCTTTCAGCAAAGTTACGATTTCCTTCGCCTGGCTTTGAAAAATAACCCCAAAATGAATATCACTTTACTCCAAGTTGACTTTGTGTGGCAGAGTAGTGTTTACTTGGGTCAGAAAGTGAGGTGCGCTATGAGTGTACGAAGAAGTGCTAATGCTGTTCTGCTAGCGGAAGCAAGTCATGTCCATAAGGGCGAGTCGTCTTCAGTACGATCGTCCCAATTGCTTTTCGAATATCGGTTACTGTATGATCCAGATACGAAGTCATTCTTCTTGGAGGAGAAGGATGATGTGATTTATGGGGTCTGGTCATCTCGGCCGATCCTGTGTTCCCCTGAGCTTGCTTACCTTTTGTGTGCGGCTCTGACAAAGGTGACACCGGCTTACCCAGCTGTTTGGATTTACTACAAAAAGAAGCGATGTCAGATCGAGTTGGTGTCCCGGATCGATGGCCAGTGTTTGGAGTTCATCTACTACTTTCGAAACCTTAAACGTTGTATCGTGCTACACCCAGCCCTCGCAACGGCTTTGTTGGCAGAAGCGCAGAAACCAGGCTGGTTGGCAAAGATCAAGACCTTCAAAGGTGGGTCGTAAGTCCCAGACGAGTAACTGCAGTGATGTTGTGGATATAATGAAAAGGCCGGGAGTGAAACCCCGGCCTTTCCTTATTTCATTTACAATTTGTATTCGATCTTCTCTATGCAATTTCTTGTCCAACCTTATGTTCTCGAGCGATTTCTCGGAGTGCCGCTGCTTCTTCCTCGGCTTGTTTCTCTTTACCGGCCTCCCCCAGTGCTTTGAGAGTCTCTTCATCAAGCAAAATCAACTCTTTTACTCGATTATCTAGATAGTTTTCGTTATTTTTACTTGGTTCTACCAGTGCTTCTTCAAGTAGTGCATGTAATATATAACCTAGCTTGCGGCCTGGCTTTTCACCGGTTAGTTCCATAATGCGTAGACCATCCATTTTGAGCATTTTGACCGAAATTGGGTCACGGAGTGCTTCGTCTACCATTGCTTTGTACTGGCGGAAGCGAAATGGTTGTTCTTTGGGACGTCCGGTACCAATACGATCACAAACCCGCAGATTAAGGAGATTTTCAATATTTTCTTCACCAACTCGGGTGATGGTGCGACGTACCGCCGCTAGCGTGATCTCATCTGGATCAGAAAAAAACATATGCCAACGCACCAAATTAACGACAGAATCGATAGTTTCGCGGGGTAGTTTGAGCCGCTCAAGTATGGTTTTGGTCATACGAGCCCCTATCACCTCGTGGCCAAAGAAGGTGTATAGTTTATTTTTGCCCCCTGTACGACGAGTGGCTGGTTTACCAATATCATGAAGTAATGCCGCTAGTCGCATGTCTAGGCTATAGCCTTTGTCTGCTGCTGCCTGCATCGTGCGCAACAAGTGCTCAAAGACGTCATACGCGTGGATACCACCTTGTTCGCAACCAATCGCTTCTTCAATTTCTGGCAATACATAGGGCAGTAGACCTAATTTTTCTAAAAAAACTATCCCCTGCATGGGTGTTTCGGACATGACCAATTTCGTAAACTCGGTACTAATACGTTCAATTGCAATCTGACCAAGTCGGTCGCGATTGCTAAATATTCCCTGCATGGTGTCGGCATCAATCACAAATTGTAGTTCAGCAGCCAATCGCACAGCTCGCATCATCCGTAAGGCATCCTCAGCAAAACGCTCATTCGGGTCACCTACGGCCTTTAGGCGTTTGGCTTCAAGATCAGCCATTCCCCCATACAAATCAACGATTTTTTCATCGGTTAGGCGAAATGCAATAGCATTTACGGTAAAGTCACGACGAGCCAAATCTTCACTCAAAGACACTCCAAATGTCACTGAATCAGGGCGTCTGGCATCAGAATATTCTCCCTCACTGCGGTATGGAGTAACTTCTACTACATGAAGCCGAGGATCGTCGCTTGGCGTCTTTACTCCGACCGTACCATAGTCATTATTACAGTAACTATCTGGAAAAAGATTCATGATAGCGTCGGGCACTGCATCAGTGGTGATGTCCCAGTCTTTGGGACTTTTACCAAGCAGTAAGTCACGGACACACCCACCAACCAAATACGCTTCATATCCAGCGTTTTCAAGCGTTTCAGCCACAGCTCTAACTTCTAATGGAATTTCAGTAATACGAATCATATAATAGTGGTATTGTAGCAGAAACAGACTTTGTGTGCCTTTGTTGCTATACTTTTAACTATGCGCGTGTTGATTGTGAATAATGGTATGCACTATCCAACACGGATTGATGCGTTATTTCCAGAGGCTGAGGTTGAAGTCTTGCCGGCCTTAGAAGTACCCCAGCGATATCCTGTCGCCCCACACGATCTGATTGTTTTATCAGGTAGTAATGCCTATCCTATCCCCTATTTTCATCATATACTAGCTGATTTGTTGGCCTGGATTCCGCGCCAGACACAGCCTTTGCTCGGTATTTGTTATGGTGCCGAACTACTAGTTGAAGCGTATGGCGGCACATTACACCATCTTGGGCCCGAGCAGAAGCTAAAAGGCTTTTTTACCTACGAGGTCCCGCCTAATCCTCTGGCTATCCCTTCCCCACTTTGTGTGTATGAAGGCCACCAATGGATTATCGAGTCAGTAAAAACACCGTTGTACCCGATTCTTGCGTCACCTCGTGGCGTACTACTGTTCGGCCATACTACTCGACCTCACATCGGTACTATTTTTCATCTCGAAAAATTTCCCAAGGAAACTGATGGTCTCCTTGTATTTCAAGCCATTATGAAGCATTTTGGGTTGTCCGCTGGTTGAGTTTTTACCTATTCGGTAGTACACTGCCCTCTACTGCACCCGTGGTGAAGTGGATATCATTACTGACTTCGGATCAGTCGTCGGGGGTTCGAGTCCCTCCGGGTGCACAAATCGGCCGGCCCAAATGTGTATGCATTTGGGCCGTTGCCGTTTGTAGATCCCGGAGGGAATCGAAAGACGAAGTCGGGGACCCTCTGGGTCGACGAGTCGGGGTCGCATGAGTGAGCTATATTAGGAACGAAGTGAATTAATCTAGCCACGAGAGTGACCGAGTCTCTTTAGGTGCCTGTGACCTAGTTTATTAATCACTTGTGAGTATACTCCCCAATCTCGTACAATGTGCCACCTTGGAATCCAGTCAATAATGTTTGCAGGATCAAACTTCTTTTCGAGCTTTTTGATTTCTATAATCTGTTCTAGTCGAAGTGGAACCGGATGTGGAGGTGTACTTGTTGAGTAAAAGTGGTAGAGTGGTTCGCTTGAATTATGTCGTCGCCAAGGACCGAAATCGAGGGGTATAAGTTCTTGTGTCACGAGGCCTTTCCCTACCGAATTATAGGTTACTTCAACTATCTCCAAATTACTGATGGCACTAATAAATTTGTCCTTATAAATAAGGTTATTCATCCTTCTAGGATAAGTGTCTAGTGTTTGGCTGCAAGGTTAACAATATATGTTCATTGTGGACACTTAACTCTATAAGTGTTCGTTAGCAAGAGGTGTGTGTTCATATTTATTTTGACAAAAGTTATCAAACCCCGCGCAATAGGAATGCGCGGGGGTGAATTTTTGGGTAGTGCGGTGTCAGGCCAGCGAGCACAAGCGGTCGCGATGATCTTCGAGTTCCCTCAGCTTCCTCACACCTGCTTTTGGGTGTTCTCGCAGGATGGTCTCGATGTTCTTGATCGCCCATACCACAGCACGATGGCCCCGGCTGCGCATTCCCATAGCAGCAATGTAGTCTACTACCCTCAATGGAGTTAGAGAGAGTAGACAGGGCCTGCCGTCATCAATGGTAATGATACCGAGTCTCATTGCTGAGTCGCAGACGACCATGCTCTCGCCTTCAAAGAGCAAAAAGAACTCAAAGCGGTCGTGTGGCCATTTCGCCCGAGGTATACCCTTGCAGTTGCTTGAGAGCACTGGCGACCGCACGAGACATTCTCCACCAGGCCAGAAATTGAGGTCTCTCGCCACTGGTTTCCACGCTAGCTTCGTTCGTGGAGGAAAGATAGCAATAAGGACACCAGTGCGAGCCGGCAAATCACTCGTTGGCCAGCAGACTTCCGCAGTCTTTACCGCTTTATCACTGTCGGGATGATATCCGAGACGATTGAGCGGCTGTACCACTTTCCCGTTTGGGGCTTGCCATACCGCAGGAATTCCTAGCTGAAGTTGGCTGCCAATTAAGGCGTAGGCGTTGATATTCACTTTCACATTTCCTCCTGTCCTCTCGGTACCATGCCGAGTTGGTGTATATTTAAGTCTATTTTGCCACAAAGTCAATTAATCTAGCCACGAGAGTGACCGATTCCCTCCGGGTGCACACATACAAAAGACCCTAATACCGGGTCTTTTGTATGTTAGGTTGTCTAATTACGTTTTGATAAGTCTTAATTTTTACTTAACATTAAGAAACATGTATACTTTTTCCGTTATGGAATTCTCAGAACGTTGCATTGCACAATTAGAAAAAGAAGGATGGCCATATGTTTATGAATGGCAAGATAAACCAGGGACAGTTTATGAAGAGCATAGTCACCAGGGCAAGGTAGTGCTCCTCATTACTGAAGGTTCGATTGAATTCACGATAGATGGCGTGACACATCAGCTTAAGACTGGTGACCGGATGGATGTACTGCCAGCTACTCCCCATTCAGCAGTGGTTGGTCCACAAGGAGTTCAATACGTCGTTGGTGAAGAGATTGACGGTGATTCATAACTATCTTCATAAAATAGTTGACGGCTTTTTATAAACTGCTACTATCAAAAGTACTACCTATGATTCATAGTTGTACAAAGCGCTTCTTTATGTGGTACCCATGTCCTAGGGGCGTTTTTTGTGTAACGATGTAATGTAGTTGTATCACTACAGACACAAAACTCCCCCTCATATTGAGGGGGAGTTTTGTGTCTGTAGACAGGATAGTAGTGCGGACATCGTCTGTGCCACGCTGGAGGAGTCCGGAACTCTCCAGCGTGGCGCGTACGGTGCGCCAATGTTCTTCACAGGAGAGGCTTATGCCACTAATACTAAAAAATAACTATCTGGGTACCAGGGATGAACCATGGACTTGGCAGACCTTGTTACAAGTCCGCAATGTTGGTTATTCGGTGATGAAAACACCACATATCGGCAACCAACATCCGAGCAACTTGCTTTGTGCTGCTCTTGGTATCCATATGGATATGGTTACCTTTACGCAAGGGGAAAAAGATCTTAATTTTCATCCCCATTTGCGTATCGCTGGAGGTATAGCCAGACAACTCTATGAGGCGTCTATCTACACACCCTTTGCCGTGGTAACAGATGGTCAATCAGCAGAAGATTACCATCAGCGGTCAGTGCGGGAACGGTTTGTTGGTACTCTGGTAACTACTGATATTGAACTCTTGCACCAAGAGCTTGAGGTATCAGTGCGTGTACTAGAGGCGAGTACAAAATCTTTGCCTGGTTTGTGGTATCGACATGTTGATAGTACTGGCGTGGTAACACGGGTGACTGAACCGCCGGTAGAGACACTCTTGCCAAATATTTTTCGGGTAACGTCAGCCACATCGGGTTTTGTCATACCAAACCGTCTTCATATGATGGTGACGTTTATCTGGCAAATCCTCTCAACTGGTCGGGATACGGTATATCACCTATCGGGACCTGACATGGTAGGTTACATCGGTAAGCTAGAGTCAGGCCTTTCACGGATGTATGACGCAATTCGTACTGTCGTGCCAGGCCTTCCAGACGTGCTAACGGTGTATGTTGTGCCTGTAGCGCAGTCGCGGTTTGTGACACATATCACAAGACGTGATTCACTTGAGGCACTGCTCGACACGATTGCGTGGTATGAGAGGCAAGATGTTACTAAGCGTGCAGAAGCTACTTCGGTAGTGAAGAATGCTGGTGGTCTGTATCCAGAGTTTGGTCGATCAATCAGCAGGGGTGACTTTTTGTCACAATATGACCTGGTGTCGGTGGCTGATCTCTATGTTCCAGACTGGCTTCTGACCACGCCGCTTAGTCGGGTGAAGCGTTTTGCTGAGTTGGTTGCACTTGAAGCAAATGACCTGATACAGGCCGCCTAAGGCCTATATCTCATGGGGTGTATAGTAGAAGAACACTGTACACCCCTTTTAATACTAGATTATTTGTATGAAACTATTCGATTTACACCAAGATCTTATGCTACATATGATTGCTCGTGAGAAGTATGGGCAAAATGAACAGACCAGCTGGGCTTTACTTGAGTCCTCAGGGGTTGATTTGTTGGTAGCAACAGCATTCCCAGATCCTGTGTCTGGTGATCAGACAGATCCTGTGGTAAATGGACTAATCACTACTGATATTACACGTTATACAGATTTTGTTGCCCATAATACCAATCGATGGCAAGTAGTACATACCGCACTAGATATAACTTCGTCAAAAAAGAAACTCGTTCTACATATTGAAGGACTTAATGCACTTGAACCGTCAGCCACATCAGAACAATTAACGACTTGGTATGATTTGGGGGTTCGTTCGATTGCACCGTGGTGGAATATCGATAATGCACTTGGTGGTGGAACTAATTCCCCGACTAGTGGCCTGACTAGTCTCGGTCAAGAGGTTGTGCAATGGATTGAAACTAACAAGTGTATTCTTGATTTGGCACATGCTGGTAGGCAAACATTCTCAGATGTAGCAAAAATCACCACTCGTCCCCTTTATATATCTCATGGTAATGCAGACACGGTGTGTCCTTCAGTGCGTAATTATACAGATGAGCAATTACGTTTGATTGCAGAGACTGATGGTGTAATAGGTGTGTTCTTCCCTGCCACATTTACTATTGGAGCAGGTATGACTGGTACAGTGTTCGACGTGGTCCGACATATTATTTATATCCGCGATTTGGTTGGCGTACGTCATATTGCAATTGGGAGCGATTTTGGTGGCATTGTTAGCGGTACCCTGGAAGGATTGGTGTCAGTTAGTGATTTTCCAACTTTGATCACTGCTCTTTCCTCGGTTGGTTTTACCGATGACGATATAGAGGCTATTTGTGTCACTAACGCAAAACGGATCCTCTTTGCACACCTAAGTTGAGAGAAGATGGGCCGATATCCCCTATCGGTCTTTCTTGTAACAACAAATGAATACTCGATGTAATATATAATATACATACTTTGTACTAATGATTTATGAGTCACTATAAGAAA
>JBJORD010000053.1:0-5678 GCA_046049585.1 Candidatus Parcubacteria bacterium
GTAGACCATGGAAAAAGACTGATATGGACTGGAATTTTGCTCCAGATCGGATTTTTGACGCCATGATGATTCTCAAACGCTACAACACCCCGATCATAGTTTGTGAGGCTGGTCTCGCTGACGCCGACGATTCTGATCGTGCAGAATACATCACCAAACAAGTGGAGGCAACTGCCAAAGCGATTGCACACGGTATTGATGTTCGTGGACACATTTACTGGTCGTTGTTCGACAATTATGAGTGGGCGCTTGGTTTTGATAAGCGTTTTGGTTTGGTACACATAGACTATACAACTTTGGCTCGTACAATTCGACCGTCAGCGTACGTGTACAAAGCCATAATCGAACAAAATCGTTTGGTAGAATAAGAAGTACATGGCATGGATATTACTAGCAACCCTAGGGCAATTTTTAAATGCGCTGGTAGCATTTTTGGATAAATATATCGTTTCGGATGAAAAGGCGATGCCGCGACCATTCGTATATGCCTTCTATTCATGTTTGCTAACTGGTGGCTGGGTAATCATTTATCTTTTGGGGTATATACCGGGTTTTACTACCCTTGGTTTGCCGCATCTCTCTAACCTAGAGCTGCCCTCTATTCAGGTATTGGCGATGTCCTTTTTTGCGGCTTATACCTTCTTTATTGCGCTCGTTTCGATGTATGCCGCCCTAAAGCAGTCTGAAGCGGTCAATGTAATGCCGGTCATTGGTGCGACTTCAGCAGTTGCTAGTTTTGTATTTTCTTTACTGTTCCTTGATGCGAGTATTTCGTATAACTTTATGTGGGGCATTATCGTGCTATCTATTGGTACCTTATTGGTGGCTCAGACACTACCTGATTGGGATTCTACTCTCCATGTCTTCCATAGCGGTCTATTTTTTGCCTTACACTTCATCACAATGAAGGGGTTGTTTCTAGAAACTAGCTTTGATGACGGATTCTTCTGGTCTCGAGTAGCCTTTGTACTGTTTGCACTATCACTACTCTTGGTGCCTACCTACGTCAAGAAGATTCGCGAGCAAGCTGGTCAAACGTCCGCCAAAACTGGTTTTTTGGTGCTGTTTGCCAAGATCCTGGCAGGTGTGGCCGCGTTCCTATTATTGAAAGCAACTGATATGGGTGATGTTGCTGTTGTTCAGGCCCTCGATGGAGTAAAGTTTGTCTTTATCTTGCTTATCACTCTTTTCTTGGCCGAACTGCTACCGAATAGTGCTGCTGTACATGAACCGCGGCCACACGAGGCAATGCGTAAGGTATTGTATGTAGCGGTAATAGTAGTTGGTTACTTTATTTTATTTATATAGTGTATGCGTCGATTTATCAAAATTGCGTGGTGGGTGGCAGGAATTCTTGCTCTATTCGCGTTGATCATTACGGTATTGGCCTACAAGGAGAAACCCGAAACCATTTCGTATGGAATGTCTTTTAATACACCCTACGCTCGTGAGTTGGGACTCGATTGGCAAGAAACCTATGACGCTATCATTGATGAACTCGGTGTGCGTAAATTCCGTTTGGCAGCACACTGGCCGATGGTTGAACCGACAGATAATACTTGGAACTTTACCGAACTTGATTACCAAATCAAACGTGCTGAAGAGGTGGGTGCGACAGTGATCTTTGCGGTTGGTAGACGTCTGCCACGCTGGCCCGAGTGTCATATTCCTGATTGGGTAAAAAATCAGAGTTGGGAGGAGCAAAAGAAGTTACAGTTAGATTATATGACTACTGTAGTAGAACGCTACAAGGATAGTCCGGCAATCATATACTGGCAGGTTGAGAATGAGCCGTTTTTGAGCTTGTTTGCTTTTGAGCACTGTGGACCACTTGATGAAGCTTTTTTGGCGGAAGAAATTGCATTAGTAAAGTCCCTTGACTCTACTCGACCAATACTGGTGACTGACAGTGGTAACTTGGGTACTTGGGCTGGAGCGTACCGTCATGGTGACGCGTTTGGTACTAGTGTCTATGTTCATTTCTGGAATCCTGAGTTAGGTCAATTTAGAACCTTGTTACCACCATGGTTTTATCGTGCGAAGGAACGAGTCATGACATTGATCTATGGCAGTAAGCCAACCTTCCTTATAGAATTATCGGCAGAACCGTGGCTGGTGGCACCGGTTGTTGAGGTGCCACTTGATATCCAATACTCACGGATGGATGTACAAAAATTCAATGATATTTTAGAATACGCCGAGGGTACTCGATATGAGAATCAATACCTGTGGGGAGCAGAGTGGTGGTTCTGGCTCCACAAACAGGGAGAAGACGCGATGTGGAATCGTGGTAAGGAAATATTTATTACTAGTAGTACTACAAAGAGTCAATAGCTACATATAAAACTCTCTATGATGGCAGTAAAACAAATTATACTTTCGAGTCTGATTGTTATTTTGGTTGTATTGAGTTTGCTTGTCCTGATGCGCGAGCAGATCAAGGTGTACCTAATTGGAGACACAGTGATACAAGCAGCTACTGAGGCATCACCAGCGACAGTAACGCACTTTGATCATATTCCCGATATGATTGCTCGCGTAAATGAAGCTGTGGTGTCTATAGTGGTAACGAAAGATGTTCCTGTCTATGAACGATATTTTGATTCAATAAATCCTTTTGGTGACTGGTTTGGTTTTAGTGTTCCAAGGATTCGGGAAAACGGCACAGAGGAGCGAGAGGTAGGCGGTGGTTCTGGTTTCATTGTGACTACCGATGGTATGGTTGTGACTAATCGTCATGTAGTTTCAGATGATAGTGCACGATATTCAGTCATTATGAAAGACGGTACCTCGTATGAAGTTGAGGTGCTAGCGAAGGATCCGGTCCTTGATATAGCTATACTACAAATCAAAAATGCTCCAACAACCTTGCCGACATTACGTTTTGGTGATTCTGATACTGTGCGCTTGGGCGAGACAGTTGTTGCTATCGGTAACGCATTGGCTGAATTTCGTAACTCGGTATCAGTGGGAATTATCTCGGGACTATCGCGTTCTATCGAGGCGACTGATGGTAGTGGTGTCACTGAGCAGCTTTCAAATGTCTTTCAAACTGACGCCGCTATCAATCCAGGAAATTCTGGTGGGCCGCTTTTGAATCAAAAGGGTGAGGTTATTGGCGTAAATGTGGCTGCTACTATGGGTGCGGAAAATATTGCGTTTGCAATTCCAAGCGCTGCTGTAGCTGCAGTGGTCAAATCGGTAGAGGAGTATGGCACAATTAAGCGACCATTTTTAGGGATACGCTATGCTATGGTTACAAAACGAATGATTGAGCAAAATAACTTAGCTGTTGACTATGGCGCTGTCATCGTACGTGGTGAAGGCCCTGATGAGTTGGCGGTGATGCCAGGTTCACCAGCTGATGTGGCCGGTTTGCGGGAAAATGACATCCTGCTAAAGATTAATGATGAGGAGTTACGAGAAACCGACTTAGCTACAGTGCTACGGGCATTTGCACCTGGTGAGACCATACGAGTAGAAGTTTGGTCACAGGGTACGATTAGGTCGGTGGAACTTACTTTGACGGCAGTTAGTGATTAGGTGCGTATCAGTTGGGTATTGACTATCCACTATTCTGACAAGAGAGTGTGTTGTCGTTTCTATCTGACTGATACACTACTAATACTAGGTATGACTTTCTTTCAATTTGTTTTTTCTTTTTTGTATGTACGTAATTGGCATACTGGCGAGCGAGAATTGTCTCGAGCCCGTGTAGCGATTTTTGGTGCTGGGATATTTCTTGTTCTTTTGGCAGTATTTTTTGCGACCATTTTGCAGACGCCGGTGGTATATACACGGCCAGTCTAATACGACTTCAACTATTGAAGATATGTCTAATATGTTGTATAATCAGACCACTATGATTGGAAAAATGTTTGTTGGAGTAATCGTCTTGTTTGGTTTTTGTTTGGTGCCTGCCGCTTCTGCCACTACCACTGTAGTGCGTACCGGTGAAGCTGTCTCATTAGCCGATAACCAGCGAGTTGAGGGCAATTTTTATAGTTTTTCGAGTAACGTCTCTTTGTCTGGAGAAGTTAATGGTGACGTGATAGCTGGGGCTGGTACCGTGACTATTCGTGGACCTGTGTCTGAGGATGTGTTACTGCTTGGTGGGACGGTGGGGGTGCATGCCACTGTAACTGATGATGTTCGTATTATCGGTGGTGATGTCACAATTTCTGAATCGGTCGGTGGCTCGGTAGTAGTGATGGGAGGGAATGTGGCTATATTGTCTACTGCGAACATTGCGGGGGACGTATTGCTATTGGCTGGTTCGGCTACTATTGAGGGAACGGTGGCTGGTACAGTGATGGGACGAGCCGAACAGGTTCGCATTGATGGTGCCGTGGGAGCTGTAGACATGTATGCCCACAGGTTAACGTTGGGTGATCGTGCGGTAGTAGCTCGAGACGTTAAATATGTTAGTGAGTTAGATCTCGTGCGTGCCCCGGGTGCCTCAGTCGCCGGTAGTGTGACCAGAAATGATGTACCGCCAGTTACCAGTGAAGATACGATGCGGCCATTTTTGATTGGTTTCCTTGTCTCACTATTTGCGTCTTTGAGTCTCTATCTGGTACTTCGTCGCCCCCTTGAGCGTTACGCCAAGCAAACAGTAGAACACTTTGGTATTAGATCATTAGTAGGTATCTTGGCAATCTTGGTGGTACCGATAGTGATCATCATACTAACCGTCAGTCTGTTAGGTCTTTTCTTGGGCCTACTTAGCTTCACGCTGTACTTACTGGTAATGATCGTTGCAATTCCTCTCATGAATATTGTGGCTGGTGCACTGCTGTCATATGCACTACAGAAGAAGATACTAGTTAATACACTCTTTATCACTCTCGGAGCAATCTTGGTGCAGGCAATGGTAGTATTACCATATATCGGTATTGTATTCTTGTTTGTATTGTTCACTGCCACTATCGGAGGTCTTATTTCGGGCTTCTATACCCTCGCCAGAACTCGCTAAAAAGCTACGCATAGCCGAGAATGAAGCCAAGTGATATACTTTTTGTATGTTGGTGATATTTCGCCTTGTATTACAAGACTTGTGGGATTTTTTGGTTGATGAGTGTCGGGCACTATTTATGGAGAAGAGTGCTCTCACCGTACCATTGGTGACTCCGCCCGAACCGCTACAAATTGACCGCACATCACCGCAACTAGCAATTGCACCTGGCGTAGAAAAATCATCTATTTTACCCCCTGTCGTGCCAGCATTGTTGGCCACAGTGCCAACGCCGTTATACCTGAGTGAAGAAAAAATAGACACCGTACCGGTCCTTAGTGGCTCGGCACTTGATGCGCGCGTTTATTATGTTCACGATACCGCTGGGGCGGTGCTTCTGGCTACACCTTATGTTGCTTATGATGGAGCGGTTGCTACCGTAGCGTATGGTGCGGTAGTGACAGTTAGTCAATTTGTGGGTAATTATGCTGCTGTATTGGTGCATGGTCAGACTGGGTATATTAGCAAGGACAGTATCACGCCACATCGTCATGACGTTTGGCCATTGTTTGTGACTGGTGAACAATACGATGCGTCGTCACTATCCACCATGCAAACACGACGCATCATTCAGGATGAGTTTTTGTGCGGATTGATCGGTTTGCCATTACAAGCAAGTGAGTATGTACTCCTGCGATTACATCAAGACAATATCACTATACCG
>JBJORD010000054.1:0-13211 GCA_046049585.1 Candidatus Parcubacteria bacterium
CGCGCTACTGAAGATCATCACGAAATTGTAGCTCGCCTTAAGGGAATACCTAGCACCAAAACCGCCAACAAAGCACCGACGGATATTCGGGCTGTACCACTGGCGACTAATTTTATTGTTCCTGAAGAAAAAGCTGAAATAATTGCGCCGATCGGTTATGAAGCGGCGGCAATCATCGAGCCTCTGCCAACAATCAGCCTTGAATCAGCTGATACTTTAGCGACACATACCGAACTAACACAACCAACCACGCCATTAGTGGAAGAAAAAATTGAACGAATTATCCCCATTATACCTAGCGTGCCGGTTCGAGATGCAGATACACCAATTGATACACCAAAAAGAATTACCCCCATTATCCCAAATCTACCTGTCTTTGCTGTTCCACCGCCTCCTATTACAGACGTAGCCGAACTAGAATATAGCACTCGACCATCGTTGCCGATAATTGAAACCCTAACCGAACCAGAAACACCTACTCTCCCAGCCACATTTAGCCAGGCTCGCGAAGGTGTTGCAGCCAGACGCGAAGCCTCACTTGCTCTCCCAACCGACACACGAGAGACGAGGCCAAGATGGTATCTATTACCCTATATTGCTGGCGGGGTATTTGTCATCATTAGTATTAGTGCCGTGACCTACTTGGTAGTACAAAACACAGAGACCAGCCCTACCACTAATGCTATTACTCTTCCTGGTCTACCAAGTGGAGAGAACACTTCTTCTATCGATGGAGGACAAGGAGGCCCGGTACCAGTAGTGACTCAACTCGAGGCTGGGAATCGTGCAGCACTCTATCGTGCCTTAACAAGTGTCGAGACTTCACCTGACTCACTACAATTCATCACACCGTTGGCGTATGACACGTTGTTGCCACTCTCTTCGCGAGATTTACTGACACTCATTAATCAACAATTACCAGTAACATTTACCAGTAACATCTATGCTGTTCGGGTTGGGACGTATGCAACAAAACCAGTGTTGGTACTCAGTGTAACTAACGATGCTGTAATTAGAGGAGAACTATTTACCTGGGAGCAGAATATGAGTCAAGATTTGAATCCATGGTTTGGTCCAACTATTCGAAAAGGTGCGATTGGGAATCAGTCGCCATTTGTTGACGCCGTTATCGCTGGTACTGATGTGCGTATTTTGACCGATGATACCAATACCGCCAAGATTACCTATGGCTTCATCAATCAAAGCACAGTACTAATCACTACCACTAAAGAAACTTTTGAATCAATTATAACTGACGGAAATCTGTCACTGTAGGTTCGTGGTATACTTTATGTATGTTGGATAAAGATATACAAGCAGCACAAACTACCTTACTTATTCTTAAAGATAGACTAGTAGAAGATTTGGGCACATTGGCAGTCTATAACGAAAAAACCGGTGATTGGGAACTACGGTTGGATGGAGACAATTTGTTTGATGCCGACCCAAACGACCAAGGCGACAATGCTGAGGCTGCTGAAGAACAAATTTCTACTTTAGCCTTACTTGAAACTCGCTATCGTAATGTTGTCCGAGCGTTGGAAAAAATCGCCAACCACACCTATGGTATTTGTGAGGTCTCGGGCGAAATGATTGAACTAGAAAGACTCCAAGCCAACCCAGCGGCTAGAACTTGTATACATCATCGTGAAGACGAAGATTTGTTACCGTTATAATTGTTACAGACATGTCGATCGCCCGCGTGACCACCATTTTACCTACTGTTTCTGGTGGCACTGTGGTGTCGATTGAAGCTGATCTATCACGCGGTTTACACTCATTTTCAATTGTTGGTCTAGCTGGCAAAGCGATCGAAGAAGCTAAAGATCGTATCAGTAGTGCTATCAAACACACAGGGCACCCGGCTCCAAAAGCACAAAATCAAAAGATTGTGATGTCGCTCTCTCCAGCTGATCTAAAAAAGGAAGGGCCATTATTTGATCTGCCGCTAGCAATTGCGTACTTAATTGCAGCTGAGTGTCTCACTATAGACGATACCAAACGAATACTAGTTGGTGAGTTGGGGCTTGATGGCCAACTTAGATCTATTCGAGGTGTGCTTAATATTGTACTAGCTGCCAAACAAGCAGGTTTTACCGAAGTGATAGTACCAGCTTTAAACGTCTTTGAAGCGGCCTGTGTCGATGGTATACAAGTCATTGGAGCAGATGATTTATCAGCCGTGATACAACATATCGATGTATCAAAACCAAACCGCAAAACAATTCCACCCGCACCCATTACTGAATTGGTTGATAGCTGGAATACCACTACAGTGAACCTTGAAGACATCAAAGGCCAAGAGAGCGCCAAACGAGCCTTACTTATAGCAGCAGCTGGGCGGCATAATGTCATTATGGTAGGGCCGCCTGGCACAGGCAAAACTATGTTAGCCCGAGCCTTCCAAGGACTACTACCACCACTTTCCCGATCCGAAGCACTGGAAGTTGGCATGATACGATCGCTCGCTGGCGAGCAACAAGACCTGTTAACCACCAAACCTCCATTTCGGGCACCACACCACACAGCGTCATACACCGCTTTGGTGGGTGGAGGCTCACAACCTCGACCCGGGGAAGTAACCCTAGCACATAAAGGGGTGTTGTTTCTTGATGAGTTTCCGGAGTTTGATCGTCGTGCCATTGATGCTTTACGCCAACCACTTGAAGACCGCATGGTGAGCATTTCACGAGTTCAAGGCACTGCCTTATTTCCTGCCGATGTCGTACTGGTAGCCGCCATGAATCCTTATCGGGGGAGTGAGGACGGGACAACAGATCTTGCTAGAGCAATGCGCGAAACGTACAAAGACAAAATATCCGGACCAATACTTGATCGAATAGATTTATGGATTGAAGTACCCCATGTGTCATACGAGACCCTAGAATCAAATACAAAGAACGCCGAAGAAACCCCTGATGCTCGTAACAAAATTTTTGCTGCTAGAACCCGCCAAGCTGATCGACTACGTGACCGAGGCATTACGACTAACGCCAACATGAGTAGTCGTGATATCAACGACATACTAATTCTCGATACAGAAGTTGCCACCTTACTCCGTCAATCGGCAGAAAAATTACATTTGTCACCACGAGGTTACCACCGATTGTTAAAAGTGGCACGCACCATCGCCGACCTAGAAGACAGCGACGCTATCAAGCCAGCTCACATCCTTGAGGCGCTCCAATATCGCGTAAAACTCTAAACGCAACAACCTCCCTAATGTGGGAGGTTTGTTGTAATATCTTTAGTTTAGAAACGGCTTAGAAAGGATTGCGCGCACCACGAACCTCAAAGTGTAGGTGGGGGCCGGTTGATTTACCGGTGTTACCCATCGCACCAATTACTTCCCCCTTATCAACATACGCTCCCACACCGACACTATTAGATGACAAGTGAGCATACAATGTTTGTGAACCATTGCTGTGACGAACTACAATATACTGACCATAACCACCATTCCAACCAGAGTTTTTAGACACAATCACTTCACCAGCTGCCGCCGCTCGGATGCTAGTACCAACTGCTCCTGCAAAGTCGACGGCATTGTAACCGTGAATACCTTGAGTCTTAATAGCACCAGGCACTGGGTGTGAGAAAGCGTTACTGGTACCCGCACTGGTTCCCTTGGTAGCGGTCTTCGTTGGTGTGGCTTTGGCCACAACAGCGGTATGCATCGCTCCACCAGGGACAATCACTGTTTCACCAACAGCTAATTCAGTATCAGTGGTTAGTTGATTGTACGAAACAATTTCTTCAATATTACCATCATATTTTTTGGCAATTGACGCCAAAGAATCACCTGATTTAACCACGTGTCGGACACCAGCCACAGGCAAAATAATTAGTGTTTGTCCTGGCTTAATGGCCTTGGCGCTAGCCAAATCATTGGCCCACAAAATAGTATTGGCAGTAACATCAAACATTTCTGCAATCAATGATAGGGAATCACCTTCACGTACTGTATAGACACTAATTTCGCCACTATTTTGTCTTGCAGCCGCCAATTCATCAGCGCCAATTGGACCAGTTGATACCAAGGCGCCGTCTTGGATTTGAATATCGGCACCTCCTCTCCCAGCTCCAGGATTGGCATTCATGGCTGGTGTTAGAACTGGAGTATCAAGTACCAATTCCGTTTTAATGATTTCTGGTAATGGACCAAATGAACCTGGTTCAGTGGTTGAAAACAATGAAAAAACACCAGCGTTTACTGACAGTGGAAGAATTACTGCCAACAAACCTAATGTGAGTTCAAAAACCCGACCAGTGGTCGAAGAAGCGATTATTGTATGGGGTACTGACACCTTCTTTACTTTGTTCTTTGGTAGTGTCGGTAGTGAAAATATAGGTTGAATACGTTGTTTGTTATGGCCTCGCCGCTGTGTTGCAACCATTACGGGAATATCGGGACAAACTACTAAGGGTAGTTTGGTGTGGCTCAAAAAGAATCACTACGGCAGTAATTTTACCCTATAACCAGCTCGTCACAATTGACGATCAGGTATTTTTGGGGTGTTTCTATCTAGCTTGGTAATATATCGGCCGTTGTAATGATATTTTAGACTATTGACATATACCATATAATTGTTGTCTAAAATTCTAACCCTGTAATATGCTATAGTAGTGCCGATATGACTACGCCACCATACCTAGCAGGATTAAACGATGCCCAAGCTCGGGCAGTAACTTCAATTAATGGTCCTCTTTTGGTGCTCGCTGGTGCTGGCTCGGGCAAGACGCGTGTAATTACTCATCGTATTGTTCATCTCATCCACGAAGGAGTTGCTCCACAGCATATATTAGCCGTTACATTTACCAACAAAGCCGCCAAAGAGATGCGCGAACGCGTACATGCACTGATCTCAAAGTACGCCTCAACAATGAGTGATCAGGGTCATTTTTCGCCCACAGTAACTACTTTTCATGCCTTAGGTGTACGGCTTTTACGTGAACATCACGACACCCTTGGACTTAGTCGTCATTTTATTATTCATGATCGTAGTGATAGTGTCCGGGCTGTCAAACAAGCGCTTGAAAAAGCCAACTACAATCCAAAAGAATTTGAACCACGTAAAATTCTCAGTAAAATTTCTCGCGCTAAAGGTGACGCTATTACCTGTGAGCAATTTAAAGCCAACGCCACGACTTACCCCGATCGAGTTGCCGCTGAAGTATGGGCCCATTATGAAACCATAATTGCAGCTGAACACGCTCTTGATTTTGATGATCTGCTAGTAAAAACCCTCGCTTTATTACGTGACTATCCCTACGTTTGCGATACCCTTACCAAACGCTACCAATACATTCACATCGACGAGTACCAGGATACCAACCGTGTGCAATTTGAAATCGCCCGACTGCTGGCTGGCCAGGCACACAATATATGTGTAGTGGGAGACATCGACCAAAACATTTATTCTTGGCGTGGGGCTGATATCAAAAACGTTCTCCAGTTTGAAAAACATTTTCCCAACACAACAACAGTACTCCTCGAAGAGAACTACCGCTCAACCCAAACAATTATCGAAGCCTCCAACCAGATTATCGCCAAAAACAAAAATCGGGTTGCGAAAGAGGTCTTTACGAATAATGACGCCGGTGAAAAAATCACTTTGTATAGCGCCATGAGCGGGGGAGAGGAAGCCGAGTACATTGCTCGCACAGCTCAATCACTAATTAACACTGGCACCAAGGCATCATCAATTGCAGTGTTGTATCGCACCAACTTCCAGTCACGAGCACTAGAAGAAGCTTTCCTTAATTATGGTGTTGATTACCAGATGTTGGGGACGAAGTTTTATGAACGTAAAGAAATCAAAGACGTCGTCTCGTACCTACGCTTAGCCCTCAATCCAGGCAGTACTGGTGATTTGGTCCGTATTATAAATGAACCTGCTCGCGGTATTGGTAAAGTAACCTTAGAAAAAGTGTTGAGTGGTAATCGATCTGAGTTAAAGGGAGCTGTCTTAGAAAAAATCCAACGTTTTGATGACATCATGATGGATATTGCGGCTGAAGCACGCACGAAGCCACTATCTGAGGCACTCAAATTTATTATCAAACGAACCGGTATTGAAACAGAACTAAAAAAACAAGGCACTGAGGAAGATTTGTCCCGCCTAGAAAACCTGCGTGAATTAGTCACCATCGGTAGTCGTTTTGATGATATGGACAGAGAAGAAGCAGTTGAGGCATTTATGGAGACCGCCGCCCTCCAAAGCGACCAGGACGAACTCAAGGACCCTAGCGAAGAAGATGCTGTCCGACTCATGACTATTCACGCCTCAAAAGGTCTCGAATTCCCGTACATATTTATTAGTGGTCTAGAAGAAGGACTCTTTCCCCATGAGCGTTTGGATGATACCGGGATTGATCATGAGGAAGAGCGACGCTTATTTTATGTGGCACTAACCCGGGCCGAGAAAAAACTATACCTCACCTACGCCCACATGCGTACAATTTATGGTAGTCAAAAAATCAACGTCCCCTCATCATTCCTCAACGATATCAGTAAAGATTTGGTAGAATCCGCCAACCCAAAGGGGTGGGGGAACACTAGTTCTGGTTACGAGACAACCATCTTCCTTGATTAGCTATATCTAAAATCGATTTAGATAGACCAGCCTTTGGTACTTGCTATTGTCGAAAAGACGACATATGCTCTAGAACATGCGGTCAAAACCCACCAATCCATCATTTGCTCACAAAAAGTCTCTGGGGCAGAACTTCCTCACCAGTCCTGTGGTGCCGAGCCTTATGTGCACCGCTGGTCGAGTCGAGGCCGGGGACCGAGTACTTGAAATTGGACCAGGGACTGGTGCACTCACCAAAACACTATTGGCATTAGGAGCGAAGGTGACCGCCATCGAAACCGACGATCGAGCGATCGCGATTCTCAATGAAACTTTTGCTGCCGAAATAACTGCCCATCAACTAGTTATTATAGCGGCTGACATACGGCACACACCGATACCTAGTGTCTTTGATACTACTTTGCCGTACAAAGTGATTGCTAATATTCCTTACTATTTATCAGGGTACTTGTTGCGTTTGGTTTTGGAATTAGATACACCACCGCAACTAATCGTTTTTTTGATGCAAAAAGAAGTTGTGCACAGAATTACCCGGGATAAAAAATCATCGTTGTTATCACTTTCAGTAGCAGTCTATGGTACAGCCAGTTATGTAAAAACCATCAGTCGTGGCCATTTTTCTCCGCCACCTCAAGTAGATTCAGCTATTTTATTGATTGACCATATTCACAAAACCAATCTTCCTACTCCACCTGACCGCGAAAGATTTTTTGACCATCTCCACCTTGGACTTGGTCACAAGCGCAAGCAACTACTCGGAGCCTTAGCCGAAAAATTTGATCGCTCTAGTCTTGAACAGCTATTTGCTGAACTCAATTTGAAACCCACTGTCCGGGGCGAAGATCTTTCAATCGTCGAGTGGCTAGCTCTTTCAAAAAAACTGCACCAGCTCGGTAGTTAACTGCTGGTAGTCTCTCGCGCTGTGCACAGATGTCACGAATCAGACAGCTTCATTGCTATACTTAGTGATATGAACCCATACTGGCAGAACAAAAAAGTCCAAGGCGCGAGCTTAGTAGGGATCGCCCTAGTGTTAGGTTCTTTGGTAATAAACAACCTCACCACCCCTCACGACGCCCGCCATACTACGACTCAACCACAAGCTGTTACCAGCAAGATTGATCGTGAATACATTGCCGTTGTAGACAACAACACCGATGGTATCGAAGATTGGCGAGAAGAATTTGTAATTACTGCACCTATTATAGTGTCTGAAGTATCGTCTAGCACCGTACCCTTTACCGTACCTGAGACTGCTACCGACCAAATCGGTATCCGTTTGTTTGAATCATTACTCCTTAGTAAAACCAACAATCAAGCCCCCCAAACTACTGCTGAGCTAGTTGGACGTACCACAGACAAAGTCGGGAATCTCGCTCAAGATACTTTGTATACTTTGAGTGATGTTATTACGGTACCGCTCACACCACTGGCTATCCGTACTTACGGCAACACCATGGGACAAAGCCTTATCAATCACAATGTGGTAGGGGGAGACGATGAATTAACCATCGTACAACGCGCACTCAATACCAATTCACCTGCCGAACTAGAAAAGCTTGAGCCTCTCTCTGCCATGTACAAAGCGCTCCGTGACGATGCGCTTAATACTCCAGTACCAGAGCGTTTTGCCAAGAATCACTTAGATCTCATCAATGCCTATCACACGATGCATAACAACCTAGAAAACTTCAAACTAATTTTTGATGATCCAATAATGGCATTACTCCGCATCAAACGTTACCAAGACGATGCTACAGCACTCGCGATTACCCTCAATACTGTCTATCGTGCCTCAAGCCCATACACCAGCCTTTTTACCGCTGACGATCCAGCTATGGTCTTTATCGCTTTTAGTAATTAGATATGACACCAAAAAACCTCAAACGATATAGCGTACTTTGTCTCACTGGCTATTTGGTGATCTGTCTGACTATTGTTGCTACTCCTTTTGAGCGAGTCGAGGCTGGGGGCATCCCAGGAGGTACAGCCTCTGAAGCAACTCAGCAACGTGTAGCTCAATCAACGAGAATTAGTGCTGTCCAGAATACCGCCTCAGCTGCCTCTAATGCTGCCACTGCTGCCGCCACCGCGAGCCTCTACGCCAAGGAGAATGTCCTCGACGCTATTGCCTGGTCGGTCGCCAAACAAATGGTTAGTAATATGACTCGTAGTCTTATCAACTGGGTCAACTCTGGTTTTGAGGGGAGTCCAGCGTTTGTCACCGATTTTAAGCAGATGCTCATCGATTCTCTCGATCAAGCCGCTGGCGAATACATCCAAAGTCTCGGTGGTATTGGTGAGTTTATTTGTTCACCATTCAAGCTTGATGTGCAAGCCGCCTTGGCGATCAATTACGCTCAGGCTCGCAGTGGTTTACCCGCTGGCGGTGACGAGAGTCAATGTACAGTGACTGGCATTGTAAGTAATGTCGAAAATTTCTTATCAGGTACGGCTGATAGTTGGGGAGACTGGCTTGAAATTACCGCCAATCCAGAAAACACCCCCTACGGAGCCTATCTCGCCGCCGAATACTCACTCAATGTCCGTCTCCGCAACGAAGCGGGGCAAGAAATTGAATACGCCCGCTATGGTGATGGCTTCTTGTCTCAGACTGTCTGTCAGGCAATTGAAGGTACTACTCGTGAGGACTGTCGCATAACCAAACCAGGTCAAATGATTAGTCAACAAATTAATTTTTCACTACAAACCGGTCAACGTTCACTCATTGAAGCTGACGAGATCAACGAATTAATTGGAGCATTGATGAATCAGGTGGTTCTCCAGGCCGTAGAGGGTCTTAATGGACTTTTGGGTCTTAGTGAACCTGGTTATAATGGCGGTAGTGGATCATTTTTGGATAGTGTTGTCGCAGAAGAAAATGTGATTGATTACACCGCCTACAAAAAAGAAATGGATGATGCTTTGGCGCTTGAAATCAATTTCCTTGAACTCATCAGCAAAGTATACGAGAACACACTCATTGCCGCTTCAACTACTGGCACGAGAGCGACATCAACGCAAGAAGTACGTCGCGCGGAATTTGTTGGCATTGTCCGTGACGCCCGCGCCGAACAAACGCGCGTGGTCAGTAATATTGCTGCTCTCAATGTACTCAGTGCTCGGTATACCAATGCAACTACTACCGCTGCCAATACCGCTTCAACTACCCCAAATCAGATCCGCCAACAAGTTGTACTCGACTTTATCAAACTACAAAATAGTAAGACTCTCAGCACTAGAGGTACCCTAGAAGTAAAGCGGGTAGAGTGGGGAAGAGTGATCAATCCATTCTTAGGAGATAATCCCCTTGATTAAAGTACGGTTGTTATTTATACCTCACAAACGAGCACTGTAATCACCAACTTACGGTGCTATTTGTACCTACATCAGAGCAAAGAAATGGTATGATGTGTGAATGATGGAGGGACTTACCCCGCGACTAATTCGTGCCTGGCTTCGGGTTGTGATTTTTGTGCTATTTGCTAGCGCTAGTTTTCTAACATCTCACGTAGTACAAGCTCAAACTGTTACACCTGGGCCAGACGGTTCAGCCACCATTAGTACAGGCGGGGGTACTATTGTATTACCACCCTTAACTAACTCTGGTGGAAGTCAAGGCGGCACAGGGACAGGTAATACTGGAGGTCAAACGGGCACTCCTGGTACTCAAGGTGGTAGTTTGGAGGGTGGAGCAAGAGCTGAAGCTACTTTAGAAAATTCTGCAAGTATTGAAGACCAGCCAGCCACTCAAGTCAATGAATATTGTTGGCAAGGGCCAGGGACAATTCTAAATTGTATTGTCGTCAGTTTTCTTGGTGGTATGACAGCTGCTGCGGGTAGTGCTTTTGATAAATCTATCTCTTTCTTTATTATTGGTTTTGGCGATTTGTACCTCAATTCAGGTCTTGGTAACTCAGTCGAAGGTCTTTGGGAAACAGTCCGCGACATTTTCAACCTCACCTTCATTTTTGGTTTGGTGTATATTGGATTCCAAATCATTCTTGGAGTCAATGAGAGTGGAGCTAGACGCACTATTCCATTTTTGGTAATCGCGGCTCTTCTTGTCAATTTTAGTTTGTTTATTACAAAATTTATTATTGATTTCGCCAACCTGGCTGCAGCCCAAATTTATAGCCTCTTCACTGTTACCGGTGCCGATGCAATTAACAGTAGTGCTGGTGATGGTCTAGCTGGAGCATTTTTAGCAGACAACGGAACAAGTATTGCTTTAGGATTTTTGAATCAACTAGGTGTCAGTGCTTTGCTCAACTATCAGGTGAGTGACTCCTCACCAATAATGTATTTGTTTGGTGTAGGAGTTGTGTTTATTGTAATGATCTATGTATTTTTGATCGGTGCTGTTCTGGTGACAATCCGATTCGCTATACTTATTTTCTACATTATCTTCTCACCAGTGATGTTTTTGGGCTGGGTTTTCCCTGGATTCAAGTCCACTACGGACAAGTTCTGGGCTGGACTATTTGGACAAGCTTTTTTTGCACCCGCTTTTTTGTTTATGCTGTATGTGACGTATACCCTCACTGTAAATTTTAACGCTGATGGACGTAAATCACTACAACAACTCGGCGGTGCAAACGCAAACCCTAATACAGCCCAAAACTTTGCAGAAATACTTCCATACTTCATCCTCATTGTTATTTTCCTTCTCGGTTCTCTTAGTATTGCCCGCAAAATGGCCAATGCTGGAAGCTCGGGTGTAATGAAGATCAACGATTGGGCTACAGGCAAAATGCGTGGCGCTTTAGTTGGGGCTGGAGTAGGCGGTGCAGGTTATCTCGGATATAAAGCACTTGATAAGACGGCCGCAAGTGATAGTAAATTAGTTAGATATACAGGTCTCGGATCGCTCAGTCGTGGTATTTCAAAGTATACTGGAGTACGCGACACAGCCGAAAAAGCCTACAAAAGCTCATATATTGGCACCTCTGTTGCCGCAAGAGAGAAACGTACAGGAGAACTTGATACACGAATTTCCTCAGCGGAAGAAAAAAGACAATCTAAAAAAGAAGAATCTCAAGCATCTAAAACTGCTTCAGAATTGGAAAGTCTACGTAATGTAGTTGGACCACTAAGCACAGCACAGCAAACTCGTTTGGTAGAACTAGAAGCTATTGAAGCGAAGTATCAAAATAACGTGAGCAGTATGATTAAATCAGACATCGAAGATATGTCTGAGACTGATTTAGTATCTCGAGCATCTCTATTTACTGGTGATCAAATGAAGAAGATTGACGAAAGTGATAAGATAAAACCTACAGCAAAACAAAAAATTCGCTCTATTCGCGAGAATGCAGCTTTGGCAAAAGTAACTATTGGTGCTGGAGCTGCACAGAGAGTTGACGGTGTTAAAGTGTCTAAGCTATCCGTAACAGAATTGAATTCATTAGGTTACTCATGGGTGTTAAAAAACTCTCACTTCCTCACTAATGGGCAATTTGATAAAATTAAGGACGGCGGTATGCAACTTAGTGATCCCCAAAAGGATCGACTTGGTCAACAGAGAAGTCAAAAATTCGCTTCGATCGCTACAACTGGCACGACTCTCGACTTCCAAGATATCATGAAGGGCAGAAAAGCAGACGACTTAACAAAAATGCCAAAAGAGCTCTTTATCAATCCACTTGCACTTCCACACTTATCTGAAGAGGTATTACGAGGTTTAACACCTAAGTTAAACACAAGCGAAAAGAATGTTATCCGAACCTATGTTGGTCAAAATCATAATTTGAGTGGTTTCTTTGGCACTGCTTACGCAACCAATAACGGCTGGCAATAAATATGATAACTTCAGAAATCAGAAATCAATACTATGAACACTCTAGTGATGTTCAACGTTTTTTGTATAGCCACCCAAAAGCAGGTTCAATACTAAACAAAATATCAAATAATAATTATTTTTCACATGAAAAAAAGAGTATTTTTGTACTAACTGTCGGAGACATCATCCTAGGCTTCTATAAAATAGAGGACACAGTGCCGCTGCTCCAGCAAGAACTAGGCCTTGATCCTGCCACTGCTGCAGCTTTGGGGGCTGAGGTGTTAGATTTTCTTGCCCCATTATCTGACCCTAACTGGGAACCACCAGTTGAGGATAGTGACGAGGAGAGTGAGGAAGTATCAAATCCACCCATAAATATACCGGTAAAATCGCCAGCTCTGTACACTACTCCAGTACCACTCCATACACTAGCTAGTGATATGGACGTAGTGCGTAATGGGGTAGCGGTAACAGAAAACCAACCCACTTACTCGGCTATTGCACCACATGAGCCTGTAGCCTATCGCTCTACCCAACCTAGCCGTCAGCCACTTGAGGATATTCCAACCTACACTCCCACCCCTACCCAAATTACCGAAACAATAACACCAGCAGCACCAGATAGGCCTCGTTGGAGTAGTGACATCTAGTCTGTTAACTATTGAGGTATTGGTATGCACAGGTCGCTACGTTGATTGGTCGTGTATAATACATTGGTATGCAATTTGAAGTGCCTCAGTTCATCGAAATTGAAGACAAGATTTTTGGTCCTCTGACCTGGAAGCAGTTTTTGTATGTTGGTGGGGGACTGTCTATGACAGCGGTGTTGTTTT
>JBJORD010000055.1:0-4878 GCA_046049585.1 Candidatus Parcubacteria bacterium
TCCCAGGCAAAGCTACGCTCGTGTTTGCCATCGACTTACTAGAAGTACAACCAGCTAACTAAATACAATGAAAATGACAAAAGCGACTACATAGTCGCTTTTGTCTTGCGTGCCTGGTAGCAAAACGCTATAGTACAACCACTATGGCAGATTCATCGAAACCAGTCTGGTTTGAAATCGAAAAAAACGGTACTGGCAATCTTGCACGAGCCGGTGTTATTCATACACCACATGGTGACATTCAGACACCAGCTTTTGTCGTGGTTGGTACCAAGGCCTCTGTGAAGAGTTTGATGCCAGAAGACATGACACAGTATGTCGGCAACGAAGTGACGCTGGCCAATACCTACCATCTTTTTTTGCAACCAGGTCATGAAGTAATCAAGGCCGGTGGCGGACTAAACGAATTTGCCAAATGGACGACTCCAACCATGACCGACTCGGGTGGTTTTCAGGTATTTTCTCTCGGTGCGGCCTTTGGTAAAGGGGTAACCAAGTTTGCCAAGGGTGAAGTAGATGAAGCTGATACGGAGCTGCCAGTAAAGAAAGGGCTCAATGTCTATAGCCAGAAGTTTGCAGAAGACCACGGCAAATTGTGCATTATTGACGAAGAAGGAGTCACCTTCACGTCACACTTAGACGGATCAATGCATCGCTTTACAGCCGAACGCAGTATTGATATCCAACACCAAATTGGTGCTGACATAATCATTGCTTTTGATGAGTGCACGAGCCCGACAGCAGATTACGACTACCAAAAAGAAGCCATGGATCGTACTCATCGCTGGGCCAAGCGCAGTATTTTGGCACACAAACAAAACTATGAAGCCCTCAAGAAGCAAGGTCTCTACGGTGTAATCCAGGGTGGAAGATTTATGGACTTGCGTCAAGAAAGTGCCCGAGTACTCAGTGATATGGATTTTGATGGTTTTGGGATTGGTGGGAGCTTTAGTAAAGATGACTTGGGTGATTCACTACGAGTTGTAAACGAAATTTTACCAACCGACAAACCACGGCATCTCCTCGGTATCGGTGAACCAGAAGACATTGTCCAAGGTGTGCTCCAAGGATGTGATACTTTCGACTGTGTAGCACCAACTAGAATTGGACGCACGGGAACAATCTACGTACATACTGGTGCAATGATAACCACTCCGTGCGGTAATTTTACGTATCCCGAAACAAAAAAGATAAATCTACGTAATGCACAATACACTACTGACCACACACCACTTGATCCACTGTCGTCTGGCTATGTAGCCCAAAAGTACACCAAAGCCTACGTCGCACACTTATTCCGTGCCGGAGAAATCTTAGGCCCACACCTCGCCTCCATCCACAACCTAAACTTCATTGTCAATTTCACCAAAAATCTTCGTTTGCAACTGCTCAATTCATAAGTAAACGATTCTAATACTAAGTCAGTTAGACTGACTGCATCTTTGTGAACTAAGAATAAAGAAGGTATACTCACATACATGCACTTCGAACTCGCAACCGATAAAACACCAGCCGGAGACCAGCCAAAAGCCATTGAAGCGCTGGTGGCTGGTATTCGCAGTGGTAAGCGTCACCAGACGCTTCTTGGTGTGACTGGTTCAGGAAAGACCTATACTGGAGCCAATGTGATCGCACAAATTAATAAACCAACTTTGGTAATTGCCCACAACAAAACTCTGGCCGCCCAGCTAGCCCAAGAGTATCGTGACTTTTTTCCCAATAATGCCGTTCACTACTTCGTATCCTACTACGACTATTACCAGCCAGAAGCGTACATGCCGACTTCTGACACCTATATTGAAAAAGAAGCCCAAATCAACGAAGAGATTGATCGTCTTCGCCATGCGTCGACCCAAGCACTTCTCACCCGCAGTGATGTGATTATAGTGGCATCAGTGTCATGTATTTATGGTCTTGGTTCACCGATCGAATACATGAAGCGTCACCTCAAGATAGAGAAGGGATACGAGACCAATCGCACCGAGCTCCTGCGGACTCTCATCGACATGTACTTTGAACGTACGAATGCCGACCTAACACCAGGTCAATTTCGGGCAGTCGGAAATACCGTAGAGATTATGCCGACCAACGAACGTGCGATTTACCGTATTGGTTTTGCTGGTCCTTTGGTCGCCAGTATCACCAAAATTGATAGCATTACGCGCGCCATTATCGAAGAACCAGATACGTTCTTCTTATTCCCAGCCAAGCACTTTGTTTCACCAGAAGATGAGCGCAAAGTTGCTTACGAAGACATCAAACTAGAACTTGCTCTCCAACTCGAGAAATTCAAAGCTGAAGGAAAAATTCTTGAAGCAGAACGACTGCGCAGGCGAACTGAGCATGATCTCGCCTTGATTCGTGAGGTTGGTTATTGTAATGGTATCGAAAATTACTCACGACACTTTGATAGACGTAAACCCGGTGAAGCACCGTATACACTTATTGATTATTTCCCTCGCAAGGAAGATGGCACACCAGATTTTCTCACCATCGTAGACGAATCACACGTTACACTACCGCAGATTGGTGGAATGTATGCTGGTGACCGTAGTCGCAAAGACACCCTCGTGGACTTTGGTTTTCGTTTACCAAGTGCCGTAGATAATCGTCCACTCAAGTTTGATGAATTTGAAAATCGAGTTGGACAGTGTATTTATACATCAGCCACCCCCGGCAAATACGAATTTGAAAAATGTTGCTCGCAAGCCTGTTTTGCACCAGTGAAAAAAGCCGGAGGTCAAAGCGAAAGTCAGACGGCGTATTTCCGTGGGATTGATATCGATGCCTGTGTACTAGAAGGGTCGGTGGTTGAACAGATTATCCGACCAACCGGTCTCATTGATCCTGAGATTGATATGCGCCCAGTGACTGAGACTGGCGCCTACCCTGGACAGATTAAAGATTTTATCGAAGAAGCGGTCAAAGTAATTGAGGGTGGTGCTCGAGTACTGACTACCACCTTGACCAAGAAAATGGCCGAAGATTTGGCTGAGTTCCTCACCGAACGGCGCATCAACACCAAATACATTCACAGTGACGTGGAAACCCTCGAACGGATCGAGATCCTGACCGACTTCCGTAAGGGCAAGTTTGATTGTTTGGTGGGTGTAAACCTCCTTCGTGAGGGTCTCGACTTACCTGAGGTTGAACTCGTAGCAATACTTGATGCCGACAAAGCTGGGTTCCTCCGTAGTGAGACTGCCCTCATTCAAACAATCGGTCGCGCCGCCCGAAACGTAAAGGGCAGGGTAGTGCTGTACGCCGACGAGATGACCGATGCGCTCACGTATGCAGTGAATGAAACCAACCGACGTCGCGCTCTCCAAATGGCCTACAACACAGAGCATGGAATCACTCCGACCTCAATTGCCAAAGAGATCAAATCAATCGCTGACCAGCTCCGTAGCAAGCATGACGAGACCGTCGACACTATGCTTAAGGTTGATGTCGAACTCTTCAAGCGTAATCCCGCCAAGGTCCTCAAGGAAAAGCGTCAACAAATGGAAGACGCCGTCTCTATCCTTGACTTCGAAACCGCCGCTATTATCCGTGATGAGATTGCTTACCTCGAAACAGAAGCAAGTGGTAAAGGGAAGAAGAAAATCAAGAAAACTCTTATATAGCAACAATCTCCCTAGGCCTTGCCTAGGGAGATTTGAATTAAGCGATCTCTTTTCTAAGTTATTGACTATTCATAATATTTCACTATTGTATGAGTTAAGCCACGAAGAGGTGGTTGATTACGGGCTGTACCTTGCAGGAGTGAGCATGAACAGAGCGGCAAATGACGAAAAAAGCACGGAGGATTTTTTCAAACGCCACCTTAGAGGACTTTGCAAAGATCCTAATTTAACATTCGACTGTGACAATCCTGAGGCAGTCCAAGCAGAGTACCAATTTATAAAAAAGTGCTATGCAAACGGTCTTGAAATATTGACTAACGTAGAACCGGGTTATAAAGAGGCTTGTATTGCTCTTTTCAGAAAACGTCAACAGTTGATGGATCCTTATGAGCTTCAACTCTCGTTCTGGGGAAATATCAGGTCAATCTTGCCACGTTGGTTTGATTATTACGACGACGTTGAGTTGGTCATTTCAACTTTTGAGGGAGCTAGTAGCAATGCGCCCACCTGAAGAAAGCTATCCCACCCGGGTCAACTTTCTCCGGGTGGCGCTTTCTTTTTATTCAATTTTCCATATCTTCAGTTCCTTGCTATACTCTACCAAACCGACCACTACCTCCGTGCAGTGGCGTTTCGCTTATTATTTTTTGGTAAATCTGTATGGCATTAGGTGGCAAACAAGGTGACGAAAAGAAGGTCATTCGTACCAATATGGACGACCGGGCCCAAAAAATTGTGGTACGTGGCGCGCGTACCCACAACCTAAAGAATATCTCGGTCGAAATGCCACGTGGTGCTATGGTGGCCATTACTGGTCCATCGGGCTCTGGCAAGTCTTCACTCGCCTTTGATACTATCTTTGCCGAAGGGCAGCGTCGGTATGTCGAGTCACTGTCACCGTACGCGCGCCAGTTCCTCAATAAGATGCAAAAGCCTGATGTTGATGAAATCAGTGGTCTCTCACCAGCGATTTCAATTGACCAAAAGTCTGCCAGTCGTAATCCGCGCTCGACCGTAGCCACCATCACCGAAATATATGACTACCTGCGTATCCTTTATGCGCGCGTTGGTCAGCCGTACTGCCTTGATGTCGACGTACCAATTCAAAAGATGTCCCAGGATGAAATTCTGCGCGTTGTACTCGAATCAATTCAATCAAAAGAAGTAAAAACCGCCACCAAAGCGCAGTCACAAAAAGTGCTTGGCATCGAAGTATCAAAGGGGCGGGTAGCGGTCTTTGCACCAATGGTGG
>JBJORD010000056.1:0-20611 GCA_046049585.1 Candidatus Parcubacteria bacterium
CCCCCTCTTGATCACCTACATTGTGACCAAAGTCACCGGTCCAATGCTTGAACGCATCTTCCTAGAGAAATATCCTGAAGCCTATACCACCTACATGGCAACAACCAGCTACATAGTTCCCTGGATAAAGCGTTAAAGAAAATCCACCCATGAAATGGGTGGATTTTCTTATGGAGTCAGATACCGACTCGCCTCCTGCCAGTACGCAAAGAAACTGGGGAAATATTTTGTTACCTGGGGAAATAACCAAACAGGCTCGATACGCTGCGTCACTGGCCATGATTGATTGGTGGGGTGATTGGTGGCAGTAACACTACTGGCGTCCACTATCCCCGGCAGCTCATCTACGGCGCCATACCATACCTCAAGCCCAGGTACCGACGCCTGTCCTTGCGCAATAATAAAATCTCGTACAGCAGTAGAGACGGGAAAATCCGTAAACCATGCAGGATCAAATACCAAAATATGTCTGTCTACAGAACCAACTTCTAGTGGTGACAATGTCCATGGTGTATACAGTGCAACTTTTTCACCTGCCACACTATGCAAGGCGACCGACTCGGTAGGCATACTTAAATCAAATGGCGTGTGTGGTAAAAGCACCGGCGGACACGGTATAGTGAGCATATCATCACGACGGAAATTGAGTATTGAGTATGGTTGCTTGTCTGTACTCCAGCCATTAATGAGCGATTGATCAACGGTATACGGTTTTGATACTGAGGTACCAGCTACCCATTGCCAAGACAAGAAGTTGGAGGCAAGGTCACCATCAGCTAAATGAGCATAGAGCCACTTCCCCATTTCATACCAGTCTGCCCGTGCTAGGTTTGTCGCCACACTCGCTACCCATAATCGCGCATGATTGTGCATGTACCCTGTTTCGTACAAATCACGTACAGCAGTATCAATAGTACGCACACCTGTAGTGCCGGCAATAATCGCAGTCACCAATTCACGATGTCTCCAATCATCACGAGGAAAGCGTAGATCACTGAAAATAGCATCACCCTTGTTCCACCATACTCGCTGAAAGTACTCACGCCAAGCTAGCTCTTGAATAAATTTTTCGGCATCTTTAGCTGACGCCCGTTTGAGAATCCGATCACGTATAAAAGGCAAGCTCACCACACCTCGAGAAATATACGGAGACAGACGCGACACTGCCCCCTCAAGATGATTGCGTGTTTTACTGTATGCCACTACATCAATAGCATCGATGCGCGCAATGATTTCTTCTATTGTGAGGACAGGCATCATTAGTATCGAGTATACGGGAAAACAGCACCAAAGAAAATAGCACGACTAGTCGTGCTATTTTCCTTTCTTACACCGTTCGCTGCAGTACAGTACCTGTTCCCACTGCCCACGAAGCTTCCAACTCTTCCGATTCGTAAACGGCTTTTGGCACCGTAGACAGAGCTTTGACTCTTTCATATTAACGAATGGCAACAAGATAGGTGACAAGGTCGACAATCTTTTCTTTGTCCCGAGGATCACTTTCAGCAATCAGAATCGTGAGCGCAGTAAGAGCTGTAGGTGTGAGACGAGCTGGTTCAAGTACCTTCGCTCGTTCAAGGAACCACACAAACGCAAACGCGCCTGACCGCTTATTACCATCGACAAAAGGATGATTTTTAATGATGAAGTAGAGGAGATGTGCTGCCTTACCTTCGATAGTTGGATACAATGCTTCTCCACCAAATGTCTGCATCACGTTCCCCACGATACCTGCGAGGGCTCCCTGATTACGTTCTTGGGCGAAGTTTTCTGTGGCTGTGCCGTTTTTTATGAGGACTGATTTTAGTTCCGCAATACCTGAAGCGAGCGCATCGGCGGTCAATGCCACCTTCTTCTTGCTTGGTTTCTTTGGGACCAGTGATTCTTTGTCGTAGGCATCAAGGGAGAACCAGGTATCAGCAAATAGCGATACGAGATCAAGCACAGTCTCACCCGCGACAGTACCCATACCTGGCAATACCTTTTTAACCTTCTCAACCGCCGCCAAAAACGCCTCATGATTCTGCTTGATTTGCTTCGGGTTAATGGTGAAACCCTTGGTGATATGCTCCCGCAAGGTCTTCGTTGCCCATTGGCGGAATTTGATTGCGCTTGCAGAATTAGTTCGATACCCAACCGCCAAAATAATATCTAGGCTATAGAATTGAACTTGGTATGTTTTGCCGTCATCAGCAGTATGTGCAAATTTTGCACATACTGAATTCTCGTCTAATTCTTTATCTTTAAAGATATTTTTAATATGCTTAGTCACTACCGAACGTTCAGTACCAAAAATGTCACTAATATCGGCCTGTGTTGCCCAAATCGTCTCACGATCAAAATCACCTCGGAGCTTCACTTGCCCTTCCTTAGTGGTAAAGATAACCAATTCTTTTTGTATCGTTGGCTTTTTCATACTCATATCATAGCAGACGGTACAACCCCGCCGCCCTTACTGAATACTACTTCCTCGTACCATCTCGTTTATAAAATGTCCAAAAGTAATAGTCCTCGACTTTCTGCCGTGCCCAGGGAGTTGCGCGAAGAAACTTGAGACTCGAATTTACTGATGGTTTTTCGATAAAACATTTGATCTTAATTTTGTTGGCCAGTCCTTCCCAGCCATATTTAGCCACCAGTTCTTCAATCATCATTTTAAGCGTAATCCCATGGAGTGGGTTTTTGGGTTGTGTGGTAAGCGATGTCATATAGATCTATATTACCAAAATAATGTGAGCTAAACTTAAACAAGTATCCCCCGACCAGTTGCCCAGTCGGGGGGGGTGCGCCTAGCTTGGCACTTATTCGTAACCGGCCTCGCCCGGAATACGCGGCATATCAGCCGGCACGATGGCCAGGCGGAAGCCAAGCGCCATCGCAAGACGCTCAACCGTAAAGCTCGAAGGCTTCCGCGTCTTGCCTTCGGCGAAGGCTTGAATCGTCCTCGGGCTCACATAGAGCCCGTCGGCGATCTGTTCGTAGGTCCGCCCTGCCCGCAAGGCGACATGTACTTTCCCCCGCAGATCAGCGAGGAAAATCTGGTACGAGTCACTCGACTCGTCCAGGTTCTGATTGATTTCTCCCATGTACAACACGCTCTCCTTCTTTTTGCGTGATTAACTTTATGCTTCATATTATAGCATAAGTTAATAAAAAAGCAATAGTATCATGTCATGTGTACAAATATAACGACTTGAGTCATCTGTTTAAATTTTCTTTAAAAATTAAACTCCTCGTAAACAACAATCTTTTGTAAGAAGTTATGTGATATGATGAATTTACAAAAGTACTTGCATCAAACTGTTACCGGATGGTGGCGTGGCTAGGACACCCAGTCTAGAGCAAGTGGCTGGAGAGCACCCCTACGGGGGTGTTTTCTATACCAACCGTTCACTCGGCAATGCTATACTCAATTTACTATGAAATGCTTGTATGTATTCGTAGACGAGTCAGGAAATCTTGATTTCAAAATATCAGGCACCAACTACTTTGTCCTAGCTGCAGTTTCTGCCCTCGCTCCACTAAACTCTTCACTGACGCTACAAAATCTCAAATATGAATTCTTGACTCAAAATTCAGGTGGTAGGGATTACCAACATTTTCATGCATCCGAGGATAGGCAAATTATCAGAGACAAGGTTTTTTCATGTATTGATACACTTCATCAAAACATTCACGTAAACTACATCATTGCAGAAAAAAGAAAAACGCATCCATCGTATCATAATGCAAACTTTTATGGTTTGTTGGGATCTGCTCTTATTAAATATCTCTTAAAAATTCACCAAAGCAGTCCTTATCAAAAAGTAATCATTATCTTTGACCAAGCTTTAACAAATAAAGAAGAAAACAATTTTTTAAAAGCTGCCAAACCTCTCCTCAAGGAAATTGGCGTACCCTACGCAATCTATTTTCATAGAACGATGTCTGATTTTAATGGGCAGATAGCTGACTACTGTGCATGGGCAAAGTACGTATCTCTCGAGCGAAATGAGCAAAGACCACTGAGTCAAATCCAATCTGTACCTCAAGATACATTTGATATTTTTAGAAACGGTACCACGTACTATTACTAAACCAGCATATACGTGACCACCCCCGCTATCCTTTCGGAAGAGCCCAGGGGCTCTTATTGCGGGGGTGGAACCTTTGTACTTATACGATATCGTGTAAAATCGGAAGTGTCAACTACTTTATCTGTAGAAGAAATGCAATAACATAGCTTGCCGACACAAAAGCCACCCAGAGGTAGCTTTTGTTTATGTGAGCATAGCAAGTGATAATTGCTCTATAGAGCAATTATCACTTGCTATGCCTGAACCTGTCAATATTGCCAGAACCCATAATGACTGTACGGTCAATACTGAGGAAATTACTTTGGCTGATATTCTTGAAAACATGAGACTCTGTATTAATTACATTATATCACAGCGTAAAAAACGTTTCCGCAGGAGAAAATCAACTACAAAATAATTGAACTAGTACTCCAACAAAACTGATTACAACCCCCGCCCCACTCACAATCAGTGCCCACATTGCCATAACACTTGCTTTATATGCATTTTCTCGCGCCTCTTTTAACTCGTCGTATTCAAGGAGACGTGACCGACCTTCAAGGCTTAACATGTATTTATAGCCACTTACATTACCACCACCCACCAATTTAAAGAAAGGTGAAGTGTGATGCAGCTCTTCATTCAAAAAAGCTAACTGTTCTTGATTAAGTTTTAGTCGTTCCGACATTTCTGCAACCGTAAAAGCTTCACGTGCTAAAGCTTCACGTAAAATACGTATATGCATATCTTCCACATCCGCTTTTTTATGAAACCAAAACATAGGTTACTCCTTTAAGAAACCATGGGTGTAGACCTAGAGACGGAGTTTGTCGGTGAGGGTGAGGTAATCTTTTGCCTGTTATTTTTACAATCATAGCTTATGATTTCATTGATTATCTAGCCTGCAAACAAAAATGCCCAATACTTTAAATTCCTCATCTCTTTCAGTAAGTTTCCTAATTGGGTGTTTTGGATTATTTGATTTAGGTATCAACACTAAACCATCATTTTCATACCTGATTTGCTTTAAAGTCGCATCATCACCTATCAAGACGACGGCATTACTACCACTAGAAGCTTGGTAATTTTTTTGACACAAGATAATGTCACCATCCTCCACTCCTAGTTGATTCATCGAATCGCCACGGGTTCTTAGTGCAAAATACTTTGCTCCAGGTTTTATTAGCCATTCTGGCACATCGATCTCCTCCCCACTCTCAGAGTCAGCATATACAGCCTCACCACATCCAACTGAATCATATAATACTACCTTCACACAACGACCAGTGTCATACGGCGAACGAACGATAGTGTCGATTTTTTCAACTTTCTCCTGACTGGAATTACTTTGTAAAATGCCTTTTAAGTAAAAGCGGAGATGTTCATCGACAACATATACATAAGTACCTAAAATGCCGCGAGTAAGTAATGTCTTGTATATGTTTTTTATATATAATTCAAGCTCTAAAGGATCAGAGATTCCTTTTCTACCATTTGTATCGAAATACTGATTACGGTTAACCACAAACCTTTTTTTGATTGGATCGTATCCAAATTCAGGGCCAATAATTACACCAACGTAGTTTAAATCATATCCTTGTATTGTATGAATACAACCAACCTCATTTAATGCGTTCTTGGAATTAACCCAGTCTTTTGTTGTAGAGTTCCAGATCAATTTCAATCCATCAATTTGAATATCATAGTCCTGATCTGATTTTGTCCCGGGTTTAGTATGCCAAGGCCAAGCATATCCAGAAACGACACGACAAAGTTTATGTAAATGATCTTTTGCCTTTATCTCTAAAACCATTTCATGTATATCTTCAAATAACTTAAAATCGTAGTTTTCAAACTGCACTAATTTAGGTGTTCTGGCCGAAAAAATATCGTCAATGAATGTGACGAATGCATCCCCTGCTCCAACTCGCATTTGTGACTTCAATACAAACTCTCGCTTGTTTAATTCTTTAAAATCTTCAGAACGTATATCTGCAGGCTTAATGCTTTGAAATTCGTCATACATAAAAATCTGAAAACGTGACGATCTCATGATCCAATCTAATTGTGTCGCACTCTGTGGAAGTCCTAATTTCTCATTCACTTTATCGAAACTACCATAGCCCATTATTCCTTTACGACGCTGCAAGCGATGTGATTCATCGATTATAAGTAAGTCGTATGGTTTCTTTACTACATCATTCGGCCCAATAACCATGCTCGAGCGTAAGCCTTTTATCTTTCCAAACACTCTAGAAATTGTAGACCGTAACGAAGACATCGGCACCACTAGACCTAAAGTCATTTGCTTTGTTTCTTCATGTTCTAGCAAATATTTACAAAGGTAGGTTGCTAGTATTGTTTTGCCTGTCCCTGGTTTACCGTGAACTAAAAACGTGGTATTTGCGTTAGATTTAATATCTTTGACAATTAATCGAGCGACCTCAAGCTGATCGTCGGTAAGTGATTTATATGGGGAATACTTAAACAAATCAGTATTCTTAATAAAGTCTAATGAATGTTCGACTAGCCCTTTAGTTTTTAATGCATTCCATAATCTTTCAAACTTGGTTCGATACTTTATGCGATCATAGTAATTGTGGTTTTTCATTCCACCGTTACCGTTCTGTAACAAAAATTTACCATCTGCTGCCATGTATTGAATGAGCAATGACTCAATATCAAATGAAGCTGACATATTGAATTCTTCGTCGGATAGTACGTGTATTGTTTCAAGCTTCCGACGCTCAGGTCGTTCGTAGTGCTGGATACTTCTGTAATACGCGTTGGTAGACTGACCTATATACGCTTCTTGCTTGTTTTCAATGATGTATACAACTGGCCAGTTTCGGCCAAACTTATAAGAGCGAACTCTCTCAAAACTATCTTTATTGAATGGAAAGCTCTCGATCTCTGACATAAATTATAAATCCGTATATTTAGTTGATACCCCTTTTGCTTTTTCTATCGGATATTTCACTTCATTCTTATCCATTTTATTGTTAAGTGCTTTGACCAAATCAATATCATAATGATCAGCTAACTTTACGGTCCAATATAATACATCCGATAATTCATCGGCCAAGTCACTTTCCTTACCGAGTTTTATCTCGTTGTTTTGCGTCCACTGAAAAAGCTCTAAAACTTCTGAAGCTTCTAACTGCAAAGAAATTGCCAGATTTTTAGGATCATGAAATTGCACCCAATCACGATCGATTGAAAATTTTTTTATGCGCTCTTGTATTTGTTGAAGAGAATACTCCATATCTAATAGCCTACCACTTTCGACGATTCAGCTCAAACGACAAACCGCCCCATCATCGATGCAGGGCGGGTTTATATTTCGCTTTTTTGTTACGCGTCAGACAATCTTGTGGCCAACTCAGACTGAAGAGCAAAAAGCTGTGGACTTTGCCCAAAAATCATCATGACCGCCTCATGATGAAAAATCACACCACCACCTTCGATGGTAAAGATACAACCACCATCAGGTAAGGAGAATACGAGTATTCCATGCCCTGTACCTAGAGGTATACAAAGTACAACATCATACAACGGATCGTAGCCCTTGAACTGATCAATTGCTTGTACTGGCAAATCTGGCAACACGTGGCCACGATAAGCTGCGGTCGGTGTCATATCACCCATCATCGTTTCAGCTTCAACGATCACTACCACATTATTGGATAAGTTCACGCCAGATTCGGCAAGAATTTGGTACATTGGTTTCATTCATTCCTCCCGCAAGATCAGATTCATCGATTACTATGCCTATTTTTAAACTAGAATGCAAATATTGTTTGTCAGACTCGTAAAATCGGAGTACTGTTATTAGTAGACAGTGGCGACTGAAAAACGCACAAAATTGTTCTTCAAATGGAGACAACGTCATGAAACCTGTAACGTTTGAGTTAATGCACACTAGACAGGTGACGTATGTACTTATAGTCACCGAAGCTGACAGGCTAACACCATTTTTGTATCACCTTTCAAAAATTAGACGTCAGGGAAAACTCTGGTGCATCTACACCGATCGACTAACAGGAGAAAACTTATTCCCTGGTTGTTACTTTGACGATGCCGGATTGTTTAGTCACGGCTATGCTCCGGTTATCAATCGAGGCCGCTACTTCCACATAAACCACCGTGGAAAAGCCGCCTATTCGTGGCGATTCTCTGATATAGGCCAACTGGATGCAGATGGTGTTGTCCTGGTACAACATCCAAGAGCTCTTGGCTGGTCACGCTTTCATGTCCCTAGCGGGACGTTCATCAGCAACCCACCACGATACGAGTGGTAGAAAGGATTCATAACTTGCCCGAAATTGATCACTTGAGAGAATTCACACAACCGAACATGACTGAAGTGTGCCAATTTCAATATCGCGAAGGATACGTGATGATTGGAAAAGCTACCATTCATGGTAGGCACTACGCAATACCGCTCAAATGGAATGCTGCCCTAGATACATATGAGACAGTATCATTTGAACAAATGCTGCGATGCAATAAGGCAGGTATACGTATGTGGTCGCAAATTGGCATGGAGCTTTGCAGATTCGCCCGCGATGAAATCCTGTATCTGCTTATTCCTGGGGTAGCAAATTTGCCCCACCCGCCACGCAGATCAACCTAGACAACGTGTCTATCTGTGTGGTTGATGCAACAAAATCTCCGCCGCCAGCACGTCTGGTGGCGGGATTTCTTTTGTCTTGCAAATTTACGGTCAGCTATCATAATAGGTTGAGATGTATAAGAGAGGTATGTCATGACCAATTCACCACTTGAAGAGCTGGTCATGCTGCAGCCAATCGCTCCAGGTGACCTATACGAAATTGTTCAGCAGCAACTAACAGCGAGTCTAGCCAGTTACGAGGAAGATCCGCTTCGCTTTGTTCATACCTGTCACACCTTCTTTTGGTGCCTGGTAGAAGATACCTTTGACACCAGGGTGTACGAAGACAAGTGGAGTCGGGACCTGGGTCGTTATGTAGACAATGCAATTGGTTATTATGCGGTGGGTAGACACCAACTGTTCATACGATTGGTTGCCGGGGTGATTGAACACCATAGTGGGGACAATAGTAGTGTTATTGTCGAAGTGGTTGAGAGTGACTTGTGGCAAGTGGTGCAAGATGTATCTGAATGTATACAACTGGCAATAATCCACTATGCACCAAAGAGACGATCAGCATAGGTCGCAAGAAAGGGTCGCCTGCTTGTGGCCTTTTCAATTTTAAAAATACAAAACCGTATTGTTAACACGGCTTGTTGTGGCAACTTTATGTAATAAACAGCTGGGCACTATACAGTGAGTACAAACAGGCGTACGGTTAATGATAGGAAACCCAGACCTGAAAGGAGGTCACTATGCTGAAATCAAAAACTCTCCTCTCGCTCGCGGCCACGATCTTTCTGATCTTTGGCAGTAGTAGCAGAGCAGAAGATGTGAGACCTAGACATCTCTTCATCGTGACTGATCAGAGTCACAGCATGTACATGCCCGCGTTTTCGAGTATCAAGTTGCAGGTATCGGGAATCACTGACGCCCTGACTACCTACCCGATTGCCTGTGGTGACATCACCGTCACCTACTTCTCCTGGGGAGGGATGGTCGGACCTGTTCACACGACCCATCTCTCTGATGAAACAAGTCAAGTTACCCTCGCCAACTTCATCCTCGAAGATGCTCGGATCGACCGTGGCGCCACCAATCACCCTATCGCTTGGCAGACAGTGCTCGACCACTATTCGCCAGAATTTGCGACGGTCGTGATCTTTCTTACCAATGGGTCGGGCTATCTCCGCGTCCTCGCTTCGCATGAGGATATACAGGTGATTAAAGTAGGGGTGATTTTCGGTAGTGCTCAAACCTATCTCGAAAATGATTTTCTCCCGGGGGAAGGAGAACTCTACCAGGTGCATAAATCTGAGGAACTGAGAGATCTCTTGCTCGAGACACTGACTAACCTTGACACACCCTGTCTCGGATAGCGCATCGCCCGCCGGTACTATGTATCGGCGGGCGGTTTGTATCTATTCTGCAGGCGCAAAAAAGCCCCGGTCATCATAGTCCGGAGCGGCTTCTTCTTTGTTTTGGTAGCGCAACCTGCGGCTGCAGTACCACTTGGTCGATGTACCAATAGTGACCGTCGGTGCCAACCAAATAGGTCGAGGCTTCTTGCCCCAAACTATTAGTCACAGAGACTTTCAGACACTGGCCAGGCTCAAAACGTTTACCATTGATCAATGCTCCACCAGGATATGGCTTAACATGAGCTGTTAACTCATGACCACCAAATTCGTTACCGGCAGATGCAACAGTATCAAGCAGCAAACCGCGTAGAGACTGGCGCCAATCAAGTGACACAGTGTCAGCAAAAGTAATCTTCATATACTTCCCCTACCTCAGACCAGACTGGCGACCCAAGTCCTTCCAGTCTGATCTGCAGGATGTTGTTTCAGGCAGCGGCCTCTTCCTCTTGCTCGATAGGGTGTTTTGACACTACAGTGTAGCGGCCACCCCAATCGTTCAGGAGAACCAAACGATATTCATCCATCCATGGAAACGTGAGGCCGATCGGTGTCTCACACTTCAGCTGGTCAAACTTTTCTTGCTTCGCTGTATTCCCCATTGTTTTTCCCTCCCTTTGTGGACGCGCATAATGACACGATTTATACAAATACGCAAGTTGATTGCTTTGGTTTATATCTAACAACAAACACACCCAATCAGTTGACACCGATGTAATCAGGTATAGAGTATTTAGATGAGCACTCGTATGGCTAAAGCAGTAACTATCGACTCGAGATTACCTCTCCCTGTAGCAGGGGTGGCGACAGGGTTTTTCTCGCTCTTTGTGAGCCTATGGGCGACGTGATAGATTACTCCCAACTATCACCTTCGCCCACATCTCCTGATGTGGGCGGTGTCGTTTTGGGATAATACATTGTGATGATCTGAAGTGAGTGCCGATGGGTCTACCTATCTACACTCACTCCAGACCACCACTGCCACAGGGACAGTAAGGAGTTTGGCTTACGGAAGACGCAAAGCGTGCCGTATGAGAGCGCTCGGTGAAGCAACCGAGTAGTATGAAACCGGCAAAAACAGGAGGGATCCATGCCGGCAACTGAAGCAGATAGCGAGGTGCCAGTACGAGCACCGACACAGGGTTTCTTGACCTCCCCTGACGACACCACTGTCGGAGGAGGGGGCGAACCCTACAGCGGCATCGGGTGGAGCAGTCTTCCGCCCTACCTCCGCGCTAAGGGACGGAGCGCAAGGGAGCGCAACTTCCCGAAGAGTCCCCCCTCCGAAACCTGAGGCATCGAGCAGATGCTGGACTGCGCGCCGACACACCGGCGCGCTTTTCTATGTCCTGCTATATAGACATATATTCTGATATACTCACCACTATGGACGCTACTATTATCTACCCGCACCAGCTTTTTCTACCGGATATCCAGCCCGCCCTGGCCCGCGGAAGGATGGTTTATCTCGTGGAAGAACCCCTCCTCCTTACACATAATCCAATCCATCGTGCAAAGCTGGTCTTGCACCGTTTGAGTCTCCTAGCATACCAAGAATCCCTCACCACTGCAGGATACGAGGTGCACTACCTATCGATTCATGAATACACAACCACCGAAGCTGTCTTTGCCCGACTAGCAACCGATGGTGTTACTACTCTGCACATTTGTGACACCACTGACTGCTATCTCGAACGAGCTATCACCAACGCCTGTACTCGCCACGGTTTTACACGTACCTGGTACGAATCCCCCCTCTTTCTTTTGCCACGAGCAGAAGCGATTGAACGCTTTGTAGGAAGCAAGCGGTTCATGGCGAATTTTTATAAAAAGCTTCGTCAGGATACTGGCATTTTGATGGATGATGACGAGCCCCGTGGCGGTGCCTGGAGTTACGATAGTGAGAATCGCCAGAAATTACCAAAAGGTAGTACCCTGCCAGCAGACATCGCGCCGTACCCCACCACACCCGCCTTTGCAGCGGCAGTGGCTTGGGCAGCTACTGTCCCTGCCGAACAATACGGCGAAGCAGTATGGTACCTGCCCGTCTCACACAAAGACGCGGTTGCGTATCTTGATGAATTTTTGCATACACGGTTGGCTGATTTTGGTCCATATGAAGACGCTATCGATACGACCCACACCCGACTCTACCATTCACTCCTCTCGCCCCTCATGAACATTGGTCTACTTACCCCAAAACAAGTGGTCGATGCCGCGTTACACCACGCCACAATACACGCAACCCCAATTGCATCACTTGAAGGATTTATTCGGCAAATTATCGGTTGGCGAGAATTTATCCGTGCTAGCTACGAAAGCGATGGCATCATGATGCGCAACCAAAACTTTTTTGGACATACTCGTCTGTTGACCAAACACTGGTGGGAAGGTACCAGTGGGATCGTACCACTTGATGCTGCTATCACCCGCGCACTTGCCTCGGGCTATACCCATCACATTGAACGACTGATGGTCGCCGGCAACCTGATGCTCCTAGCACAAGTACAGCCACACGAGGTCTATCGCTGGTTCATGGGTATGTACATCGATGCCTACGATTGGGTCATGGTGCCAAATGTCTATGGTATGAGTCAGTTTGCTGATGGCGGAAGCTTTGCCACCAAGCCCTATATCAGCGGTGCTGCCTATATCAAAAAAATGAGCAATTACGGAAAAGGTGACTGGGAGGCAACCTGGACCGGTCTCTACTGGCACTTTATTGCTACAAACCGCTCGATGTTTGAAAAAAATTATCGCCTGTCTATGATGCCCCGCCTCTTAGACAAAATGTCTCAAGAGACACTCCAGCAACACCACACACTAGCGAGAGCATTTATCGAGCACACCACCAAATAAATCATTGCACGAGCGGGTTTTTGTGGTATGATGCTCGCACGAATAGGTAGTATAGTACTCCTACCCTGAAGTCACTTATTTCTTAAGCCAAAACAATTTGCAAAACAACAAAGACGCGTACACTCCAAAGGTAAAAACTCGCATTAATCACGCCATTAAAGCGAAGGAACTACGCGTCGTTGGTCCCGAAGGAGAAAACTATGGCGTTCTCTCGGTAACCGACGCTCTTGCAAAGGCCGATGAGCTCAATCTCGATCTCATCGAAATAAGTCCAAACGCCAAGCCGCCAGTAGCCAAAATCATGGACTACGGTAAGTTTCGTTATGACACTGGACGCAAAGCCAGTGAAATGAAAGCCAAGTCACACGTGACCGAAACCAAGAGTATTCAGGTAAAGATCGGTACTGGTGAAAATGACCAGCTCCTCAAAGCGAGTCGGGTAGCCGAGTGGCTCGAAGAAGGGCACCGGGTGAAAGTTGACCTCTTTTTGTGGGGACGATACAAATACATGGAACAAGGCTTCCTCAAGGAACGACTTGATCGATTCCTTAAGATTATCCCGACCGAATACAAAGTCGCAGACGAAATGAAGAAAAGTCCAAAGGGGTACACCACCACCCTCGAGCGTATGCCTGGTACCAAAGTCCAAAAACTCAAAGACGCTGCAAAGCCAGTAATCGAAGAAAAAAAGGCGCCAGGACTCCCACAACGTAACAAAAAGAAGGATCTGGACGCTCTGCTCGAAGGCGGTTTGATTTAAATTCAGTATTTGCTTGATTTTTTAGGCGAAATACGGTATATTTCTGCCACCTTGCCAAATCCCCTTTTGGCAACCCGATCACACACAACTGCCGAGCTAAACAAGAGGCGCTTCACTTTTCCGTCTCGTTTAGATCTCTGCAGAGACATCTTTATTCATCAAACACTTAATGGCATGAAGACTAATAAATCATTCACCAAGCGTATCAAGGTTACCAAAAATGGTAAGCTGGTTGCGCGTAAGCCAGGCCAGAACCACTTCAACGCACGTCAGACTGGCCAACAGCGTCTACGCCGCAAGCGTACACAACTGCTTAATTTCAGTAAGCGTATTAGTCGCCGATTCCTACCAGGAATGGGGGCCAAGCCATTAGCCGAAACCAACGGTACAACTAAGTAACCTATCATATGTCACGTGTAAAGGGAGGCCTCATGGCCCAGAAGCGCCGCCGTAACATTCTCGAACAAGTAAAAGGCTACCGCCTCCAGCGTTCAAAGAAGAAGCGAGTGGCTCGCGAAGCGATCTACCACGCTCAGCTCCATGCTTTTGCTCACCGCAAAGACAAGAAGAACGACTTCCGTCGTCTCTGGACTGTTCGTATCAATGCAGCACTGGCGTTGTTTGATATCAAGTACAGTCGTTTCATCAACATGATGAACACCAAAGGTATCAAGCTCGACCGTAAGGTGCTCGCTACCCTCGCCAAGGATCGACCAGATTCTTTCAAGCGCGTTGTAGAGTTCGTCAACGCTAAGTAACAACTACCCAAAAGACCGGTACCAAATGGCACCGGTCTTTTGCATGTCTTGATCTCGACTAGAGAACGCCAGTGGCCAGTAATATCAGTCCAAGACTACCTAATGCAAGCGCAGTCATGGTAAAAATCATACCCACTATTCTAGCCCAAAGTATGCCGCCGACTGGTAACAAACCGTAGGCATGAATGACCCGACCAAGTACTAACATTGTTGCGTATACCACCAAGTATAAGGTAGCGACACCAACCGATTCAAGTAAAAATAGTACGAATAATAAGAAGGGTATATATTCGGCAAAGTTACCATGAGTACGAATCTTTCGTTCCACCGCTTCACTGCCACCGTCCCCCAAGGCTGGACCACCCTCGGCACTACGAGCACTGATAACGCGAATAGTGTGCACCAAGAATAATAAACCTAAAATTCCCGTGGTGATAAATGTAATCGGTAACATATATATTTGTTATCTGTATTAAGATACTAACTAAAAATCAATTTCAACTTCTTCATTCTCGTCCGGCGCCTTGGCCGGTACTCCCAAGTAATCACGCAACCGTTGCGTCAAAAACAAGGAAGATCGTTCCTCCCCCATCACCACATAAATACCTTTGATATCTTCTGCTCTTTCGGCTCCACCGGCTACCAAATTGATTAACTGATCGCGATCGGCATGACCAGAAAAACCAGCAATCTTGGCGATAGTAGCGCGCACTTTCACATCCTTGCCATCGATTTTTACTTTTTTGGCACCGTCTTCGAGGATGCGACCAATACTCCCGGCTGCCTGATAGCCGACCAAGAGTACGGTGGTCTTTGGATCATCTAGATAGTTTTGCTCGTGTCGTTGGATCCGACCACCATGACTCATGCCTGAGCCAGCGATGATAATTTTGGGACCTTTTTCGGCATCGATTTCGTGCGATTCTTTAACCGAACGAGTAAATGAAAGACCTTCAAAATCAAAAATATCATCGCCATTATTGATCTGCGTTTGAATCGCGGGAGACAAATACTGACTGTAGCGTCGGTAGATATCAGTCACCGTAATTGCTAATGGCGAATCAAGGAATACTGGTAGTGGCGCGATACTACCTGATTCAATAAGGTTATTAATTTCGAGCAACATTCCCTGTGTACGCTCTAGTGAGAAGGCCGGGATGATCAAGGTGCCGTGCTTTTGTCTGGTCGCTTCGATATGCTGCTTTAGCAAAGCGGTTCGTTCAGCCACTTGCTCATGGAGGCGATCGCCGTAGACACTCTCCATTACGAGGTAGTCGTAGCCGGTTGGTACCACTGGTGGCGCCAACAGCGGCTGTGGCACATTGCCAATATCACCAGTAAAAACGATCTTCTTGCCGTTACGGGTCAGATGAATCATCCCCGAACCTAATATATGACCAGCGTCTGTATACAGGGCAGTGACACCATCAGGCAAGGCTATTTGTTCATTGTATCCGACAGACTTCCACAAGGTGAGAGCAAGGTCGATATCACCTTTTTCATATAGCACTTCGTGTCCATAGCGCTCATACTCATACTCCATGACTTTGAGTGCATCACGAAGCATCACATTGGCCAAGTCTTTGGTTGGATGAGTCGAATAAATCACACCCCGGAAGCCGTCGCGAACAAGCTTTGGAATTCGCCCGATATGATCGGCATGTGCATGGGTGACCAACAGTACGTCAACATCTGCTGGATTATACACAAAAGGATCGGCGTTTTTCTCAGCGGCGAAGCGGTCCCCTTGCATCAGTCCACAATCAACCAGAAAGGCTGCCCCACCCGTATCGAGCATAAAATTTGCGCCCGTCACACTGCCTACCCCACCATAAAATCCCAAATGACTTTTCATAAAAAATATTATATGCGCATTAGTGCTCGGGCAATATAATACCCAGCCACTACTCCCAGTATACCAAAGAGTATATCGAGAGAACTATCAATACCAAAACCTGGCTTCAATCCACCATAGCGATACACACCAAATACCTCCCAGACGAGTAAGGGAAAAGTGGCTAGGGCAAGGAGTCGTGGCAACGTAATGCGTGCTGGTTGGTATTTAAGTATAAGTACAAAAGTGTACAGAATGAGGGTCAACAGTACCCCACCAATCAGATGGACCGGCATATCAAGCCAACCATAGCGCCAATAGAGTTCAAAGTATTCAGCAATGGTATGAATCACTACAAATTGACTACCTATGATAAGCGTAATGGTATACAAAATCGGCATACCTCTATCCTACCATACGAAAAACCACCTCATATTGAGGCGGTGTTTCGTGGGAACGACAGACGCATGCTCCTAGACTAAGTCCAGGTGGGCACCCTTTCTGAGTACGGTCTGAAATCCCCAAAGGGTTCTCATTGGTCCTCACGACTACAGGCAGCCCTGCGTGTTAATTAACCGGAACATACGTGATGTCGTTCCTAACGTAGTATAACAAAAAACAACCGACCCCCAAAGGGGTCGGTTGTTTTTTGTGTTTACTATTCGTTCTTTCCGTCCATATTCACATCGTACATGATGCGCTCCTGTGCTGTGGTGTAATTCATGATTTCATCCTCCTTGAACCAGATAGCGATTTCGCGCTCGGCTTCTTCTGGTGACTCAGACTGGTGTACAAGATTTCGCACAGCACGATTTTCGTATGCTGAGTGACTGTATGAGTCGACGGTGAAGTCGCCACGAATGGTTCCTACATCTGACGTCTTTGGTTCGGTAGAACCAACAAGCTTAGATACCACGGCTACGGCTTCGTTTCCTTCAAACACCATACCCACGACTGGTGCCGCTACCATGTAATTAACAATAGTACGAATGATGTCCTTGCCGTATTCAATTGCTTCTTTCTCGACTGGACGACCCTGCGCCTGTAGATCTTCAATGGTACGATTACCCTTCTTCAAAAACCAGGCGTCGTCTTTGTTGTAGTGAGCCAAGAGCTGAGCTTCAGTAGCCATAAACATCTTCATAGCCGTACATTTGAGGCCAGTACGTTCAAAGCGACGAATAACTTCACCCATGAGTGACCGCTGGACGGTATCAGGCTTCAAAATAACAAACGTGCGTTCTTGATGTGGGTGCTTCATAGTAAAAATACTTACAAAATAACGCTAGAACAATACCATTGAATAAGGAAAAAGAAAAGACCTGAGCGACAAGCGCTCGGGTCAGTCTAATCCCTTCCATATACAGGCAAATGGAAGGGTTGGCGCCAGCGACAGAAAAGTGTGGTCGCTGGGATATGCTTACTATACCACAATTCCAAAAATAAAAAAGCGGCCGCACCCGAAGGCGCGACCAGTCTGACAGGGAGGAAGTCATCTGCAAAAGCAACCTGCTCTTGCGTCTTTATAATAAGCTACAAAGGCCCGTTATGCAAATGACAGAGTGGAAATCAGTTGAATACAGCCTCTACTTCGTCAATATCTCTGCCCCGTGTTCGGTAATGGCGACAGTATGCTCGAAGTGCGCGGAAATGGAGCCATCGGTCGTATAGACACTATATCCATCACCCTCATCGTCGAACCACACATCAGCCGAACCAACATTTACAATTGGCTCTATCGCATACACATGCCCTACTTCTATAAGTGGCCCTTGTCCAGCCTGTCCAACGTTTGGAATCATTGGCTCTTCGTGTACCGCGTACCCTACCCCGTGACCGCAGAGGACCTCGACTGGACTCATCCCCCGACTACGCACAAATTCTTCAATGGCGTGACTGATGTCCCCGATATGATTGCCAGGCTTCGCAACCTTGAGAGCATGGGCAAGGGCTTCGCGGGTACAAGCAATGAGTGATGAAGCTTCTTTTGAGATCTCCCCCACCCCGACAGTAATTCCTGAGTCAACAATCAACCCCTGGTAGGCAATGGACATGTCGATGTTGACGACATCACCCTCTTTCAAAACAATATCGGCAGAGGGAATACCGTGCTGTACACAGTCGTTCACTGAAATACACACGGCAGCCGGATATGGGGTGGGAGCAAAGGTGGGGTGATACCCCAATAGCACAGGCTCAACACCGTACTCTTCGACCATAGCCATAGCGAGGTCATCAAGATCGAGCGTAGTCACACCAGGCTTCGTTGCCTCACCAAGACGCTTCAAAATAAGCGCTAAAAAACGCCCCGCTTCACGGAGGACTGCAATATCTTCGGGTGTTTTCTTTTTGATGCCAGACATAATATGGCTACTATAGAGGAAAAAGTGGCCAATAGCAACAATAAAAGCAAACTCCAGCCACCAATAATGGTGCTGGGTTTGCTTCTTTTGATCAGATATTAACTAAGCGCCAAAGCTGCCACAATCGCGGTATGTACATCGTCGATTGATAACGTGCCATCGATATCATGCACACGAGTGTGTGGTCGAGTGCGATAGTATTCAATCACAGGTAAGGTTGCTTCACGATACCACCGTAGACGCTCTTCAATGGAACCGCTGGTATCGTCTAGACGAGCTCGACCTTCCATACGAGCGCGTACTACTTCCTCCGGTGTCGCCAGGTTGATCACCTCAATTTCTACTCGATCAAAAAAGTGGAAGGCGTCATCGAGGTCGGGAATCTGTCCTACCGTACGAGGAAAACCATCAATCAGTAAGTGGCTTTTATCATCGAGCTGATCAAGCATCGCTCGACCCCACAGTACGGTAGTAATAAAGTCTGGCTGGAGCACACCAGTGTTGAGCGTACTGGCGATTTTATCTTCGGCAAAGGTTTCTTGTGTCGCTGCCAAGGCGCGGAATCGACGACCAGTCTGAATATCTACCACCCGTCTGCGGTCACGCGCTTCGAGCACCTGCTTTAATTTTTCAATCTGAGTCCCCTTACCACTTCCCTGTGGTCCGATAAAAATAACTGTTTTGATATCCATACCTCTACAGTGTACTGATGTTAGATAAAAAGACAAGAAAATGGTACGCTGTGTGCACTATGGAAAAAAGACATATCATTTCATTAGGCGGGTTACCAGGCAGTGGCAAATCGACGGTTAAAAAAATCCTAGCCGAAAAATTACAAATGGAATCATTCTCTACTGGTGACTTTATGCGCCAAATGGCCAAAGAACGAGGTATTTCATTTGATGACTTTAATGCACTGATTGCTACTGATCAAAGTATTGATGGTGAGATTGATGCCCAATTAGTTGGCATCGAAGCTATGGGTAATTATCTAGTGGTCGACTCGCACCTTGCCTTCCATTTTGTACCAAGCTCATTTAAAGTTTTTCTTAGTGTGCCATTGGAGATATCAGCTGAACGCATCTACAAAGACGGTGACAAAGAAACGAGACAAAGTGTCGGTGATGTGATGGCTAGTATTGATGAAGCAAAAGTAAGAATCCAAGCGCGTATCGATAATCATAATGATCGGTACATGCGTTTTTATGGAGTCCAACCATATGATCCGTCACAATATGATCTCGTCATAGATACAGCCACTAGCACGCCTAGTGAAGTGGCCGATCAAGTCATTGATGCTTACACTAAGTGGCTCGGGTAACAAGCCCATCACTGTAAGCAAACGCAAACCCCTGACAGCTTAGGCGACTAGGGGTTTGTGTTATACTTTTTTTATGAAACGGCAACACATTATCACCATTTCTGGCAAACCCGGTAGTGGCAAATCCTCGACTGCCGATATCACTGCTGAACTCCTCGGGTATACCCGCCACTCTTCTGGCGATATGGTGAGACAAATCTTGGCAGAAAAAGGTATGTCTCTGGCTGAATACAACGAACGAGCCAAGAGCGACCACGCCCTTGATGACGCCGTTGACGACCGACTGCGAGCTCTCCGGACCAAGAAAGATATTGTGGTTGACTCACGACTGGGTTTTTACTGGATACCAGAATCATTTAAGGTGTACCTCGATCTTGATATCGAGGTAGCCACAGTACGTATCTACACCGACGCTGTCAGTAACGCTTCACGGAGTGGCACAGGCGAGGGTATCGCGTCTCTTGGTGACGTCACCCGTCAGGTGCGGAACCGTATGGAAGACGAACGGGCCCGCTTTCGGTCGCTGTACCATGTAGATCCATATGATCTATCCCATTTTGACTTGATAATCGATACCTCACGACACTCTCCTCAAACTGTCGCCCTCACTGTCTTTGATACCTATCGC
>JBJORD010000057.1:0-3505 GCA_046049585.1 Candidatus Parcubacteria bacterium
GCCTGGGCAGACAGTCACTACGGTGCTGGCAGAGGGGAGTTTTACTTCGACGGTGAACAAGGTAGTATAGAGGCTATGGCGAACAAAAAACAAGAAATCAATCTCACTGAATCTCTGGCCGAATTACAAACAATTGTCGGCTGGTTTGAGACGCAAGAGAATGTCGATGTAGAAATAGGGCTCGAAAAAGTGCGAGCTGCTGCCAAGTTGATTAAGGATTCAAAGACGCGACTTGCTCAGATCGAAAACGAATTTCATGAGATCGAAAAAGATATGCAAACCGAAGAGGATAATTAAAAGTACTAGTTTTAAAATCAATTGTTATGTCAACAATCTACGAGTTTAGTGTGCCAGTATTGGTAAAAGGTCTGCGCGGACTGAAGACTATTTTGGAGAAGGCACAAACAGCCGGGGTAGATGAATCAGTATTGCTGTCTGACGCTCTGGCGCCTGATATGTTTCCTTTTGTAAAGCAGGTCCAAATCGCGTGCGACAATGCCAAAGGAGCAGTTGCTCGATTGTCTGGGCAGGAAGTTCCTGTACATGAAGATGTTGAAACATCGCTCGCAGAGTTGATTGCTCGGGTAGAAAAAACTATCACCTATGTCGAGAGTGTTACCGCAGCCATGCTCGAAGATGCACATGATCGATCGGTCACCTTGCCATACTTTCCTGGTCTCTACATGACAGGGTATGACTATTTGCGGGAATTTGTACTACCAAATTTCTTCTTCCACATCACGACAGCCTATGCCTTGGTGCGACGAAATGGTGTGACTATCGGCAAGTCTGATTACTTGGCCGGTCTGCCGTTACAACCGGTCCAATAAGACTACCTACCAAAAAACCGTCGGCCCAGCCGACGGTTTTTTGGTAGTGGAAGCGTTATGATTTGGACCAGTACGTATATTCACGGAGTAGCATGGTGATTTGCTTGAATAGGTCACCGATTGTACTCATGATTTGATTAGCTCGATCAGTACGGGTACTCTCGAGTATTTCACCGGTTACCGCAGCGGCAGTTAGTTGGTCTTCGAGCGTTGCAGCTAGCTCACTTTTGATTTCCAAACGAGTACCTACTTGATACTGTCCAGCATCATTGCGTGTTGCTACATAGATACTGGTGTCACCTTTTTTGGCAGGTCCAGTATTACAGAGGTACCCCCAATCAGGATGCTTCTGGTGGTACACCATTACTTCTTGCTCGATATAGCCTTGCAGGGCTGACGTAATCGTTAGTACTTCAGCGGTATACTCGGTGGTATCAATGGTGTCGGTCACGGTACCAGTAAAAATAACGGTGTCGTCAGTATTGACTACTGAAGTCAGATACTGACCTGTTTCGAGACATGATAAGGCACTGGCGCTGGCGGGAAAGAGTACCAGATAGCCCGCTAGTACTACCGGTAACAGAACTAAACTATGAGTGCGGATGAATGACATAATTGTGATTATTATATGATAGATGACGGTGGTAGAGGGGTTTCCTTACGAATAATCAATGACTGTGTACGGCCCACCCCTGATTTGTGTTCAGGGTTATGAGAACATATACTATTATTATGACAACCAAAAAGAAGTCGTTGCACCAAAGAATTGGCGCTTGGCTTTTCAAGAGAATACAAAAGCATCATATCAAAAATCTGTACCAGATTTTTGCGGTATATACTCCGCTGCCAACACTCATTACCACTGATCCTTGTGGTATCAGTCCTGACTTAGATCGAGTGCTGACCACGCAACCTTTGGCTACCCTTAGTAGTGCCGATATAAAAACTTTGTTAGAAGTTTCGGCTAAAGGTCAATGTGCTCCTGATTTACGGTATTACTTGCCACGTTTTTTTGAATTACTTTTTGCTCCAGAGGTAGTGGATCTTCGCTACTTGGAACTACTGTGTGACTACGTTAGTTATGAGTATCCAAACCTCACCATAACAGAACAACAATCAATTAATCAGCTGCTCTATTTACTACTATCTATGGAGTTCTCACGACCGGTAGATGAGCAAGAGGGAATGGTAGTTTTTTCTGTCGCACTCACACCGTATGACTGTCGGCCTTTCTTGCGGAAAATCTACCTCGAGGAAGTTGGTAGTGCCCTCAAAAAGAATCCTGCTTCACTAGGAAGTATCGTGACTATTAAAGAACATTTGGTAGAACGAGTACAAAAATATGCTGCTACAGTTACAGAAGATGCGTTTGTTGCCTGGAGCAACAACTCTGGGCGTCAAGAGATTTTGGCATTTATTAAGTATGCGGAAAGGACGCAAACGCTAACCATGAATGATCCAGATTTTATTACAAAATTAACACGGGCACTACAATTGAATCGTGATGTATTTAGTACTATGTCGATGCCAGGGGAAGCTTTTAGTGGTCATGAATCCGTCACTGTGACTTCTACGGTATGTGCTGGTTGGTCGTTACGTTACAATCTCTTCAATCCAGAGAACTTTGAAGATCCGAGCACTGCTGCAGATTGGTACGATCCAAGGATTAATTATGAATATTACGAAAAACCGTTTGTTGACCCAACCCACATTGAAATTAGCAAGACTTCTTTATTGAAATTAGACAACCAGCTTCAGGCAGCTGCAAAAGCTCTTGAGACTCTAGAAACGTATATTGCCAATAAAAGCACTAATGAAGAAAAGTTATTAGCTTTTTTCATCCAATACACCTTTGGCAATGGTGGAGCGTATGCCGCCGGCGAGCACTTCACGTACACGATGCAGAGTATCGGTGCTCTCCAAGGTATCGAATATACACCAGAATCATTTATCAAAGACTTGGTGCAATTGCGTCGTATTGAATTACTCGGTGAAGAAGATGCTTGTTTGTTGCATTTTGATGTAGCTTGGGATATTGAACATGGGGTATCTCTTATATATAAGCAGGGGACGTTTTCAGTGCAGCCATAGCGGTAAAGTGCATATTGATGCTGATCGTTAATTTGTCATGAAGGTAGTAGATTGTGCTCTGCTATACTATTGGTATGCACATCAGGAGTGTTGTCTATCAGCTGGGGAAGCGGTACATCATACCGGGGATTTTGGCAGTGGCGCTTTTGCTGACCCTTGTGACAGTGTCATGGGATGCTAATGTGGCGGTTGAAGCACAGCTAGCTAACTATTTTGCCAGTACCTGTACTGGTGGGTGGGAAAACCCCGCGGCTGCGAGTGGTAGGCCCGATGTATCTGGAGAAGGATATACTCCCGATAATGCGGCGGTGTTTTTGGATAATGCGGCAGAAATTGAGTGTCTCAGCTTTACCGGTGAGTTGCCTCCATTGACCTACCACACTGAAGCCTCGATTAGATTTTCATGGAGCCAGCCGGGACGGGTGATGGCAAGTGTTGAGGATGTTGTATTAGATGAGTTGCCAGAAGTTAATGAGACTGCTACTAATACAACAGATGTAGAGAATAGCGGAGGAACTGACAGCGCTATGTCGTCAACTACAGAGAGTGGCTCTATCACTAATGATGGTGCGGTAGCTGATGTT
>JBJORD010000058.1:0-6186 GCA_046049585.1 Candidatus Parcubacteria bacterium
CGTTGGGTATTCTCGCGCAGCACGGCTTATTGATCTCCTCGAAGAAAAAGGTGTGATTGGCCCAGCCGATGGTGCCAAGCCGCGCGCTATCTTGCTTGGTGATAGTGAGCCAAGTAGCCCAGAAGACGACTCTCGCCTATAGCTGTACCGTAGTAGTCCTTTAGTTGTTATGCATCAAATACATATCTCATTTGCCACCTTGGTTCGAACTAGTTTAGTACTACTTGGACTACTCTGCTTATTGGCCTATGTGCTGTGGCAGGCGCGCTTCTTACTGGCTGGTCCACAGGTCGTCATTACCGAAGCACCCGAGCGCGTCACCGCCGAGCGGATTGTGACGATTGCTGGTCAAGCCAACAACATCACCAGCATCACCCTCAATGGTCGGCAGATATTTACCGACCCAACTGGGTACTTTCGTGAGGCACTTGTACTCGAAAACGGGTATACTATAGCTACCATTGCGGCAACCGATCGCTATGGCCGAACGAAAAAATTAGAACGACCATTTATTTACATTCCCGCATCACGTATCTGATACTTCATATGAAACCAAAAAAAGCCGCCAAAGCACCTAAAACCCTCGGGGCTCCCGCTGCCGACAAAGCCAGTGGTTTGGCAGACATCGCCGAAACACTCCGTAGCCTCAAAACCAAATTTGGTGAAGAAGCTATCATGACCCTTAGCGATAGTCGTCGTGTCGACGTTGACGCTATTGCTTCGGGTTCGATTGGACTTGATGAAGCCCTTGGTATCGGTGGGTACCCACGGGGACGTATTATTGAAATTTACGGCCCTGAGTCATCCGGTAAAACTACCCTCTCCCTCCATGCTATCGCTGAGGCCCAAAAGGCTGGCGGTATCTGTGCCTTTATTGACGCTGAGCACGCTATGGATCCAGAGTACGCCAAGAATCTTGGGGTCAAACTAACCGAACTCCTCATCTCCCAACCAGACAACGGCGAACAAGCACTTGAGATTGTTGAGTCACTCGTGCGTTCGGGCAAAATCGACGTGATAGTTATTGACTCGGTAGCAGCACTTACTCCCCGTGACGAAATCGAAGGCGAGATGGGTGCTCACCATGTTGGAAAGCAGGCTCGACTCATGAGTCAGGCCCTACGTAAATTGACTGGTATCGTAGCCAAAAGTAAAACCGTTGTGATCTTTATCAACCAAATCCGTATGCAAGTGGGTGTGATGTTTGGTAACCCAGAAACTACCCCAGGTGGAAAGGCTCTCAAGTTCTATACTTCAGTCCGTCTCGATATTCGCCGTATTGCCCAAATCAAAAAAGGTGAAGAAGTGGTCGGTGGTCGTCACCGCGTAAAGGTGGTCAAAAATAAAGTGGCAGCACCATTTAAGGCGACTGAATTTGATCTTATCTATAACGAGGGTATTTCACTGGAAGGTGAATTGCTGGCTCTTGGTGAAAAGTATAAGTACGTGACCAAATCAGGTGCATCGTATACCTTTACCCCACCAGGTGGTGATGAATCAGCCGAAACCAAGCTAGGCCGTGGGTATGACGCAGCCCGCACTTTCTTGCGTGAAAATCCAAAAGTCAAAACCGAACTGCTCAAACACGTGCGTAAATCACTCAAAGAAGAAAAAGCTACTGGTGGCGAATAAACACCAGTCCTACCCTACTAACACAAACCCCAGGTACGTACCCGGGGTTTGTGTTATGTATCTACTTCTGTATTGGTATTACACTGGACGCCAAGTTTCTATCACTACCAGGTCTTTAATCGCCCAAAACGAGAGAGCCAGTCTCAAACCGACATAGGCCAACACCACAAACGCCAACAGGGCTGCTGTATCTGCCTGGACCAAAGAAGTCCAAATGTAGGTTGGCAAGTGCCCCACCTCGGTTGATAAAAAGTTAGCGATAATACTAGAAACAGACACCAGTTGCCAAAAAGCGATAGCGCTCGCTCCAAAAGCCAAGCCCAGAGCAAACGCCGGTTTAGTTACAAAACTAAGGAAAAAGATATACCAAACACGACGCATCAAACCCCGACGACGGGTTTTGGCATAGGCTAATTGTTGTTGTAGTGTTTCCATACTATCTATAACTAGGTACTGCGGGTAAAAAGTTACAATAAATGCTCTTGTTGTTCTTTGGTACTCATTTTGCGAAAGGCCGCTTTGGCTCGGTGTATCCGCGCTTTAATTGTCCCTACTGCTTCACCGGTTTCGGCAGCGATGTCTTCTTGCGACCATCGTTCTAGGTAATGCAAACGGAGTACTGAAGCAAAATGTCCTGGTAAACGAGCCAAGACTCGTTCAATTGCGTCCCCCACGAGCCCTGCTTCGACAGTGTTATTTTTGTCACTTACCAAGGCTTCAAACTCTGGATCGAGGGATGTGAACCGCTCACCGTTTTTGCGTCGCTTTACATAATACGTATAACTGGTGTTGAGTAATATACGGTATGCCCAGGAAGAAAACTTGGCACCGTCCTGAGGTGAAAACTTGGTAGCGTTCAGATAAATTTTAGTAAAGGTATCTTGCACGATTTCCTCGGCATCACGAGGATCAAAGATAATACTGGTTGCCCGTCTTAAAAATGCTGCCTCATAGCGATCAAGTAACACCGCAAAGAGCCACGGCTGCACCTGACTCCGTGTTAGCAGTTCTTCATCAGACATATCACGGGCGTCATCAATACTAGAAAACCAAGACATACTAGTATCGTAGCACCTTTTGTGACCTGGTAGAGACTATACATACGTTGCTTTTCATGTGTATTTTTGGTATAAATTGGGGTCTTTACTAACTTCTATCACACGTATGGCAATCTTATCTTATAACGAAATTACTCCGAAAAAAGTTATTATTTTTAATGACGAGCCTTGTTTGGTATTGTCTTACCACGTATTCCGCAAGCAGCAACGCAAGCCAGTAAACATCACCAAGCTAAAAAGTATCAAAACTGGCCGAGTGGTAGAAAATACCTTCCACGTCAACGAAACCGCTGAAGAAGCTGATCTCGAGACTCGTTTGGTTACTTTTATCTATCGCAAAGGGTCTGAGTACTGGTTCCATACCGCTGGTAAGCCAGCCGACCGCTTTGCTTTGACGGAAGAATTTGTTGGTGACCAGGGTAAGTACCTCAAAGATCGTAGCGAGATTCAGGCTTTGGTATACGAAGATGAGGTAATCGGCCTCAAGTTCCCTATCAAGGTAGAACTTAAGGTGACTGAAGCGGTAGATGCTGTCAAAGGCAACTCCTCAGGTGGTGCACTGAAAGAGGTGAAGCTCGAAACTGGTGCTAAGATGATGGTGCCAATGTTCATCAACGAAGGTGACATTATTGCCGTGAATACTGAAGAAGGTTCGTACTCAGAACGAATCGAAAAAGCTTAGGTATAAAAGAACGCAACAAAAAACCGACCCAGCTAGGGTCGGTTTTTTGTTGTGCTCAACTAGGCAATTAATGCGAGATGTATGGCATCAAGGCCATAAACCGCGCGCGCTTGATAGCCTGAGCAAAGTCACGCTGCTGCTTGGCTGAAAAGCCAGTGCGCTTGCGACTATTCATACGAGCGTGCGGGTTCACATGATTACTGAGACTAACGATGTCTTTGTAATCAATGTGTTCAACTTGCGCCTTTTTGTGAATGTTGCGCTGTTCGTTTGTTGTTTCCATACGAAAGTTTAGAAGTTAGAAATAAAATTGTACAAGGTCTAAAATGGAATGTCTTCAGGATTGATTTCTTCTTCAGGGTAGTCTGGCAAGATTGGCGCACCGTTACCATTATTCTGTGGTGCAGCAGCCGCTCCGGCTGAAGCGCCACCACCACTTGTACCGCCACTACGTGGACCAAATTGGACACGATCAGCAATGATTTCGGTACGATACATCTTTTGGCCATCTTTTTCCCATGACGAGGTGCGTAGCTGTCCTTCGACATACGCACTCGCTCCTTTGGTCAGGTACTTGGCACTATTCTCGCCCTGCTTCCCAAACACCACGATGTTGTGATAGTCAGTTGCTTCTTGACGCTTACCATCACGGTCGTTGTAGACACGGTTGGTAGCAAGACTAAAACTACACACCTGCATCCCACTAGGGAGAGCCCGCATTTCGGGATCACGAGTAAGGTTACCGTAGATCATTGCTTTGTTAAGGTACATACCGATGTAAATGGTTACTTATTAGTAGAACTATTTTACCACCTCTTCAGCTACGATGTCACCCACCACCTCTTCGATAACAGCTGCCTCATCTTCAACGATTTCTTCATCAACTTCAACCGCGCGGAATTTGGTGTCTACTAATGCTTCATGGAAGTTAAATGAGTGCTGTTCTTCGGCCTTAGTAAGACGAATCACCATTGATCGGAGGATGAGCTTGTGTAATTCAACCTCTAGAGTAACTGCTGGCAAGGCAGCGGCTGGAAGAGTGAACCTGATCCAACCAAAGTATGCACTACTGAAACGACGATACTTTCCTTCTAGGTATTTACTAATTTCGTACGCAAGTTCGAAACGTTCAGCTGCTTCTTGACCAGTGATAGTACCACCAGCCTGTGTAATAAGCGCTGTGAGTGCAGCAGTGACTCCAGCGACTTCCCCTTCAGCTACCGTTGGAAGCACGTGGTAAGCAAGTTCGTACGCAACAAACTCTTGTTCGTTGGTTACGATTGCCTCGGTAGTTGGCATTGTTACATCTGACATATTTTGTTTTGTTTGGCTTTGGTAGACATCAATGCCTACTTTTGGCCGTCTGATAACTCGCGCACAATACCACAAACCACCCTATTATTCAAGCCATTCTGCTCATGCTATACTAGACAATATGACGTCTACAGCTCCCCGCAACCGCCATCTGACCCACATACTTGGTGGTGTACTCGGTATTGCGGTAGCCGTGGTGCTTGGACTCGGGTATGCCTACAAGCTACAAGCGGATCGAGTCAATATGCTCCTTCTAGAACGAAATTACTTTTTACTCGAACATGCCTCTTCGAGCGACCAATTAGCTACCGAACGAGACTTAGCCAGTAGTACTGTTGCCTCTCTAACCCTAGAACGAGACAGTCTGCAAGAGCGCCTTATCAAAGAAGAAGCCCAAAACGCGGTTTTTGAAAAACAAATTCGGAAACTATCAGGTACTGTTGGACAATTAGACAAACTCGCCAAAACTGATGAGGAATTATTGCAGAAGTATTCCAAGGTTTATTTTTTAAGTGAACACTTTGTACCTTCACGTTTAAAATTGATTGATACCGAATATCTGGCAGCTGGTCGTAAGGAACAATACTTCCACGCTGAAGCATTACCCTTTCTTGAGGACTTGCTTGCTGCTGCCAAAGACGACGGCATAGATCTGCGAGTAGTTTCGGCCTACCGGTCATTTGAAACCCAAGCCGAACTCAAAGGAGCTTATCTGCAGTCGTATGGTAGTGGGGCCAACACCTTCTCAGCTGATCAGGGGTACTCAGAGCATCAGCTCGGTACCGCGCTTGATTTTTCTACACCTAATCTTGGGGGCAGTTTGGACGGATTTGGTGGCACCGAAGCATACACCTGGCTGAAAGAGAATGCTCATACATACGGTTTCATCCTCTCCTACCCGCAAGGAAATAATTACTATGTATATGAACCGTGGCACTGGCGCTTTGTGGGAACAGAGTTAGCCACTGACCTCTACCGGGACAAAGCCAGCTTTTATGACTGGGACCAAAGAAAAATCAACGAGTATCTAATCGACTTGTTTGACTAGCAAGTCGAAGCACACTAAAAAGCACCCGTAGGGGTGCTTTTTAGTGTGCACATTACCGTTGTTTTTTGATGAACGCGGTTCCCAGAAGCAACACCCCGATGACAAAGAAGGCAACGATACGGAAGATGAGTTCTAGTTCCCAAATATCAATCAACATAAGGCGCACTACTACCCCACCCACAATCATCGCCCCAAACAGACGGGCGTATTCATCACTCGTCTTGATACCACCAATATACAAGCCAAGACCAATCACTGTATATGTGACCAAACTCACTGCGGTACCCAGCTGATCGCCTAACAAAGTATGGAAGAAGAGCCATATCAGTGTTAGATAATACAAAGCACCAACTGTTATCAACGTTACATCAGTATTAGTGTCGTCTCCTCTACTGGTTAATTGATAACCAACTCCAAAGAGGACAGTTCCAATCAGCAGTAAGACAGCGAAG
>JBJORD010000059.1:0-6614 GCA_046049585.1 Candidatus Parcubacteria bacterium
ACTTTTACACTAATGTGACTATACTTATTCGTTCACAATCAACGTAGCAACTGAGGCACCTTCTTCTAACAGGGTACCGGTTACGGTGATTCGTGAAGTATCTTGGAGCTGTAGCGGGTCACAGGTAGTAGCGGCACTATCTCGTAACGTACAAGTACTAGAGGCGGTAAATAATAATGGTACCGCATTTGTTTCACCACTTGCCTGAGTAAAGATGATGTACCACTTGCTGGCATCAAAAGGAGCTTCGAGACCCTTCTTCAGGAAACCACTTTCCATAAAAGTAAATTCTCGGTCTGGTGTAGTTTCTCCACTACTACAAGTGATGCCAGTAATACGCCACGCATAATCAATGAGACCAAGATCAACAAGCGCCACTTCGGCTGTTCTGGTGGCTTGTTGTCTTGGTATCACGAGTACTTGGGCCGTTGTACTGGCTTCATAGACTGACTTCACACCAAATCTCGGTGGTAATACGGTTTGACAAAGCACAGGATCAATTCCAGATCCAAGATCACCTTGCTTTGATAGCAAGTAACTTCGTGTCTGTTCGGTTAATACATCACTTACCAATAGTCCAGCGTCATAGGGATTACTGGTGGTTGACTGTCTGGCTAATAGCCAGTTGCTCACAAAAGCTTCTGTGACACCTAGTGGATCCTCCGTCACCTTGGGTGTGTTTTTAAACTGCATCACAGTACTCTGGAGCAATAAGTATCCAAGACCACAGAGCACTATAATGCCACCAATCACCCAAATATACGTTTTGTTCATAAGAGTATAAGTATACCAGATTAAAGCTTCCCCCGCTCTCTAGTACAGAGTGGTAATACTAAGTGATTGTAGGGGAATCGAAGCTTACAGCTTCAGTACAGGTTGTCGCCACTTTATTTCGCTTCGCTCATAAAGTAGCTGGCAACCTTTTCGTTTCCCACGTAAACCTGCTCCCAGCTGGTTTACTCTCGAGTCCACGAACAAAAACGGCATACCACAGTGTGCTCATTTTGTATTCGTGGACTATGGAGGAAATTTACCGAACCAGTTCAGAGAGTATTTGATGAAGTTTTGGCTGACGTATCAGGCGTGCCCCGCCTTACGAAAATTATTAGATAGTGAAAAATGTTAAGACCTGTTTGAATATAGTTTGTTGCCAGTGATAACAATACCCCTATACGCAAAGAATCTTTTGAAATCATTAAGGTTCACAAAAGCGCCTTCTTGAGATGAGTTAGATTGGTAGCCAGACGGGTTATGAACATAGATACCATTTTCGTCATAACCGACTATAAGCACTAGATGACCACCACGTTTTGGGGGTATTGAGTTTGTATGGCGGATACTGGGATGCACTGATGCAATAACAAAATTGCCTTCAGCTACTTGCTCTTTCAAGGCGCATATAGACAGAGCTGATATAGACCGAGCATCAAGCCCGTGTTTTTCACGAACATATGTACAAAACTCCATATAGTGGAGTGGCGATATGGAAGTATCTGTCACTTTAAAAGCTCCGTATTGTGTAGCTTCTTTAGATAACGTAACAAGTGGGAGTGAAGATGCTTGGCTACTATTTGTAGCAAGTATCATTTTAAAACAAGTGATACCACAATCACACCACGTCCACCGTTCGTACTCATTCGGGTTTTCCGCTCCCGATTGTTGCCATTTTGGGTCAGTATGTAACTCCTTTTTACCTTCAATAAAATCTTCAACTAACTCGGCAGACATAAATTGAGAAAAGTAGGGAACCTCAATTTTTGCTGTTGGCGGTAGTTTTTTTGAAAAGCAAAGTAAATCAGACAAAAACACTCTTACTCTATGTACGGGTACAGCGATATTCATTGTTTTTATTCTACCCTAGTAAGAACTTTTTAGTTTCTGTTCTCGTTTAAAGCGCTCGATTGCAAGATCAATCAGGCGAGTAATAAGTTCAGGGTATGAGACGCCTGCAGCTGCCCAGAGTTGCGGGTACATACTTATTTTTGTAAATCCTGGAATTGTATTGATTTCATTAACAAGTACCGTCCCGTCTTTTTTCAAAAAGACATCTACTCGTCCCAATCCCTCACACGAAAGCACTTTAAAAGTTTTTATGGCAAGCTCTCTAACTTTCTCACTTACTTCTTCGGGTATCTTTGCAGGTATTTCTAAAACTGCACCATTGTGGTCAATATACTTTGCACTATACGAATAAAACTCTTGATTTGGTATCACCTCACCAATGCCCGATGCCTGTGGTTCTTGATTTCCTAACACTGCACACTCTAGTTCTCTCCCATCAATAAACTCTTCAATAAGTATTTTGGTGTCATACTCAAATGCTTCGCCAACGGCAATATCAAATGTTTGTCTATCCTTCACCTTGTTTACACCAACAGAGGAACCAAGGTTTGCTGGTTTAACGAAAAATGGAAGTCCGAGTTTATTAACGATTGCATCAAAATCTATCTTTTCTCCCACTTTAAAAACAAGAAAATCGCCTATTGGTATACCCGCATCACGAAGTAGTCGCTTCATTACGTCTTTATCCATACCAACCGCTGAACCGAGAACACCAGCACCAACAAACGGTACTCCTGATAGTTTTAATAGACCCTGTATCGTTCCATCTTCTCCGAATGGTCCGTGGAGTATTGGAAAAACAACATCAATTGATGTGTGAACGTTATCATTGGTCAAGTTTGTCAGTTCACCGCCACTCTGGGGGATAAGAGCAACACTCTCCTCGTTTTCTTTATTCAGTTTAATGAGTTTCGGGTCGCTTTCATTAAGCAAAAATTGCGACTTGTTGGGTAGTAACCATCGCCCAGTTTTATCAATACCAATGAGCGATACCTCATATTTATCCTTATCAATAGCATCAATCACATTCTTTGCTGATTGTAGAGACACTTCGTGTTCGGCTGATTTACCGCCAAACAAAATACCTACTCTTATTTTTTTGTTCATAAGTACTATTATAAACAATAGTTCTTGTCATAAAGTTACTTCGGTATAAATGCTAAATTCGATAATTTTAATTTACTCTAAAATATGATGATTTAATACTCGTGGACTCTAGGGGAATCGAAGCTTACAGCTTCAGTACAGGTTGTCGCCACTTTATTTCGCTTCGCTTATAAAGTAGCTGGCAATCTTTTCGATTCCCACGTAAACCTGCTCCCAGCAGGTTTACTCTCGAGTCCATGAACAAAAATGGCACACCGTAGTGTGCTCAATTTTGTACTCGTGGACTCTAGGGGAATCGAACCCCTCACCTCTTCCATGCCATGGAAGCGCTCTACCAAATGAGCTAAGAGCCCGATGCGTGAGATTGTACCACATTTTCAATTTCGGTCGAGTCTGTTGCGGAACTCTGGATATACAACAAAACACAGTATCTAGGGATACTGTGTTTTGTTGTATAAGAGGAATTATTTAGACTTCTTAGCTGCTTTCTTGACCACTTTTTTGGCTACCCTGGCATCTTTCTTAACTGTCTTGGCGACTACCTTTTTTGCTACTACTTTCTTTGCTACTGCTACCTTTTTTACTTTTACTATCTTATCAGCTTTGGCTGGAGTAATAGCAGGTAAATTATCTACTAGTTTTTCAGAGGCTTGTACCAGTTGTAGAATCTGATTGATTTTTTCTTCAAGTATGGTGAGTTGCTTTTGTACTAGTGCGTATGTTTCAGCACTAACACCAATCGGTGTATGAACAGGAGATCCACTGCCTGTTGTGTGTCCACGCTGTTCATTACTGGCAAACCGGTCGCGGTGCCCTGTCATGTTGGTAGTAGCACTGTTCTTGTTGGCAAAACATTCACGGCACAATACTGGCTTCACTCCATCTGGTTTGAATGGCACGTCACAGGCTTTGCCACAAGTAGAACAAGTAGCACTGAAAGCCTTTTGGTCACGCGGAGCTCGGTCTTTTGGGTTAAAGCCACCACTGCGCTTCTCGCCAAAGGGTTTCTTAAAGGCTGGTCTGTCACCACGAGTTTTTGGTGCGTATTGTGCTACGTCACCACGTGGTCTGCCTCCGATATCTTCACGACGATTACGTAAACCGCCTGGTTGAAAGTTTTTCATGTGGTGCAAATATACCACAAAAGATAATTATTTCAACCTCTACACCTCTTCCGCCCTAGGCACCACCTCCACTTGAGTCATCTCCTCAAATTGCATTGTGCCACCCCCAGGGATAGTTGCGGTACAGCCGATGGTAAAGCGTTGCAGGTTCTGGACTGGAGCGGTTGATACAGTGCCGGTAGTCGTTGGTGGTGTATGGGTAACGGTCGTGTTCATCCCCCCACCAGTGACGGTACATGAGAGTGGGACGGGACTGGTGATAGTGTACCGTAAGGTGGCAGTATCTCCGTAGCGTACTGGACTAGCGACGGGAGCAAAATCGATAGACACCGATGGTGAGGTAGTGCTGTTGAGACTGGTTTCATCGGCATGAGTGGGATCATAGGTGGTAGGATCAAGCGGATTGGTGTAGCAGCCTGGATCACGGTTATCTATAAAGCCGTCACCATCGTTGTCTGTACCATCTTGGCAAGCGACTGAGACAACAGTTAGAGTAGCATTGTCACAGGCAGGGGTGCTGGTAGCGATAGTGGCACAAACTTGCATCGGGATCACACTAGCAGTATTTGGTACGTTGAAAGTAATTGGGGCATTTACCTCATCACGTTGGAGAGGATCAAGATTGGTAGTTTGATTACCTCGTCCCACCTCACTCCCTCCAATGGTGATAGTGTATGCGTAGGTAGTGAGTCTTGCACTACCAGTGTTGGTCACATCAAAAGGTAAAAAGCGGAACGGTTCACCAGCTACGACAGTGGTATCGTCGAGGGTAGGGATGAGTCTGTAACTACCAGTGCCGGCGCCAACAGTAAAAGTACTGGTACGATTGTTATCAGTCTCACTACTTTCTCGCACACAACCCCAACCAGCTGAGGCAGGGATACTGGGAGCAAAGCAGGTACGACCAGGATCAATACTGTGTCTCAGGTCTACTTGGACCTCAAGAGCGTGGATGCCCGTGACAGTGGTGCTGAAGGCTGGGAGACGGACGTAGACGGTTTGTCCTTCAGGGACAGAGACGCTATTGACATATTCGGTCCAGTCATATGAGCTGTTGTTCCCGACGTCGATGCGAGCGCGGATGGGGAAACTACCATTTGAGCCAAATGGTGGCTGAGTGTGGAAGAGACCAGGTTGGGCGTATGGTTGTGGGGTACTGTTACTATTGCCCCCAGCGTGGGCGGTGGGGATTAGTAAATGAGGCAAATGGTGATTGTTTGTTCCTTTAGATGGAGTAGACTCATTGTCACTACCGCCATCACCATTCAGACAGGTATATGTTCGACGTATCGCTACTATAGGAACGTAACTTTTTCCTACTTCAAGTTGGCTGTTAGTGATTTTAGTTGCTTGGTAAGGGTTGAACTTAGCGAAAGCAGCTTGGTTTTTAAGAGCAATCATACTTCTTGCACTTTCGCTCATCCATTGGCTGATAGTAGTTTTAATTGGTGTATGTGTTGCTGGCTGCACTTCAGCAGATACAAAAAAAATCTCTACAGCAGCGATATTGTTGATGCCGACTCTACATGCGGGTGTGGTGCTGACACTTACTGGGTTACCTGAAGTGGCACGACCGTTGCCACCACTATCAGGCTGAACAGCAACTGCAGCAAATCCAGGACCTTGTGCGCCACCTAGACCTACACCTGCTCCAGAATAAATATTATATGTTACACCATTACGAACGATTGTGCCTACCAACGTAGATCCTGGTGGTCTAGTATTAGTGATATTATTTAGTGCAGAATTTGTTATGCCAGAACTCAATCCACCACCTCCACTTTGATTCTTATCTAAAGACTTACCTGCCGCATTACCACCATCTTTTTTTGTTGTTGTATCTGGTGGATCTTTTTTGTTAGTAGTCTTATTAGTCTCACCTTTGGTAGCCCCATCTTTTTTTTGTGCATGCGTGAATTGTAAGTCGCTAGTAAAAAAAATACATAAAAACAATATTATTAAAGCGAAACTGCACTGTTTAATTACAATCATAAAATTATTACTCAATTACCTCCCCAATAATCAGAGCATCCTCTATCTGTTCCAAAAAATCACTCGCCAACTGCTTAGACACGAGGAGATCACGATAACTGTAGTGTCCGTAGGCAATCCCTTCTGTGGCGTAGGAAGCCGCTTGAGTTTCAAAGTCTGAAGCTACGTCTGGGAAGAGTCGGGAGAGGAGCCCTGCTGTCACGTAGCCTTCTACTACCCGAAGACTAGGATAGACGAGGGGTAGGTCTGAGTATGAGACAAAAAGCTCTTTAGGATATAAGACAGAGGTAGTCGTCCCAATTAGATCAAGGAGAGGCGGAAGTTTATAGGTTTCATTCCAAAAGACGACGAGACGTTGTACTTCACTATGTATCTGAAACCAGTTACCTTGCATTGGTTCAGGGAGCGCATTGAGGAATTCTTCGTACGGCATATCCCCCACCACAAACTGACTGATAGAACTCGGTACCTCAGGGAGCTCGCTTGGTAATTGGGCTCTGGCTTCTTCAAAATCTCTTGTGATAGCAGCTATATCCTCTTCTTCTGGTT
>JBJORD010000060.1:0-2587 GCA_046049585.1 Candidatus Parcubacteria bacterium
CGTTTGATTTTTTTTCATACAACGTTGTATTGGTGGTTACATCATAGACATGGACAGCTGTAGCTTTGAGTGGAGTCGCTGGGGAAATACTAGTGACTGGCACATAGTTATTCTGGCTACTTGTAATGGCATTGATATCTTTTTGTGCGTAGGGGCTTTTTGGCGCCAAAAAATAAGGTAATACTACCCCACCAAGTAGTCCGCCTAGTATCGCTATTAGTACAAGAAACTGTGCCACAGCCGGAAAAGCTACATGCTTTTTGGCAGCAGCAGTCGGTGTGGTAGGCATGACAAAAGGCTGTTCTTCCATAAGCAATTATACAGGGTCTGTGACTGTGGCACTAAATGTTTCCAAAGCATCAGTGATACGTGCAAAGTCAGGCAAAGCTTCTTTGGTTGTAATGCCCAAATGTGAGAGTAAACTTGGCGCAATACTGAATTGGTAACCAGCACCTTTTGTTTCTTGGGCTCGTACAATCAATCCTCGAATTAATAAATTGCGAAGAATAAATGAAGAGTTAACACCGCGAATACGATCAATCTCGGTTCTGGTAATTGGTCCTTGGTACAAAATAATCGCCAACGTCTCTGCGCCGGCCTTACCAATGTCACTTTTAATATCTTGTTTACGCAACTCTTCCACAAATGGTGCCAATGCTGGCGCAGTAACCAATTCCACCTCGGTATCTGTTTCGAGCAGTCTGGTAGCCCCGCTTTCAAGACGAGTATGTAAAGTATCCAAAGTAGTCCGTAAGTCAGCTTCAGAAATAGAAAATTGCCTGACCAAGTAAGCCTTCTTTAGTGGTTGCGATTTATAAAAAAGTAGTCCTTCAAGAAGGATATCAAGCTGCATAGTGGTAGTGTAACACAATTTATTGACTTAATAGTCAGACTATCCATCCAGTGTTTATTGACACCAACTTAGTAATATCGTGGAATATTACCCTGTTCTAGTTCTATCTCAATGTCTTCAAAGCGTGATAACTGTGAGACTAATACGTTGCCTTGTTTGACCAGCTCCAAAATAGCCAAAAAACCAACTATGACGGTCTTGTGCTCGGTAGCATCTTTTCTAATATCAGAAAATCGTGTTCGGAGTTGCGTCTCGATCCGTCGCTTGAGGCTCGCCATCATGTCTTCTAGGCTAATTGTTTGTTTTACTTGGACCTTGGGTTTGTTTTCTTTTTTGGGGAGATTTTGTAATACAGCTTGCATGGCTGTGTGGAGCTCGCCTAGCGTACACCACTGGTCTGGTAAGAATAGTGGATTCTTTGGAGCAACAAAAGATCGGCTGTATAAAATGTTTTTCCCAAATGATTCACTAATAATCCGTCCAGCTTCTCGGTAGATTTGGTACAGGCGCAAACGCTCTTCCAGATCATCAATGGTAGCTTCTTCTTCTTTGGTTAGTTCAAGCACCGGTAGGAGCGAGCGTGATTTGATTAAAAGTAGCGTGGCGGCTAGTTGCACAAAATGTGCAGTATTCGGTAGTGACCGTTCTTGCATCAGACTGACCTGCCTAATGTACTCGTCAGTGACCTCTGCTAGTGAAATGTCATTAATCAGTAGTTTGCGTTTTTCACAAAGCTCAATCAAAAGCTCAAGCGGACCTTCAAAAGTCGCTGTCTTAATCGAGAAATCGAGCGTGTTACCACTTACCATGTAAGTATATTTTAGCATACTTGTGTTTTTGCGTTTTTGGTTTACTCTTTAACTTGGCATAGTTAGGAGGGTTAGATATGGCAGTGCGTATTGAAGTGACAGAACACATTGTTGGTAGGTCATGGTTGTATGAAGGTAAAAAAAGAACTGGTCGCAAGAGACTCGTTCCAACCTATCGCCTTGTGTTGTCAGTTGATCAAACAGATTCGTCTTGTCCAGATCAATTTTTTGCAGTCACAAGAGATACATCGCCAGTTATTTTTGGTGATACTGTTCGTCATTATGGTACTAATGGTGAATGTCCACCTTCACGAATCAGTAGCCCATATTTGGCAGTATGGCATCAGCACGGCAGTCTTCAGGACGCGTTGCGATTGTGCGAACCACGTTTTGGCCCAGTTACCATTCAAGGTGTTGGCAATGTGTTGCGCCATGGTGTTCTGATACATCATGGACCTGCTCGGTCCGAGGGTTGTATGTTGATATCAGGAGGACAAAAAGGCTGGCGGCAGTTCCTTGCAGCAGTTCGTCATTTTGAGACGGTAACAGCGGACCCGTCAATGTATGTTTATGTACAGCCTCGCCATTTTGGCAACGACAATCCCCTTTCCTGCGCATAGCTGGTGAGGGGAAATTCTATTTGGCAGGATAATATTCTTTTGTTTCCTCGTAGAGGATGTCATCAAATCGCTTGAGGATGGGAAATTCCTCAACATATTGTGCGCGGTGTATACGATACTCATCGGCCTCCCATTGCATTTGGTAATGTGTAGGCACATCAATTCCCTTCTGTTTCAAAAAATAAATATGAAACATCGGCTCCATTTTATCAATTGCTTTTACAAACTTTGCTTCCTGACCGCTACGATTATCGTAGGTACTATAAATAGTTGTGAGTGTCTTTACTATATGATCTGGTGCCGTT
>JBJORD010000061.1:0-13679 GCA_046049585.1 Candidatus Parcubacteria bacterium
TTTGTTTGGTAGTATACTTTAATGCAACTTTGGTTTTGGGCGGCAGTCGCGGGCATGGTATTGGCTGGCATAAGTAACTTTGGGTTCAAGATTGCTGCCAAAAAAGGTTTTGATGCCGAAGTATTTATTCTTTACTCGGGGGTTGTCTCAGTAATATTTGCTGGAGCAGGTTTACTAATTCTTAGACCAGATGGAGTAGTCACATTTACATTAGTTGTTATTACGGTAATTGCTGGAGCTGTAGCAGCACAAGGAGGTTCCTTAAAGATTGTTGCTCTTCGATACATTGATACAACTATTTTTTTCCCATTATTTAAGCTTCTTAGTCCGTTTTTGGCAGTTATCGCCGGTTTAATATTCTTTGGTGAACGATTTACAGCTCTAGAGTGGTTTGGCATCGCACTTGGGCATTTGGTGCCACTTCTCCTTATTAGTAAAGTTGAAAACAAAAGACAGAACAATCTCTTCATGGGACTAATTATGGTACTAATTGTGTCAGGTACGTCTGCCCTGGCGGCTGCCCTTAATAAATATGTTATTGAACTTGGGATGAGTGAATGGGAAGCGTTGTGGTATTCATCTTGGGGAATATTTGTTGCCAGTTTTATAATGATAGTAATTAAAATTCGTACTTTGCCTTGGTCTTATGTTGTAAAATATACAACCCCAGATCTATTAAAAGCGTCTATCTTTCGTTCGGTTCTGATTTGTATATCATTACTTTTCATACTATATGCTTATGGTCACGGGGGAGACTTAGGAATTGTACAAACAATCCACGGGCTCTATATTGTTATACCAATTGTACTATCGGTACTTATCTATCAGGAGCATATTGATTGGAAGAAAGTCTTAGCAGTGGTGTTGTGTATCACGTCTCTCTTATTTTTAGGATAATTAGATTGTGTAAATGGTTTGCTAGAGTATTTGTGACTAGAAACACTCATAAGGTTTTAAAAATGGCTTGTGTAGGGTATAGTCGTCTGCATGATTACCTACTATTTTCGCACCATTAAAGACGCGGAACTAAAGAAGCTCGACACCACCCGGACAGGTGTATGGGTTCATGTAGTGTCGCCAACTACTGAGGAATTGAACAAGTTAATTACTGATTTTTCTTTAGATGCCGATATTATTGATGACGCACAGGACTTTTTTGAGGTGCCTCGATTAGAAAAATCTGATGGTGGAACGTACTTTTTTATGCGCTATCCCTACCGCGAAACCAAAGAAGATAGCGAAACAGCCCCGTTGCTCCTCATTATGGGTGAATCGTTTGTCCTGACGATCGCTCTGCGACCAGTCCCGTTTCTCGAAGCTATATTAGAAGGGAAGGAGAGTGTGGTGACTACGCAAAAAGCCAGACTGTTTATTGCTATGATCGAGTCGCTCACAAAATCATACGATACTGAATTAGTTCGCCTCCGAAAAGCGGTACAAAAAGAGCGAGTACGTCTGACCAAAATCGGTATGCGTGGTATTGAACGCCTCGTACAATACGAAACCAAGCTTAATAGTATGGTAGACGCCCTGGTACCGACAAACATATGGCTCCAGCAAGTCCCCAAAGGGAACTACATGCAACTATTTACTGACGATATTGATGATATGGAGGATATCATTATCGCTAATAATCAGGTGGTCAATCAGGCACGGTCTATCCTTAAGACTATTCAGAACATGCGCGGTGGGATTGAAGCGATTATGACCAGTCGTTTGAATAATTCATTGGGAATCCTCACTGTGTTGACCATTTTACTTACCATCCCGCTTGTGATCGCGTCTCTCTACGGTATGAACGTTAATTTGCCGCTACAGGACAGTCCTTATGCATTTTTATATATCATCGGTATAAATATCTTGGTATTAAGTGGTCTGGGTTGGTTTTTCCATAAAAAGGGCTGGTTTTAATTGCTGAGTAGCTATGATTCACCGACAGACAAGCTTGTTATTGTATGGCTTGTACTTAATTATAGTTATGATACGGTAATGGGTAGACAGGAAGTAGCTGTCGTAAAAATAATCTTCTCAGAGAGGGAGCGAATCACATGTTTCAAGGGTTTACGTTTGTACCAGACGGTGAGTCGGCAGCTGTACTGCCAAATAGTGAAGCTATAGCACGAAAGCTTGGCTATGCTCAGGTAGATCAGGCGGCTATTGCCGCATTGATTGTCTATCATGATGGCGTTGAGGTATTTCGTGGTGAAGTAGAAGATGGCATGTATCGTTCAGCCATTTTTGTTGAGGCTTGGATGGCCTATAGGGGGTATGGTCGCGGTCAGACCAACACCCTTGTATTTGATACGATTGCTATTTTAGCCCTAGAAAGGTATGTGGGCAACCGAGTCTGGACAGAAGCGTCTGATCAGACCACGACCGCACATCCCTTCGTTAGGTCGATTATGGCAGGAGACGGGAAAGAAATTCGCATCGCAGTTGCATGGAGAACGTCACAAGACCAACTGCGTCTTGCAAACATCTAACCAGCCGATTCTAAAATCAGTTGTTGTATAAAAAGGGTTGGGCGAAGTGATTTCACATCCTCGGCCAACCCTATTTCGTTAAAAATTCCACAATCATCGCCAAAAAACTTGTATTTTTTTAATAGTATGGTCTATTGTGGTACCTGTGGATAAAGTGGGTACTACCACGTAAGGATTAGGCAGGGAGGCCGTCTACCTATATAATGGCTTCACCATGGCAGGTCCAGATAAGACAGGCTCATTAGGAAGCCACGAAGAGCGTTTTTTGAAAGCTTTCGAAGAGTATAGCGATGCGCTCTTTCGCCATGCCTCGTTGCGTATAAGCGATCGAGAACGGGCCATAGACCTCGTACATGACACCTTTACTAAGGTATGGTCATATGTGCGTAATGGGCACGACATCGAACAGTACCGACCGTTTTTGTACAAAGTGCTCAATAACTTGATTATTGATGCTTATCGCAAACAGCGTGAGCAGTCACTTGATGCACTTTTAGCACAAGATGGAGTAAGCGAAGGCTCTTTCCCTGAGTTAACAGAACACTCAGCTGAGGCCTTGGCTGCGACATTGGATGGTAAACAGGCGTTTGCCCTATTGGAGACATTGCCTGACGTGTATCGCGAAGTACTCATCTTACGCTTTGTTGACGGACTTGGACCAAAAGAAATCAGTGCTCTGGTGGAGGAGACAGAAAACGTCGTTTCGGTACGCATTCACCGCGGATTAAAGCTCTTGCGTGATGCGATGGAATTGCGTTCTGTCGCATCTGAAGAAAAACGTCTCACTAAGACGAAAAAGAAGTGATATTTATATGAAACGCTTTAGCGAACAATTTAAAAAACAGTCTGAAACTATCCGCTTGGTAGCGGTGGAGAAAGCTGTGCTTCGTGATCGTTTGGTAACCTACATGGAGTATCATCCAATGCCTCAATCAGTGGCAGCTCCTGTTGTGGCTAAAACTACAGTTGCACAACGAGAACCATTTTTCATATTTAACATTCCAGCTCGTTTTACCCGTGGCTTGGTAGCAGTGTGCACTATTGGTATTGTGGTTGGTGTTCCAGCTTTGGCTGAACAGGCTGTCCCTGGTGACTTGTTGTATCCAATGAAGGTTCAGGTGAATGAAGAGGTGGTAAGCAGTTTTACCGGAGCTGGTTATGAAAAGGTAGCATGGGAAACCAAGCGTATTGAGCGTCGTATTTCGGAGGCCCGCATCCTAGCCAAAGAAGGACGTCTTACGGCTGAGTTGGAAGCCGATGTGATTGCGGCAGTAGCAGTCCATCAAGAGAGTACCAAAAATGAAATTGCTACTTTACGTACAACCGATGTTAATGCGGCTGCTTTGGCCGAACTAACTTTTGCTTCAGTGCTCGATGTGCAATCAGCGGCGCTTAAGGCGCAAGATACTGGTAGTACTACACAAGGCATGTCTACGGTAGCTTTGGCGATTGCTTTGGACGAAGCTCAAGCTCAGGTAATTGAAGAAAGTAGCAGCACTGAGCTTTCATATGAACATTTGGTTGCTAAGTTGGAACAAGAAACTACTCGCGGTCGCGAATTACTAGCATCTATTCGTAATTCCGCTACTGAACAAGAGTATATTGATATCGAACGTCGTTTGAGTGATATCGAACGCAAGATTACCGATGGTGCTTCAGCTTTTACTACTAATACAGACATGGGTGTAGAGTCCCTTAAAGCGACTTGGCGAGATATGCAGGTAGTGATTACCTTTATGACTGATATTGATGTTCGTTCTGCATTGGCCCTTGAATCTCTAGTACCAATGGTATTAACTCCTGATGAAGAACGGGTACTTTTGGCGGCTGCATATAGTGAAGCCGAAGCACAGGTGCTACAAATCGAAAAGATTTTACCGCAAGTAACTGACACTGGGGTTAGTGAAAAAGTGAATCAAACCTTGCCCCGTATTAAAGAATTGCTCGAAACAGCAACTACGACTGGGACAACTGACATACTTACTGCCAAGTCTTTGGCGACTGAAGCTTTAGAATATACTCGTTCAATTGTAGCCTTGCCTACCTTTGCTGTTATGACTGATGATACTGATCCTAGTATACTTATGAGTACTATGGCCGCTACTACGAGTACAAGCACCAGTGAAGATGAATTGCTCGAAACAGCAACTACTACCGACGAAGAGGAAGAAGTAGAATAGGCTATATTAATTGATTTCGGCCGTCAGTAATGCGGTGAGGAAGGGAGCCATGGTAGCGGTGAATATACCAGCCCTTGCTGATACATCTCCTTGAGTGTGTTCTAATAACTCAACACCGGTTTCTTCTTTGAGCGTACGGTTGACGTGATGGATGGTAATAGCGCGCAAGCTGCCACTGCCATCTTTTTGATCATTACCACGGGTGGCAATCATGCCAATTACTTCACCGTTTTTACTTAAAATCGGACCACCTGATGAACCTTGTTGTCCCATTGTACTACCGCGTAATGCGAGTACGTCAGGTTGGTTTGAACCAAAAGTAAATAGTTCAGAGATGGAGGTGGTAGCTTTGACTGCCAGTAAATTAGTACTGGTATTAAGTCCTGGTGTGCCCGCTGGGTAGCCAGCTGCTGTTACGGGTGCTGTTACATCTTCCGATAAGATACGTGAGGCTATCTTTAGCCCTGGAAAACTATTGGGCGTGAGTGATCCGTCTACTGTATCTGATACATACAACAAGGCATAATCACGTTCCCCAGTACCACTTGGTGACTCAGCATCAATCATATTGGCGTGTTCTTTAATCCAAGACGGAGGGATGTACAACAGTTCAGCTACATATCGAGGGGCAGCTGGAGAACCATTACGGACAATACAATTAGCGTCACCTAAAGCAGATGTTTCTTCGAGTAACAAAAATTGTGCTACATGAGCATTAGTCATAATGACCCCAGTATTACCAACAAAAAACCCTGTACCGGTGGTGGTACGAACACTGCGGTTAGTGGTAAAGGTGCAATAGATATTTACAATGGCATCAATTGGATCGGTGACAGTAGCGGTATCTGGTGTTATTACACTATCGATGACGGTGGCTTGTTGGTAGGCGGCACTCTGCAACAAGATATCAGGAATACTGGCAAACAGTGACTCGATTTTCGTGAGTGCAGTCGGTGTTTCAACTGTTTCTTCAGGTGTATCTGTCGTTGATTCCACTTCTACAACTATTGGTTCTTCACCAAGCAAACTAGCCACCCCTGCCGCTAGATAGTTGGTAAAACTTAAATAGGCAAGTAATCCTGCCACTGCCAAATCGATAATAAATTGCATAGAGATAGTATAGCATTTGGTTTTATATGTGAACATATACAAAATGCTGTACAGCATATAAAATAGAATGTATGAATGCAAAAAACAAAGCTATACAGTTACGTAAAGCTGGTTATTCGTATAGTTACATCCACGAAAAAACTGGATTATCAAAAAGCACCTTGTCTTATCATTTGGCTACCATACCTTTTGTTGCTAATAAGTTTACAATTAAACAAAAAAGCCAAGCATTGCTTACTTCAGTCAAGTCTAAACAAATAAAAAAAGTTTCAGATATTCAAAAGGCTGTGAAAGAAGCTCATGTGGATATAAGTAATATAACTAATCGAGACTTATTCATGCTTGGTATTGCATTATATATTGGAGAGGGGAGTAAAACACAAAATACAGTAAGACTCGTAAATAGTGATATACGAGTTATAAAATTGTTCATTCAGTGGCTAGAGGTGCTTAACGTACCTCGTTCTCATATTGCTGTACGAATACACGGTTATCCTGACACCTCCCTAAAAGATGCAATCCAGTACTGGAGTAATGGCATAAAAATTCCCGGGTCACAATTTCAGCGGGCGTGTATTGATCGTCGTAGCAACAAAAATAGTAAGCGAAAAGATACTCATAAATATGGTACGTTACATGTATCAGTGAAAGCAATGGGAAAACCAGAGTTCGGTACTCATCTGGCAAGAAAAATAACTGCCTATATGGATTTAGTACTAGGTTGATATTATTAATCAATTTGGTATACTCAGCCAACGAAGTAAAAGCGGGCGTAGTTTAGTGGTAAAATGACTGGCTTCCAACCAGTAGATGGGAGTTCGATTCTTCTCGCCCGCACAAATCAGCCGACCGAAACACGAGAGTGTATCGGTCGTTGCTGTTTGTAGCTGGGTGAGAAGAATCGAAAGACGGAGCCTTATGTGAATTTCGTAGCGAAGTGAAGAAAGAGAGAGGCGAGTCGGGGTCGACAGCACTTAGTAGATTTGGAGCAACGCGAACCAATATACTTAGTGACTGGTGACCGATTCTTCTCACCCGCACAACCAACATAAAAATTTAGAGAATTAGTATATAAACGATAGTAGTTTGTTATACTTTCTTTATCTATGAAAAAATATAAAGTGGGTAGAAACTTGATATTGTGGGTAATTTTAGTTGAATTCTTAATTACTTTTCTACATATATTTGATTATCTTCTACCATTTGACTTCCTTTTGTTAGGAAATATGTTGTCACATGTAATAGCAATATTCTTTTTCATCGGAATTGTTTTTGTATTTTACGGCCTGTTTCATAAAAAAGAATATCGAGGGTATGTTTTTTCTTGGTGGGATGTTGTTGCGGTTGTATTAGTGTTACTCCTTACTAAGGATTTCCTCACGACGCTTATCATGCCGCACCCTATATTCCATACTGATTATTGGATATAAAAGTTCTCACATACCTCCATAAGGGACATAATGGTCAAAACAAAAAACACCCGGCTGAGGGTGCTTTTTGTTTTGTGGTGGGAAACGTGAAAAGTCAATCACCGTTCCCTATAGCGTTTACCTCCGCTACAAATAAATTATATCACGTTCAGAATGAGTGCCTAGTGGGGATAGGACGTGGACAGCAAAAGGCGAGACCTTGGGGTCTCGCCTTTTGCTGTATACCAGAGTGGTATTACTTGACTGAGTCCTTGAGTGCCTTAGCAGCTCGGAACTTTGGAGCTCGCATCGCTGGTACCTTTACGGTCTCACCAGTGCGTGGATTACGTGCTTCGCGCGCAGCACGCTTCTTTGCTTCGAAAATACCAAAGCCAGCAATTGAAACCTGATCACCGTCCTTGAGAGCGGCTTCGATGTTACTAAATACTGCATCGACTGCACGTTCTGCATCAGCCTTGGTTGAGCCAAGCACTTCGTGCACCTTTGCGATGATATCTGCTTTGTTCATAGTACGGAAATTATGTTGGTCGATTAATTGTGGTCTGCTCTTGTGACGCAGAGCCGCGCTGCCGAAAATGGCTTACCACCATTATATAGCAAGGATATTCCTCTGCAATGACTTTAATAATCAAATTTGTGTGTTGTAATTTTGGGGTAGGGAGTGATTATGGTACGATACTCAGTATGATAAAAATTGGTGTCATGGGTGCGGTAGGAAGTTTTTCTGAACAAGCAGGTGAGCTGTATCAAAATCGTGAAGGGTTGTTAGATAGTGTTATTGTCCCTCTAGTAACAGCCGAGGCTGTTTTGCAGGCACTATCAGAGAAAACTATAGATAAAGCGATATTTCCAGTGATGAACAATAATGGTGGTATCGTCATAGAAGCAATGCACGCCATGGCCAAACATACGTTTACCATAGAGACCATGTTTGATATGGATATTCATCATATGCTACTGGTAGTGCCTGGTGTGTCTACTACTGATATTACAGCGGTGTTGTCACATGATCAGGCGATTAAACAATGTCGACATTATTTGGAGCGTGAGTGGCGTATGGCAGAGATTATGCCCTATCGTGATACTGCCCAAGCGGCCGCTGATCTCGCTCATGGTCTATTGCCACGATCGACTGCGGTTATCGCTTCGCGGCGCGCGGCAGATGTGTATGGACTCACTATTCTACAGCACTCAATTCAAGATGCAGAAATCAACAAAACAACATTTGTTGTAGCAGAGTTGTAATACAACGACCAACTACAAAACAGACAACCGGCCTCGGTTGTCTGTTTTGTAGTTATCGTGCGTAGCTAACTACTCTGGTTTCGCGGATCACGTGGACTTTGATTTCACCTGGATACCGAAGCTTGGCTTCAATCGTGGTGGCAATCGTGCGGGCGAGGGTATGGGTGTCGTACTCATTGAGGGTCAGGGGATTAACTAGAACTCGAATTTCGCGACCAGCGGCAATCGCAAAAGCTTTTTCTACACCTTCAATCGTGGTGGCAATGGCTTCGAGATCAGAGAGACGTTTGATATAGTTTTCGATTGAGTCTCGACGGGCTCCTGGGCGGGCACCAGATAGTGCGTCACAGACTTGTACAATGATCGATTCGGGTGTTTCGTAGGGATACTCTTCGTGGTGTGCTCGCATTGCCAAAATGACCGACTCTTCAACACCGTACTTCTGCAGTATACGAATACCAATTTCGACGTGTGTACCAGCCACTTCATGACTCACGGTTTTACCGATATCATGGAGGAGAGCACCAGCGCGTGCAACAGCTACATCGGCACCAACCTCTTCAGCAATAATAGCGGCCATGTTGGCCATTTCAACCGAGTGCCAGAGAACGTTCTGACCATAACTAGTACGAAAATGAAGACGTCCAAGGATGGCGACCAGGTCGGGATGTAAGTTGGGGACACCAGCTTCAAAACAAGCTTTCTCGCCCATCTTACGGACAGTGCCAGCTACTTCCTTACGCGCTGTTTCCACACTTTCTTCAATCTTGGCTGGTTGAATACGACCGTCTTTGACAAGTGTCTCCATCGCTACACGAGCAATTTCACGGCGGATAGGGTCAAATGATGACAACACCACATACCCGGGTGTTTCATCAACCAGGACATCTACTCCGGTAGCACGTTCAAAAGCACGTACGTTTCGTCCCTCCTTACCGATCACTTTACCTTTGATGTCATCAGTTGGGATTTCGACATGGGCTGTCATGACACTGGTGGGCATATTGTTGCCAACCCGATGCATCGCAGCTAGTAGAATATTTTGGGCTTTGGTTTCGAACTGTTCTTCATTAAATTGTTCGATTTTGCGTAGATGTGTGACCAAATCACTGGCTCGCTCCAATTCTACTTTCTCAATAATACGTGAGAAGGCTTCTTGTCTAGTAATGCCCGCAATGGTTTCGAGACGTTCATCGAGCTCACTTTTACGTTCATCAAGCCTGGCTTTTAGGGTTTTGACCTCCTCAATTTTTTGCCGCACCACTTCTTTTTGTGAATCAATATCAATCTGGCGATTGTCCAAAATTTCTTCGCGTTTGAGGAGGTGGAGTTCTTTTTGGTTCAGTTTGTCTTCAGTTTGCTTTTCATCATTTTTGGCAGCAACTATGATAGCGTCAGCTTTTTCTTCAGCTTTCTCAATAATTTTCAGAACTTTCTCGTCGGTTTCGACCAGTCGTTCTTTAATTTGTAATTCGATCGATGCTTTTTTGCCGAGAGCGTGGAGGTAACGAAGGTAATATCCAGCGCCAATCCCGACTAGGAGACCCACGAGAACCGCGAGTACGGGTGATAAAAGTGGCATACAACAAATCTTCACTAAGCAAGCAAATAAAAGGAATATCAGTCAAAACAGGCGTTTCTGTAGTATTTGTACAGTACCAGAATAAAAACTGTTTGTACAGATATAGTTATTTAGGTACATACATAAACACCCGACTTTGTCGGGTGTTTATGACTTTTGTTATTTGTAGATTTGATCAACAATTCCGTACGCTTTGGCCTCTTCTGCGTCCATAAAGAGGTCACGGTCGACGTCTTTTTCAATTTGCTGGAGCTTTTGACCAGTAGCTTTGGCGAGCATTTTATTCAATCGGTCACGAGTCTTAAGGATATGCTTGGCAGTAATATCAATATCTGATGCCTGACCGTAGGCGCCACCTGATGGCTGGTGAATCATCACTTCAGCATTAGGCAGAATAGCTCGTTTACCTTTGGCACCTTGTGAGAGGATGAGTGAACCCATCGAGGCGGCGAGTCCCACACACACGGTCGCAACGTCTGGCTTGATGTGATGCATGGTATCAATGATCGAGAGGCCAGCCGTGACACTTCCTCCTGGTGAGTTGATATAGAGGAAGATATCTTTCTTGGGATCTTCAGATTCCAAGAAGAGTAATTGAGCCACAATGAGGTTGGCCATATGGTCTTCGATACCGCCGGTGATAAAAATGATACGTTCACGAAGGAGTCGTGAGTAAATATCGTACGCTCGTTCACCACCTTGGGTTTTTTCGATTACCATCGGGACGAGGTTGCTTTGGATTGTTTCGGATTCTGGTTTCATGTTGGGATAAATAGTTAGTGTATTATGACTCATTAGTATTTTTTCAATCCCGTCCTCGTTTCACTGCGGAGGATTTTAAAACCACCAATGAGTCACCTTGCGCTGAATAGAATGTCGGTATGCGCAACTTCATCGTAGCAAATACAGTAGAAAAAGGGAAATGTGTTGCAATGATCACTTTATACAACAAAGTCCGGTATTAATGCCGGACGATTTGGGAATTGGGGGGGTGGCGCTATGTTCCCAGCACCACTCCAGGTTGGAAAACGAGGGAAATTCCAACCTTCGCACAGCAGCCTTTGTCTGACTGGTGCCCTAGGCACACTATACAGGTTTTTTTGATACTGTAAAAACCCCACCCCGCAGTACGGTACTGTGGGGTGGGGTTTTTGATGTGTCGGTATTTATTGGGTTTCGAGCATCTTCATCACCGCTTCATTTTGCATGACACTGGCAACATAGATAGCAACTCGGTGTGGGTCAGCGTCTTTGTATTGGCTCGTTAGCTGCTCAACCTGACTCTTGAGTTGTGCCTCGTCTGGTTTGATAGCTTCTTTTTTGGCAATGTCATTGAGGACGAGTTGGAGTTTGGCGCGCTTTTCGGCAGCTGGCGTCCATTCGGTAGATAAATCTTCTTTAGTCTTTTTGATGTGAGTGAGATAATCATCCATCTTGAGATTAGCCCGTTCCAGGTCTTCATTCATCTGGGCAAACATCTGATTCAACTCACTTTCAATAAGTACTTGGGGTAGCTCCATAGTAGCGGCCGCAATGATAGTATCGGTAATAGCAGCACGGTGGGCAGCGTCTACATCACGTTTCTTTTCAATAGCGAGATGCTCACGAACTTTGGCTTTGAAATCAGCTACTGTGGTGAATTGTCCAGGTTGGCCAAGACCAGCCACTACCTCATCAGTCAGTTCAGGAAGGGGTAACTTGTTGAAATCTTCCTCGGTCTCAATTGGGTCAGCGGTCTCACTGGTTGGTAGGTCTGTAGTGTCGGTTTCCTCAACTGCTGCTTTGGCTACTGCCTTGGCTTGAAGTCGGTCATACGCCGCTTTTTGGCGAAGGATGTCTTCAATCTGTTTGTCTACATCAGCATCGGTGACTTCGGTACTGGCCTTGGTGGTATTAACTTCTTTTGCGAGAGCTTTATAATCAGGAAGAGTAATCTGTGGTAAAACGGCTACCACCGCTGTAAAGCCAAGGGGATTTTCGGGTGCAATTTTGGTAATTTCGATTTTCGGGTAACCAATGACATCAAGTTCGTGAGCTTCGATAATGTGAGGATACATGTGTGCAATTGCTCGTTCAGCCATCTCAGCCAAAATAGTCATTTCGCCTAATCGCTGTACCAGCATCGCTTCTGGTACATGTCCAGGGCGAAAGCCATCGAGAGTAACATTTTGACCAAGCTTTTTAATCGCTCCAGACCGCTCTTCTACCAGCTCAGACCAAGGAATTTCACCAGTAATTTTAACCGTCGAACCAGCTTCGTGGCTGACAGCAAAAGCGTTTTTAAAATCGATATCGTGATGATGATGTGCATGTGACATAGTGCTCGCTAGTGTACCGATATATAGATAAATTGCAACTACCACAAGCCAAAAACAGCACCTTTATGAGGTGCTGTTGGAATAGTGATAGCGATCGACTTAACGGTTAGACGAGGCAGCGTTTAGCTCTGTATCAATTGCTTGAATATTAGTTTCTACATCATCCAAATTCAGACTTTCTACATCAGCAGTAATAGCATCGAGCGCATCAGAGGTGCTGACTACATCAGTAGCGCTGGTTCTTGCTTCTGTGGTAGCACTTTCTGGTTCGTTGTTCATGGCGTCGGTGGGGCGTTGTGGTATTTCTGCAATCGGTGTAGACATTACAACTGTGTACCAGTAGTAGATACCACACAAGATAGCCACCAAAATAGCAAACAACAAAATAAGTATCGGACCATTTATCAACGACGGATTAGTCTCCTCAGCAGAAGATTTTTTCATTTCGGTTGGAATTTTCATTTCCTCGCCATCAAAATTTGGGGGCATGATTGGTGCTGATTGATTCATAACTTTATTGTACGTCAGTTGCTTCTTCGGGGGAATCGTTTGTTGTGGGTGAAACAGTGGTTGCACTACGAAGTAATAATAGCGCCTCAACAGTTGCTTGGTGTGATAACTTAATTTCTTCAGCAATACCACGATAGGTCTCTTTGAGAATTTGCCAGCGGTCACGGGGAGTTTCGCTGCCAACAAACAAAGCGACGGCTGTATCAATAGTGGCTAGATCTTTGGCGGCTTCATCGATGTGTGATGTTGCTTCAGCTAGTTTTTCTCTCGCTGGTGCGGTGTTGAGACCTTCGCTATCTAACTTGGCGGCACGAGATTCAAGACGAGTTTGGATATTGGTCAATCGACGTACCGAAGCATCAAATCGGTTGCTAATATTGGCTGCCAAATTCATGATGCGCATTTGCGCCGTGCGTGGCAAGGTAGTGCGAACCTCGCCAGGAGTTGACGCTGGTTCAGTACTCACCACTGAACTCGTAGCGACTTCGTCGGTTGCGGTGGCGGTAGTAGTGGCTGATACTATAGTTGTATTAACAACTAATAAGCAGGCTAGTACCAGCGGTACAGCAAAAAAGCGATTATTTTTCATACGATATGCCCTTGCAGTATAGCGTGTTTACTTGTTCTTTGGGTACAAAACTGTGAACAGGTTTCTAGAGTGTCAGCACTGGTAGGATTTGCTTTTTGCGTGAGACAATACCAGGCAGTACTTCGGTCTCAGTTTCAACACTGACACCAAATGAGGCGCTGATAACTTGCTTGGTCAGATCACTATAGGTCAGGACAGTAGCCTCTTCTTTAAGAATATCTACAACGAAGAA
>JBJORD010000062.1:0-3734 GCA_046049585.1 Candidatus Parcubacteria bacterium
CTAGTTCTTTTAGCGGTTTTTGGTTTTCGTTCAGTCAATGAAACAAAGCAGCGAAACAGTGATGCGGGTACCGCTTTATTGCAAGAAGAAGCCACCGACACCAAGCGCTACGAGACTCTCCTCGGCAATAAAGTGACCTTCAACGATATGCTCGGTCAAATCATCTATATCAATTCCTGGGCCAGTTGGAGCCCTTTATCTCGTGATGAGCTGATAGCCTTAAATGATATCGCCGGGCAGGAACAGAATAGTGATATACACTTTGTTGCACTCAATCGAAAAGAGTCTAAAGAGCAAGCTGCGCGTTTTCTTGCTACGTTACCGCCCTTACCAAATCTAACAATCATTGTAGATACTGAAGATCACTTCTACCAAGTTACTGGTGGCTACGCCATGCCCGAGACGGTCATTTACAACGCAGATGGAGAACTGTTTTTACATGAGCGAACTCCCCAAACAGCTGATATGATCAAAGCACACATCGAAGCCGTGCGTACCAACTAAACTTGTTAGAGTAAGTTGTACACCACTTAACCATTGATTTTATAGATTTAGAGTCAGTAAGTTGCTATAGTGTAACTATGTCAAACGGACGTATTGTCGAATACACGTTCTTTTTCTCGAGTTTAGGGCTGGTTGGTTTTTTGGCTTTCAAAATCATCTACCCATTTCTCTCAGCTTTAGCGTTGGCCGCCATAACGGTTATCATTTGTTATCCTCTATACACCAAGATCTTACAATACATTACCCGCACCAGACGCTCACTGGCTGCCCTCCTCACTACGATTATAGTATTCACAGTAATTGTTACGCCGATATTTCTCATTTCGTCACTTCTTATTAATGAATCTTTGTCTTTTTATCGGTCTTTGGATGTCGGTACCGAATTACCTGTTGACTCTATGATCGTCGGTATCGAAGAACGTATTCAGGTCTATCTACCAAATTTTGAAGTCAATGTGTCAGATCAGCTCAAACAAAGCGCTTCATGGCTAGCCGGCAATGTGGGAGTAATATTCTCGAGTACGTTGTCACTCCTCATGACAATATTCATTGCCATGTTTGGATCATTTTACTTATTCCGTGACGGAGAACGTCTGGTCAAGTGGCTGATCTCAATTAGCCCACTCAAAGATTCGGAAGACAAAATCATTATTGATCGGGTTGCGCAATCTGTGCGCTCAGTGGCTACTGGTACGATCCTGATCGCTATAATCCAGGGTATACTTACTACCATCGGTCTGGCGATATTTGGGGTAGAGCGTTCTATCCTGTGGGGTACTATTGCGGCGTTTGGTGCGCTTATACCAGGTGTTGGTACTACCATTGTTGTTTTGCCAGCTGTTCTGTACTTGTTGTACACAGATGCAATGGTTCAAGCGATTGGTTTGTCAATCTGGGGGGTAGTAATGGTCGGATCGATTGATAACATACTCAGTCCATACCTCATGAGTCGAGGCAACAACCTACACCCATTTGTGGTGCTACTTTCCGTACTTGGCGGTATTGCTCTCTTTGGTCCGATCGGTTTTATTATCGGCCCAGTGATGATCAGTCTACTTATGGTACTTATTGAGCTATATGTACTTTACATGTCAGACAAACCAACTCAGAAGAAAACAAGAAGCTAAATCATGTTAACCAGGCAAAGCATCGAAAGTCTTTTAAAAGCGAACGGTATTCCACCCACTGCGCCTGATGAAGAGATTCGTTCTGTTTTGATCAGTGCGCGCTTTGCAGAAAATGATGTTGATACAGCCTTATTAGTTTTAAAAGAGAATAAAGTAACTAGTCAGGCACACGTTGATACCTTGCACAAAGTGTTCCATAGTGATGAACGACTCTCACCAGCTGATATCAGCTCACTCCTTGGTATTGAAGTTAATTTTACTCATAAAGGGGCTGTGGCCAATACCACAGCTGCAAAAGAACAACGTTGGTCTTCCTACTTGGCTGTTCTGTTGGCTTTTGTTATTGTGGCCATAGGGGTAACATATTTAACTCGCCTCGACCCCCAATCCGCCTCCTATGAAGCCTCTCCAACTAATCGTAACTACTAGTATTCTTCTGTGTGTGGTGGTGGTACTTGGTGTCCTATTTTTTGTAAGCGATCATATAGAATACAAGGATACTGAACCAGCGGCTGTCATTTCACCAACTGCTACAGAGCTAGAAAAAAGCAAACCCCTTGAGACTATGGTTTTCTTGGGAGATATTATGCTTGGCCGCCATGTGGAAGTACTCGGTACACGTCATGGTACGAGCTACCTAACAGAAAAGATACGGGCACAAACGGCGACCTCTACTCATGTGATAGCAAACTTTGAAAGTGCTATGAATGAGCCTCACATACCGACGGTATCTGGAGGTATGCGCTTTTCTACCAAAGCGAGTATGTTGCCAGTATTAACTGAGCTCCGGGTTACTCACGCTTCATTGGCTAATAATCACGCCTTAGATTATGGTGTCAGCGGTTACAAAAACACTATTGAACAGTTAAAAAGTAAAGACATTACACCATTTGGTCACCCAACACTACTTAGTTCATCGAGTATTACCTACCTAGAGCATAATGAACAAACTATAGCTTTGATCGGTATACACACACTATTTGTCGAGCCAACCAAAGGTGCAATCGAGACAGTACTGGCAGAAGCGAGTCAAAATAGTGACTTCCAAATTATCTATGTGCACTGGGGAAATGAATATGAACTCGTGCATAGTCAGAGGCAAGCTACCCTCGCATCGGTAATGGTCGAGAGTGGTGCAGACTTAATAGTTGGTCATCATCCTCACGTTACTCAAGATATTCAATTTATTAATGATGTATTAGTTTTTTACTCTTTGGGTAATTTTATTTTTGATCAATACTTTAGTACCGATGTAAAAGAAGGGTATATATTGGATGTCACCCTGACAAATAGTACCAGTACCATAAAAATTTTACCTCACACACAGATCGGCAAATCGCAAACAGAACCAATGCAAGGAATACAAAAAAGTGACTACTTAGAGTCACTAGCTGACCGTAGTGACCCACGCCTAAGTGATCAGATTAAGGCTGGAAATATAGCTATTACGAGATAACTTGCCAGGTGAATCATTACACCGTATCATGTAATTACTAATATATAATGTATGTTTTCAAAAATTGAGATAGCGGGTATTGCTCTAAGTATTACCGCTATGGCCGCCGCTTTGTACTTAATTACCAAAGAAGATACTCAGGTTGCTGCGACTAACAATGGTAGTGAAGTCACACAATCAGATACAGTTTTTGTTCGCGAAGAAGGTGATCCGGAAGAGAATCTCCGCGCAGCTATAGTCGGTGCAGCAGATGCTACAGGTAAATTAGAAAATATGATCATTGACGAAGTAACAATTGGTACCGGGGAAGCCGCTAAAATAGGAGACACCGTAACAGTGCACTACATTGGAACACTCCAAAATGGGCAGGAGTTTGATAACTCAAACAAACGAGGTGAGCCGTTCACCTTTACTTTAGGTGAAGGTAAGGTCATCAAAGGTTGGGAAGAAGGAGTGACTGGTATGAAGCAGGGGGGTAAAAGAATTCTAGTTATTCCATCAGACAAGGCCTATGGTGATGCTGGTTATGGACCAATCCCTGGCAAAGCTACACTCGTGTTTGCCATCGACTTACTGGAGGTACAAACTCCTAACTAAGTACACAGACAAAAGCGACTACACAGTCGCTTTTGTCTTGCATGCCTGGT
>JBJORD010000063.1:0-11890 GCA_046049585.1 Candidatus Parcubacteria bacterium
CTGAATTAGTTCTAGTCTTATAAAAACCATCAATTAGATTAGCAGGAACATCACACTCTTTCTCTTTCAAGAACCTTTCTAAGTAAATTAAGAAAGTTCTTCTTAATGAATCCTCCTGATACTTCCATGCATCAAACACGAGCACATGAGTGTCTTTCTGATCTTTTAAATCTTGCTTTAACTGATCAATTATCGAACTCTTACCTGTACCCCATTTACTGAACAGTCCGATAGTATGGGGGCACGATTCTGAAAGAACCATATCCTTAAGAGCTGGTGAAAAAGATTTATGATAGAAATCGAAATACCCTGGCGATCCGACCAGAATAGGTTCGTCTTTAATAAAGTTAAATTTCTTGATCTCCATATTATTTAATCACCACTATTCTAGCACTTTTGCAAGTCTATTTAAATCATAGAGTTCAAATGCTCTCAATCAGCTTTACCTATCAAGAAAATTCCTTAAATTTGCAACTTCTTGTTCTGTTAGTGGTAATTCTAAATCCTCTGGATTCCGTGGTGACACACCAAGTTCCTTTTTACTTTTATTGGGGTCTTTTTCGTACTCTTCTAATACCTTCTTTACCTTTTCACATTCATCCTCTCGATATTCATCCACTTCCTTTTTAAACTGATTTGCTTCCATCTGCACTCTGAAAGGTACCCCTTTCTTAAGACAACAATTCTAAGTATTATAACTAAACTAATACAAAGAATATGGCAAAACAAGGCTATCGAATTTCAGCTGAAATAAAAGACGAAATCATCAAAAAGATAAAGCATGAAGGCTTAAGCGTGATAGACGCCGCCAAACAATACGGCATCAGTGATAAAACCATCTATAACTGGCTCGGTACTAAAGCTCGGGGCACGGTGAGTATCCTCGAACACAACAAAGTAAAGAAAGAAAACGAACAGTTAAAGCAGATCATCGGCGATCTCACCATTAAAATGTCCATAGACGCTAAAAAGGGGCTCTCCAAGGTTTGGTAATTGGATTTTCAAGGACACATCAGTACTACAAGCATAGACAACCAGCCAAAGATTGGGAGACCAAACAATTGATTGAACAAGTTCTTCGTGACCACCCGAGCTACGGTCACAAGCGGTTAGCTCTCCACCTAAAGCTAAACAAAAAACGCATCCTTAGGGTGATGCAGTTATTTGGGATTAAACCGTATCGCCGGGTTACTCCCAAACTGTATAAAAAGCCTAAAGGCAGCGTTTTTCCTAATCTCTTGATGACGGAGTCACCACTGGGACCAGGTGATATCTATGCGAGCGACTTCACGTATCTTAAGTACCATGGACGGTGGGTGTATGCGGCAACTGTACTTGATGTATTTACTCGTGAGATTGTTGGTGTCTCGGTATTAACCACTCACCATACACAACTAGTACTCAATGCGTTGGGGAGTGCTGTACTGCATCGTCCACCACCGCGCATCATCCACTCTGATCAAGGGAGTGAGTATAATTCCAAAGATTATACTACTTTGGTGCAGAAGTTGGGCATACTCCAGTCTATGAGTGCTCCCGGTTGTCCTTGGGAGAATGGGTATCAAGAATCCTTTTATAAAGGATTCAAACTTGATCTTGGTGACCCAAACCGCTTTGAGACACTTGGGGAATTAGTAGCTGCGGTATACCAGACGATTAATTACTATAATCAAAGGAGGATTCATTCAGCTCTAAGACTACCGCCACGGTTGTTTAAGGGGCAACATGATGTATCATTAATGGACTTAGAAAAGGTGTCTTAATTTTGGGGTACCTTCCATTCCGCGTACGAATTCTTTCCATGCTTCGAGAAGATTTTCGAGCGAAATGATATGATTATATGAATGTTGAAATTGGATTCTAGTCATAACAGTCAAGTCACCCCCCCCCCGCAAAAACTGCTGCCAGTTTTAAGCAAAATTAAGGAATCGTACTTTTTGTGGTACAAATTTTACCAAGACTTACCAAATGTGCATCGTCATTCTCTTGGTCAACGCATAGACACATTGTTTGTCGAAGTGATAGAGGCGATATCGGCCGCGAGTTTTCTATCGCCTAGAGAGAAACATCCGTATGTTCGCCTTGCAATCAAGAAAGCGGACACCTTGCATGTCCTTCTTTTGGTACTCTGGGAAACAAAATCTCTCGACGACAAGAAATACATTACCCTCTCCGTAAAGTTAGATGAAGCCGGAAGAATGCTTGGTGGATGGAACGGGCAGCTTACAAAACAAAACTCTCCAGCAAAAACCGGAGAGAAATGAAGAGAGTTGCGACACGGCAAACGCGAACCCGTCGTCACGATTCCACCTGTTGTCAGGCCTGTCGTTGTACGCGTTGAGCCAGCGACCATCATCGTTACGGTTCGCGTTCAGCAAGTTCGGATTGCCGTCGGATTGCGCGAGATATCCTCTATACCACCACCCCTCGAATACTCTCAGGGTTGAATCGAATCCGGCATCGAAATGCCTTAATGTCTCGCGCCAAGTATCTTTTTTTGTTGAAGTTTCTGCATACATCACTCTATCCGAAGCCGTGACCGCGGATACTCAGGGTGCATGGATACTGGCCTCGGTAGCGGGAAGCCTTGACCGCCCACATATTCACCTACTGCCACAGATATTATATCTAATTTTATGAAAAAATTTAGCCCCATTCCGACGAATCGGAATGGGGCTAAGGACTAAGTTCAAAGGGACTGAAGTCCCGAGGATCTTAGGGTTGAGAACTGACTTGTGACACGGCAAACGCGAACCCGCCGCCACGATGCCACCTGATGTCAGGCCTGCCGTTGTACGCGTTGAGCCAGCGACCATCACCGCGACGGAACGCGTACAGCAAGAGCGGACTGCCGCCGGAGTCGTTGATCGGTTCGTGCATGGCAACGATCCAGATCAGACCCATCGCTTCGATCTCCTTGTCCGTGAACTTCTCACGGATGAGGCAAGCCAGTTCGGCGTTCGGCTTCGAGAGCTTGCGCTTGTCGGCCTCGACGCGAATCTTCTTCGTGATCCGGTTGTTATCCTCGAAGAGCATGCCCTTGAGAACCGCAACTTCGGTCGTCACGCCGTTGGTCGGCTTGAAATCCGGCGAACGGAGAACCTGCTTGGCGTAGTCTCCGACGCGGAAACTGTTGCCTTCCAGACGCTTGATCCAGTCCTCGCCGGTCGTGCCGTCGGAGGTGACGCTGAAGTAGATGACGCCGTCTTCCTCGCGCCACGAGCGGGTTGGTTCGGAAACCGAGAGTTCGTCACGGAGAAAACGGAGCGCCATGTCGTGACCACCGAGCTTCTTGACGATGGCGTTGAGTTGGCCAGCGGTAAGGCTAGCGGATGCGAATTCTGTGCTCATGATTATATCTCCTTGGGCTAATTTGCCCGTTTCGTTTTCCTCTTATCCGAGGAGGAACCATGGCCTGTGTGGTCATAGCGAGGAATGGCCTATTTTAAGCCACTTTTCGCTATGACCACTCGCAAGTCTTATCAAAGAACTGTGTCTAGTATCATACACTCAAATACATCACTTTTCAATATGTTATTTTGTGTCTCACTTTTTGCCTTTCTTCTTCGCCCTTATGGCTCTTAATCGCTCTCTTCGCTCGTCTTTGAGCTTTTGCTTTTCTTTCTCATCTGCTTCACGGGCTTTCACCTCTTCAAGGGTAAGTACTCGCAGGTGATCCATAATCTTGTAGCCTTTGAGGTGTTCGACTGGGTCAACGAAGCAGTACCACGGGTATGACTTGCTCGATGTTGTGCCGTCTTCGTTCTTTGTGTTTGCCCACTGTGACTTGGAAGGTATGCCGTAACTGAATAGATCCTATGTGATTTTAGACTTTGGACTCGAACCACTTTGGGTAGTTCGTGTCCATGACTGGTTCTTAAAATAGATTGCTGAATATCACTATATTAAGAGTCACGGTCACTCTCACATGGCTGCTGGCTGTGTGGGACGATGTTGGAACTTTTTTAGTCTAGTGATGCAATATGAATGGCTTTTTTGTAAAAGTCTGGCATTGGCAGATTTTCAATCTCATCAATTTTATACAAGGAGAATTTAGCTGGACCTGCTTCTCCAACATGTTCTAAATCACCCACTCTCTCTATGATATTGCAAGAATATGACACCACTAAGACTCCCCTACTTTCATCAACCGACACTTTAATTTTATAGACATAAGCATCAATGAGTTTATTGACCAACACTTTCAAACCTAGTTCCTCTTCCATCTCTCGGATAACAGTCTCTTCTGGCTGTTCACCCTCATCTAACTTTCCTCCTGGTAACTCCCATTCATTTCTTTCATTTTTTCTGAGCCAGACTTTACCATCTTCAAAAACAATTCCCTTTACAGAAATAGGCACTGAGTATGTTTGATACATGTCTTGATTTTAACATCTTTTTAAAGTTGTCGTAGCTGCTGGTCAAGGACTGTGTTAGAACTGTTTTAATGAAAAATTGAGTTAACTTCTTTTTTGTCTAAAAATATTCATACTGTATAAGTAAGCAAATAATGCTGTAACTGCTAAGCCAATAGCTAAATAGTTTAAGAGTGTTTTATAAATATACACAGATTCAGGTCCACAACTGCCCGATCTAACAAAAGAGACTTTGAAGTTGTAATATTTCTCAGAAATATTTTCAATTTCACCCCAACCAGAGGGCGATACGTCAAAGTAACCCATTTCTACCCAAACCTCCTCATCTTTTTCTGCATCAGTTTTACTTTTTTCAGAAATATAACCTGAAAAACCATACCCTGGAGCTGCCTGTGGTCCCGCAAGACAACCGAACGACAAGTTCGGAACGAACAACAAAAATAATATGATGAATCTCATGTTTAAAGTGTATCAAACTATTTTTTACTGAAATAGTTTAAAAAGTATTGCTGGCTATATGGGACGATGTTAGAACTTTTTTAGTCCCAACTCAAACCTTTTGATTCTAGAAAAATCCTTGAGCAAAGCGAACCTTTGGCAGCGGCATCTTTAAATATTGTATAATCAGTAGTCCACTGCTGGTCAACATATTTAGTATCCATTGTTGGCGCATCAATTACAGATGGTTCAACCCCTGCCAAATCAGCTTGAATATCCATTAAAATAAGTTCGTAAGATCCCCTGTCAGCATACTTGATCCCAATATAAGAAACGGGCTTAATAGTAGTAGCAAGCTTTTCTATCCCCAATCTTCTTACCGCATTTTCAGGTAATTCACCATTCTTTATGACAACTGCAGGCAAACCCCAGACACCAGGTAAATTCGGATCATGATCAGGACGTTTTACTACCAACACCTGTTCTGGTTTATCAACATTGTATAGAGCCACCGCAACTGCAAATTTGACTTCTTTCATGTTGAAAGTATATCAGAAACTATCTTATACTGTGTATGTTGGCTCAACTCTCGTGCTGGCTGTCTGGGACGATGTTATAACTTTTTATTGTACTTCGCTCAACAGAGCGCCTTGACCAGACTGAAGTATATGTCCTCTTTCAAGAGGAATCCAAAAGCATTCAAACCTCGTAGGCGCTTGTGTTCCATCATGATCTTCCTGACTCATCCACCGCCCTGGTAGAGTTTCAGTTGCTTCAGCTTGGAAGAAATAGCGAATATGCATTTCAGGTTTCTCTGGCATACAATTGTAGCTCTGTGTGCCCAGAAACTTTAAAATTTTAAATCTATCGTACCCAGTCTCTTCTGTAAGTTCACGTAGAGCAGCATCTTCAGGATCTTCTCCTTCTTTAACTGTTCCTGCAGGAACCTGAATTCCAACCTCTTCATACGAAAAATCAACATGCTTAAATACAAGAAGTTCCTCTTCTTTGACGACATAAACTACAACTTTGTGTTTCTCGATCATATCTTGATTGTATCAAATTATGCTGCCGGTCAGGGACTCGAACCCCAATAGTCGGTACCAGAAACCGAAGTCCTACCATTAGACGAACCGGCAAAAATGAGTGTGCCAAGGCACACTGTGTCACAAGGGAGGCGCGAGAGAACAGGGTCAGGGAGAACCATGGGGGGAGCTGCTGACTTGCCCCTCGCGCCCTTACCAGCACGTGACACCGTGCACTGGCAAGACACCTATATTGCCAGAAAAAGTTGGAATTGTGAAGAGGGGTGGTTTTATACTGACCAAGTTTGCCTTAGGACAATATACGCCATGTACCGTTTTGGTATCGTATATGAATGATCGCAGTATTCTGTAACCGTAGGATTTTGAAAAAGCGGATCGCGGCACGGAGGAGATTCATACGATATGGACGATTCATGTGTTCAATAAAAAAGTGAATGAACACTGCGTGTGAGACCACCACCACCCGACTATCAGTTGGTAGCTGCTTTAAGTATGCCCTGGCTGCATCGAGACGGTCTAAGAAATCAGTATATGATTCCCCATCATGCATCGAGGCAGCCGAAATACCAAAAAACCATCGCCATAAATACGATAGTGTCAGAACACTGGTAAAGCGGTGACCAATCAGGAATTGCGGGCGATGCAACTCTTCAAAGGCAGCGTACGTTTCAGGAACACGATCAGTCCGCAGACCAATCACTCGAGCGGTCTCGACCGCCCGTTTGTTGGTGCTGGTGATAAGATGGGTAGGATCTAGCAAAGCGATCCGTTCTGCTACTTTGATAGCCTGGCTCTTGCCCTGTTCATTCAGTTCTATGTTGGGGTGCTGGTGGCGTTTGGCCACATTACCATCAGTTTGCCCGTGTCTCACAAAATATACATCCATACATTATTCCGCAAAATGCGCGTGATCATTCAACATAATAATTTTCCAATGCTCATTTTTATACTGTAAAAGTGAGACTCCTGTATTGTGGTGTTGCAACATTTTCAGAGTGTATAGCCACGCTTCTGATGGTTGAAAAGAGTTATGTAGTAAAGCACTCAAAAAACCGTAGATAAAATAGCCATGAGATACAACTAACACATTTTCAGCATCAAGTTTTTCGAGGTATGTCTTAGCCGCTTCAATACGTTTGAGAAATGCACCTATTGTCTCACCATCAACATATTGCCAATTTGGATCAGATACAATTTTTTGGTCTCGATTAAATCTGTACGATACTACTTCTTTGTCTGTGTCTTTAAGTTGACCAAATGGTGACGGTTCAAAAAATTCACCAAATAAAGCATTGGTGGTTACGGGCAAATTCTTTGTTGCAGCAATTGGATCAATTGTTTGTTTGGCTCGTTTAAAATCACTTGCTTGTAAGCAATCAATGTTGATAGCACTAAAACGCTGAGTTAATTGCCTGGCTTGATCTAATCCAATGTCGCTTAATGGAGTGTCTTTATCTCCAACGGTACCCTCTTGGTTAGCGATCGACTGTCCATGTCTCACTAAATAAATCTTTTTTGCCATACGTCTTACTGTCCGCCACAGTGCTCTACAATTGCTACCTCAAGCGGCAGGTACGGCAGTGGCGATCGATTGCCCTCGTCCAAAGCTCGTAGCAACTTCACGAGGAGATGTGAATTGAGTGCTGAGGTTGGTTCTTTGGCAAAGGTTTGTAGGGCACTTGCTAGTTCACTGCTAAACGGCTCGAGTACGGTCGTAGCACTACTAGCATCATTACGAAGGAGCATCACTGCCCGCACTGATTCGAGCAACAGTCGCATAAAGAGTTTCATCTCGAGATGCAGACTGATCGTCTCACGTACAATCGCTAGCGCAGCTCCTTTGTCTTTTTGATTAAGCGCTGTGAGCAGATTTACCATAAGTGTCACTTTGGGTGCACCTATGATGGTTGCCACCTCGTCGGCACTCCCGACCGCATCGCCTGAAGCCAGTAAGACTTTTTGGGTGATACCAAGCGCATCGCGGAACGAACCATCAGCTGCAATAGCGATCAAGTCGGCCGCCGCTGCCTCGAGGGTAAAGCCTTCTTGTTTGGCGATATCAGTGACTGTCAAAGCCAAGACAGCGCGTGATGGTGAACGGAAGCGGAAGACCTGGCACCGAGACAATATCGTGTCTAGTAGTTTTTCCTCCTCGGTGGTAGCGAGGATGAAGACAACATGGGCTGGCGGCTCTTCGAGCGTCTTTAAGAGCGCGTTGAATGCCTCTTTCGTGAGCATATGTACCTCGTCGATGATGTATACCTTGTATGGTGATTCATACGGGGCAGTGTGGACTGCCTCACGGAGCTCACGAATGTCGTCGATACCGCGGTTACTGGCTGCGTCAATTTCGTAGAGATCAATGCTGCTCGTGCCAATCGCTTCAGCAAAGATCCGAGCCATCGTGGTCTTCCCCGTCCCTCTAGTACCTGAAAATAGCAGAGCGTGTGGGATAGTTCCCTTTTTGATTGCTCCCTCAAGGACCGCGATCACGTGATCCTGGTCACGGACCTCAGCAAACGAGTGTGGGCGGTACTTACGGTACAAGGCAGAAGATGCAGACATAGATAGATTATTACGTTACTACGGTAGTATAGCAGATGTCGTACCGGTCTCAATTGTGGATGCTGCAATACTCTGGCGTAAGAGAGACACATCACTCACAAGTGAGTCAGAACCCAAAACTACGTAGATAATTGGCCGTCGGCCCAGGCTCGTTTCTTCATCATAGATAGCAGTCAGGGTGCGGTTGGCGGCGGGTGTGTAGCCATGTTTACCACCTCGATAGCCACCATTGCCAGCCACAGGATTGTTATTTACAAACCGATCATGAGCAGCCACGTATTGTGGTAGAACGGTCATATCAAGTACTTGGGGCTTCTTTTGCCAGAGATACTTGGTAAACAGCGCCAGCGCGTTGGCGCTGGCCTGATTATCGTCAGACAAACCAGTAGTATCGACAAGACGCATCGATGCCGTGACTGCTGCCTGTGCCAGTACCTGTGGCATAGCTGTTGTCACCAGGGTTGGATCTGCTTTTGCCAAAGCTTCGCCAGCGGTATTTGATGAGGTGAGCAGAAGTGCAAATAGTAGATCGTAGACTGAGACCGTCTGATCGAGGTGTGGTATTTCGGCAGTCAGCTTTAGGCTATGGGTACGACTAGATTCGTAGACAGCGGCCGCTGTTACCAACTTGGTAACTGAGGCGATGGGTAATATCTCCTCAGCGGCCGCCGAGGCCAAGACCGTACCAGTCATAGCATCCATAATGACATACGCTCTCGCTGACAGCGCATCTGACACAATGACTGATCCTGGCAGTAGTGTTGGTTCTAATGACATAGTAGGTGGCGTCACCGATGCCGAAGAAGCGGTGGATGTATCCGCCATCAATCTATACCCAAAAAAGAGTATCCCGACAATCATCACAACTACCAACGGCCTAGACATACCGCCATAATACCAAACACAGGCGACTAATGTCGCCTGTGTTTGTCCAAATGATTGGTACTACTTAACCTGCTTGGCTGTTTTTTTGGCAACGGCACTAGTTGCGGCTTTGGTTGCTGCCGCAGCTACTTTGGTGACTACTGCTTTTTTGACCGACTTCTTCTTTGGTGCGGCTGACTTCGCAATCTTCTGCCACTGTTCTTTCATCTCTTTTTTAAATCCAGAAATATCGGCTTTACTCACTGTCTGTACTTGTGCGTACGCGGCGCCTACTTGTTCAATGAGTGCCTCGTATTCAGCTTGGGACATTTGTTGCGCTTTTTCGAGACCTTCAAGCACTTCGGCTTTGGCCTTGAGGGCCCAACTCTTTACTGTTTTTCGATTCTTGGCGGCGTTTTTGCTTCCAGCGAGAAAGAATGCGCCCGCAGCTGCCACTGCAGCCGCAGTTAGTCCAATCCCAATACTCATCTTTTCTTTTTCTGATAAACCAGCTTTTTTCTTGTCTGCCATAATGGATTATAGTTAGGTTGGTATATTATGATTGCTCTACATCTTCTGCCACTTTACGCCGTCTGGTTGTTGTCCGCTTTGGAGCAAATAAGCCCAAAACTGACGACACCAACCCACCGCCTGCTACGAACTCACGCATGGCAGAAATATCTTCTGCAATGACATCACTTCCTGCTTCAACCCGCGCCACAATGGCTTGGATTGAGGCGAGTATCTTGATGACATAGTACATTGCCACACAAACCATCACTGCAAAAACTATCGTCGCAATACTGGCAATCAAAAAGAAAATATTTGCGTGGAGTACTTCGTTCATAAGTAACAGTGTAATAATGGATATGATCAACATGTAATGCCTGCCGATTTTAGAATAGCTACCTCGCACTCATTACGTATCCATTGTACAGGACTAAGCCGTAGCAACGGCGTTTTTAATACACAGCAATAGGCGCCCCGGTTAGGGGGCGCCTACGATTCTCGTGTTAGCCAAGAGTTACACCAAAATGGCGACAAAAGACGTCTCGATGATACTGCTCAAAATGACGCCGATCTAACGGTACCAGTCGCCAAGGTAATTTGTAGTACTGGCGTGCTGCATTTTCAATCAAGTGCCCGATGATAGCATTCCCCCGACTGAAAGGCTTGATAGAGCGAAATAATGCCCCCAAAGTCCAAAGAGTTTCATCTATGTGATTAAATCGCCCCACTAATACTGCTTGCCGATACATTTCGAATTGTATACACAGTCTCGGAATGTACTCTGGCAGGGGGTAACTTATCAAAGCCTGAGTGCGGAGCAATATCGGATTATCTGCGCTCTCCAAAAAAAAGCGCATTACATCCAAGTCAACAGACTTACTTGCAACAACATAGTCACACAGATCTGTCACTTGTTCTACACAAATACCTGAATCTTGACAAAAATGCTCTGTTAACAATGCAGCGTAATCACGGATCACTGTAGCTGAAAGAACAATTTTATCCATCTCGACAGCCTCCCTGCTGTTTTGTTTTGCTACCAAATACTATACTCAACTACGACTGGGATGCAAGATATGCGTCCACAACTTCTGCAACCGCATCGGGTGAATCTTGCTCCATGAGGAGGTGTCGCAACTCCGCCGCACCTGGCCAGCCACCCACATACGCTTTGTAGTGTTTTTTCATGACCGCAAAGTTCTTGTATGGTAGTAACTCTACAAACAATCGGGTGTGCTCGACCAAAACCCGCAGCCGCTCCTCAATCGACACATACTCGACTGTAGACATACTTGTATCAGTAGTCATAATTGTATCGCGATTCACTCCATGGGTAGGCAGTGCTGTCAGACGTGTCGGGAGTCGTCTCTGTGGGTGAAAAAACCACGGATTACCAAAGAGTGCTCGGCCCACCATTGCCCCATCTACTCCGTAGGTTGCGATTTTTGCGTAGCCGTCTTCGGCTGATAAGACGTCGCCGTTCCCTATCACTTTGGTCTGTGGAGACAATTCATTGCGCAATGCAATAATCCGAGTCAGTCGCTCCCAGCGAGCTGGCACCTTACTCATATCTTTGCGGGTACGGGTATGGATAGTTAGTACCGCTGGTTGTTCGGCGAGGACAACCGGAATCCAGTCTTCCACTTGGTCAGTGTTGTAGCCAAGTCTCGTTTTGACCGATACGGGTATGCCGCCTGCGTCGCTCATAGCCCCACGCTTCGCTGCTCGTATCACTTCCCGTGCAATCTCGGGTGTCTTGATCATCGCAGCACCACAACCCTGGTCAATAATGGCACCAGCTGGGCAACCCATATTGATATCAACCCCATCAAAGCCAAGCTCGAGACACAATCTCGCTGCATATTCCATGTGCTCGGGATGCCGGGTAAAAAGCTGTGCCACAATTGGCCGCTCTTCTTCGCAGTAGAGCAAATCGGCCATGAGTTTCTGTTTACCTTGAGGAGTCGCACGCACGAGACCATCTGCGGCCACGAACTCAGTCCACATGACATCAGGACCACCCACGGTACCATCAGCTCTGGTATGAGCTGAGTACTTGGCGATCATACGGCGAAAGGCCACGTCAGTGAC
>JBJORD010000064.1:0-8354 GCA_046049585.1 Candidatus Parcubacteria bacterium
AAATGTGCGATAGTAACTGACCGGATGTTGGGGTTTGCGCGAACTGCGGTCAAAAGAGTGCCCAAAGAGATGGTTGTATAGTCAGGATTACTAAATCGCCGAAACACTCCAATCAATACAATAAGAAATGCTACACCAACTCCAGCGGACACTAGAAATAGGGGTGAGTAATTATTCGGGTCACTCATGATGTATCCCATAGATAACGGAGCAATCACGGCTGCTGCGCTCATGAGGGCTAATGCAAGTCCGCGCTTGCTGCCGGTGTCACCTTCACTGGCGCCAATCAGTGATTCGGAAAAGACGTCAATAATGAGATAGCACAGTGGATTAATCACCAGCAGTAGACCGAGGGCCAAAATAAGTAGTACGGGTAGTTGACTAAAAGCAAGTACCAAAAGCAACAGAATTGCGGCGCAAATAATTAGTGATCCAAGTAGTACTACACCAAACCGCCGTAATAGTCGGGGAAAGAGCAAAAAAATACCAACGGCCCCAAGGGCTGCACCGCCGTGCAATACTCCAACCGCGGTCGGACTGAGATATATACCTGCAAAGGTAGAGGTATTGTACGCAAAAAGCAGTGTGTGATACGAAAATAACACAGCCAAAATATACACAAAACTGTAGTGAATAGAGGTTCTATCTGACGCCACCAAGCTTGGCCGAAAAAAGTACATGTCCCTGTAAGTGTACTAGAAACGCTAGTTAATTAATTGTTATTGTGTGGAGAATACAAATACCCACAGACATTTGTCTGTGGGTATTTGTTACGTAATGATATGGCTTTAGAGTCCAATCAAGACTGGAATCACCATTGGTGCCTTTTGGGTTTTTTGGTTGAGGAAGGCGCTCACGACATCAGTGAGTTCATCTTTTACGTAATCAAGATCAAGTGGGTTCATGCGTTCGGTATGCTTCTCAATCGTACGTTTGATGAGTACCCGGGCTTCAGAAAGTAGCTGTTGGTTTTCGCGGAGGTAAACAAAACCACGTGAAATAATATCAGGTGACTTGCGTAGCTTGCCCGTTTTGGCATTGACGGTCGCAATTATAACAAACATACCATCTTGCGCTAGTGACAACCGATCACGCAATACTACTTCTTGGCGCATACCTACGGTAAATCCGTCTACAAGCACTTGTTCGTTTGGAATTTTGACACTGAGTTTGGTGACTTCGGTACCGTTTTTGATATCGATGATACTACCGTTATCAGGTACGATAATATTGTCTTTGACAAAGCCGTTCTCAACCGCCGCAAAAGCATGACTCTTCAAGTGATAGTGGTGACCGTGAACAGGAATCAAGAACCGTGGCTTAACGGTCTGGTGTACCCACACCAAGTCGCCAGCGTTACCGTGTCCTGATGAGTGCACATGTGATCCCTGGTAGTTAATGATACGGGCATTGCGACGATAAATATTGTCCTTGAGCTTTTGGACGGCAATTTCGTTACCAGGAATAACTGATGAAGAGAGCACTACGGTATCACGTTCGGTGAGGTTGATACTCTTGTGCTTTTCGGTCGCCATACGCATAAGTGCGGCAAATTCTTCACCTTGAGCACCAGTTGACAGTACCACTACTTTGTCAGCGGGATAGTCAGCGATGTCGTTGGCGTTGATGAAGACCTTTGGATCAACTTCAATCATCTTGGCCGTGATCGCAATATCAATGTGGGTTTTGATACTTCGTCCTTCAAGCACTACTTTTTTACCGAGTAGCTCGCAACTCTTAATGACTGAGATCAGACGGTCAAACTGTGAAGCAAAGGTACCAATGATCAAGCGACCGCGAGTGGTACGAATAATTTCTTCGAGCGTCTTGTACACTCGTGCTTCTGAAGCAGAAAAACCGGATCGGTCAGCATTGGTTGAGTCACACAAAAGGGCAATGTTATTGTCTTTGCCGATGCGTTCCCAGGCGTCACGCTCTTCTACTACCACAGCGCCTTGTTCGTCAGTAACGACTTTGATGTCACCAGTTACTACCACATTACCGTGTTTGGTTTCAAATGAGAGACCCATCGCATCTGGAATAGAGTGGGTAACAGGGAAGGTCTTAATACGCATCGCACCAACCGTAAATGTCTCACCTTCTTTGATGATGTTCATGTTGACTGGATCTAGGTGGGGGAACTCCTCCTGGCGCTTTAATACCATAAGTGATGTCAGGTACTGAGTGTAGATTGGTGGATTGCCAATACGTTCCAAAATAAAGGGAATACCTCCGATATGGTCGAGGTGACCATGGGTAATCACCAAAGCTCGAATCTTGTGCTTTCGCTCTTCGAGGTACTGGGTGTTTGGCAAAATATAGTTTACCCCTGGGGCATGGCTATCTTCAGATACAAATTGAAAACCAGCGTCAACAACAATGATGTCGTCTTTGGTTTCGATTATATTCATGTTGCGACCAATCTCTTCAACACCAGATACAGTAATGATACGTACTGTGTCTTCGTCGATTACATCAGGAATGACAGGACTCTTTTCATCACTGAGTGTCATGCGGTGACTGAGAGCAGGGCTTGTCATACTACGACGACGGTCATTGTTGCCACGACGACGATTGCGGCCACGTTTGTTGGCTGATCCGTCAGTGGCTGCTGGTGCGTCTGTAGCACCTTGAGCAGGTCGTGGTGAGTGTGGCCGATGAGGACGTCGTCCTGGTTCGTACGGTCGGCGTCTTGCGTGTTGACGATTAGGATTAGAGTTTGGAGTCTGACTCGTTTGGTTTTGGTTTTCTGGGTTCATATATTAGGAAATTAAGGGTAATACAATGTTATCGGAAGAGTGGCCACCGCTGTTCTTCAGCTAAATGCCAATCATCAATATTCATAAATCTTTCATGTGGCTTACTAATGGCGGTCAGTGGACTCATGGTGACACCTTCACGAATGACATAGGTAAGTTCAGGCACATAGAGAAAGATGGCAGGTTTTTCGGCACCAATCGTTGCCACTGCTTTTTCTATCGCTTTTGCTTGTTCGTCTTCGTTGCGAGAGGTGCGGGCAGTTTTCACTAGAGCATCTACTTCAATATTGGCATATTGTGCAATATTTAGTCCGGGATCTTCACGTTGTGAAGAGTGCCAAAATGGGTACAAATCTACGGTGCGGTTCATATCTACTCCAAAGAGTAATGCCTCAAAATCACGTGGTCGAATCACTGCTTGCAACAGATCACTTTGTTCGTATTGTTCTACTTCTACCAAAATACCATTATTACGCCACGCTTCGGCAATAAGATCAGTAGTGCGCTCAAATAATGGTGTATTGGCAGTACGCAGTGTCACACTTAGTACTACAGCGTTACCATCGATACGCTTCTCCCAGTTGTTATTGGGGTTCTTTTGCCAACCAGCTTTGGTAAGTAATTCTGATACAAGAGCGACAGTAGTGCTTGCTTGATCAGCTTCGACTTGTTCTGATTTTACGCTATTAACGCGTGGTGGCATAGGTGATGTAGTGGGGACACCATAGCCCAGTAACGCCTCATCAACAATTTTTTGTCGATCGATAGCGGCTTCGAGGGCGGCTCGTACACCAGTGTCTCGGAGAGCCAAGGATTTGTTTTGATTAAGGAAAATAGCAAAGACACGGGGTAGAGGCACCGAGACAACTCTATACTCTTCTGTCTCGTCAGCGGCCTTGGCGTTGGCCAAAGGCAGGTTGGCAGTACTAGTGAGCTCATCCTTGTCCCAGGCTGCAATCAGCGCTTCTTCATTTTGATAAAACTTAACCACAATAGCATCAAGCTTCACATCGTCACGATACCTTGCCAATTCATAGGATTCGATGAGACCAGCTTCATTACGATTAGTTTTTACGACTTCAAATGGCCCAGAACCGATAGGTTCCGTATTTCTTTGACTAAACGGAACCTGTTCAATTGGTAGCTCACTCCAGATATGGCGCGGCATAATACCAGTGGTGAAGTTTTCTATAAATGGTGTGTAGGCTTCGTCGAGCACAACATTAAGTTCATACTCGCTGATTTCTTCGACAGTCACTCCTGCCCAGTTACCACGGAGAGGACTTTTGAGGTCGGGGTTTTGGAGTAGTCCAATCGTAAACGCTACATCCTTTGCGGTGAGCGGCGAATCATCATGAAAACGGGCGTCTTTACGGATTACAATATTATACGTACGACCATCGTCAGACACGGTGATACTTTCTGCGACATCGGTGACAAGTGTGCCAGCCGCATCAATTTTCATTAAGCCTGCATAGATCAAACTAGACATATCTTGGTCAGCGCGAGTAACCGCTAGTACTGGATTAACAAAGCGTGGTATACCGACAATACCCTCAGTGAGAGTACCGCCACTGACTGCTGTTGGTGTCAAATATGAAGCATTGATCTGGAGTAATCCATAAATCATCGTGGCAATAGCGGCAAAAAACAAAATACGTAAGATGACCCGATCACTTGGTCGACGAGACTCAATACGATTAATAAGCCGTCCAAAACGCCCATTATCAGCTGCTGAAGAAGAAAGAGAAGAGAATTGCATACACTGCACAAACACTACTAGATAGTGTGATCACACGTACCAATACCGACACACCAGGTGGTGTTTACAGTAGGATGTTTACAAAAGCAGACAGTACAAAGAGCACTGACAGACCAATTGAAAATTGAAACAAGAATTGTTCGGCGCCACGACGCTTGTGAAAGGCTGAACTAAAGTTGTCCCCACCAAAAGCACCTCCCAGACTAGATCCGCGCTGTTGCAACAAAATTGCTGCAATAAGGAGAACGGCTAGAATAATCTGGATGAATGGCAACGCTGGTTGCACTAACTGAATTAATTCCATGTGCGCATACTATAGCATAGGGGTCATGATATGTAAACGACAATTTGTCCATAGGTGATCCGTGTTGGTATATACCGAGCTGGTGTTGGTTCGACAACTTTGTGTGGGGTAGGGGGCATAGAAAAAGCCGTCCTCCCGGTGGCTTTTCCACTAGAATGACGGCTAGCGTCTTGGGTTACTTCCATCTTGGAACAAGACTTTTGAATCCAAATGGACTTGGATTACGGTCCAGACGGAAAACGATGAAGTGTAGATGGTCCCGATCGGTCAGACCTGTCTTGCCGACCGTACCGATTACTTGACCTGCTTTCACTGGACTTCCTACATACAGTCCAGCGTCACACACAGAGTGCTTGGCAAGATGGCAGTACTGGGTAAACTCGGTTGGAGAATGTTGAATCGTGATGTAGTTCAGTTTGTCGCGATAGGCGATGTCGTCACCCCACTCGTTAGAGTGTTGTTGAATTTCAATTACCATCCCCGAACCAGCTGCCAATATAGGCGCGCCATCAAGTACCAGAAAGTCGATCGCGTGCTTGAAGGCGGCTCGGTGTGTTTGTGAGCTTTGGCAGCACATATAATGAGCAGTCATGTACAGCTCATTAGCAGGGATACCAATCCTAAGTTGGTTACCTTGCACTGCAGCCTCATCGATAGTGAGATTGAGCGGCAGCTGATAGACCTGTTTGCTCAGCTCATTGTCCCACACAGGGCTGTCTGCCCACTGGTCTAATTCATCCATTTCGATACTCCTGAATTGTCCTCGGTTGGTTTGCATGGTTAGTGATTTAATGATTAACCGCCCGGAACTGTTCGTGCCGGGCGGCTTGTCCGTATGGGGACTTGCACAGACTCCTACCCTACAAGCGGGTAAGAGACTTTCATTACCAGCAGCCAATCGTTTGGACTGATTTTTGGATCTTCGACAACAGGACCAAGAACAGCACCTGCGTGCCGTTCTTGATACGGCATGTACCAACTGCTCTCGAAAGATCCTGGAGGATTACCTTCAAGTGACAGCACTCTGTTGAACTTACCGGCGGCATCATGCACTGTCGGCTGTGCATACATCCTCAACTGACGATCCCAGCCTTTTTCTGCGAAGGCGGCGTCAAATACTGTTGGCAACTGACCGAGTATTTCTGCCGGCAAGATGCGGTAAGGGTGCCGTATCAGCGAAAAAAATACTGAACGTGGTAGAGGCTTATCAAATCCAGTCAGATCTGACGCCAAAACTGTGCAAAGGTCGATTTCCATCTCGACGTGATCTGATGCCGCAATCTCTTGTCGCCACATTTTCAATGAACTCGGTATACCGTATGCCTTGTAGAAACTGGCAATAACTTGGTATCCGGTCTTTACGCGGACAGTCATCCAGGTCTCTGCCACCTCATGCTCGGGTATGGTGGCAGATAGTGCAGATAGTCCAGAAAGGACACGCTTCACCCCGGCCGCACCCCCTAGGTGTTTGAAGAGGGCGAAAAGCTGACCGGTGGTCAGGGTCAAAAAGTCTTTCCAGTCATTACGTCCAAACATTTTCTACTCCTTGTAGCTTCTTGCCAAGATGTTGCTAGCTTCCCGCCAGCCGGGTTGTAAAAGAACAACAGAACACTTTCTGGAGTGTTCACTATTATAATGCTCGCTCAGATACTAAAACACAAAAAATATACATAAATTCTCATAATACAATAATAATCATGTAAATTATGCTTATTTAGATTACATTTTTGACGAAAATATCGTCATATTATACAATAATGCTATGTCTACACAGCGCTCAGATTTACAAATTCTTGGTTTAACTGATGTCGAATATAAAGTTTTTATTACCGTAAGTTTTGTGGAATCGCTTTCAGTGTCTGAACTGGCGACCAAAGCAAAGGTGCCACGCACGTCGGCTCTCCCAGCTCTCAACCGACTCTGCGAGCGGGGTTTGGTACGTAAGGTATCACAGGGTAAAAAAACACTTTGGAAAAAAACTAATCCAGAAAAATTGCGACGTTCTATCATAGAACTGACAGCACAACTCGCTATTGAGTCCGAGCTTGCTCTTTTAGAGCAAGAAGTCTCTGTCAAAACTTCAGCTCAGTCTGAATTCATGATTATTAAAGGAGCAAAAAATATCCTTAAGTTTCAGGAAAAAGGTATCCGGGAAAATACTGGACAACGGTCATATTTGATACAGGGTTCAAGAACTGGAAAAGTGGTAGAGCAACTTAATCTAGTATCAGAATTTAGTCGTTTGAATTCACTCATTAAAGAACGCGGACTAGTTACCGAACTACTCATTTCGGAAAAGACTCTTAGGGGTTATGAGGTGTATATGGAGACAGATTTGGAATGGAAACATTCAATGCGTGAGCGACTGTTTCTGCTCTATGTAGTTGGTGCGGATGTACTAGCCGATAATGCAATTGATATCATTATCTACAAAAACAGTGTTTCAATAATCAACTGGGAAGAAGAAACACTAGCTGTTATAAAAAACCAAGAGACGGTAGATGTTTTGTATTCTTGGTTTAATTTATTGACGACTCAAGCTGAGAAATTGAATCCTCAGAATTTCTTTAAATAGTTATAATTTTGTGCGCCGAGTTGGATTCGAACCTATACTATATAAGTATATAAGTATATGAGGTATTTCGATCATAAAAGTCATAAAAAAATTGATGTAGACAGTATTCAACAAACACAGTTATGTGTCTATTAGTATAGGTGACACATGGTTTTGACTCACATCACGAGTGCACGTATAATGCAGGCGCGTAGCGACGAAATTCTTTCGTTGAAGACTCTGTATGAATTTGTGGCTACGTAACAAACGATTATTTATTTTCTAATTCAATTGAGCAAACACTATGGCAGAAACAACACAGAGCGGAAGTCCAATCAGACCACTCGGCGACCGTGTCGTCGTTCGTCCGCTCACTGAAGTAGAAGCAGGCACCGTCTCAGCGTCGGGCATTATCATTCCGGATTCCGCCAAGAAAGAAAAACCGGAACAAGGTGTGGTCGTCGCAGTGGGTGCCGGTAAGTGGAATGAAGACGGCGACAAACGGATGGTTATGGACGTCAAAGTCGGCGATAAAGTCGTGTTCTCAAAGTATGGTTACGACGAAGTGAAGGTAGATGGTAAGGAATTTTTTATTGTCTCTGAATCAAGTATTCTTGGTATCTTTACTAACTAAGAGGCGGTCTACGTATCTGGCAAACTGCTTTGTTGCTACGAATAAATATTTTTCACAGTACAACAACGTACAGCTCAAAATATTTATTCTAGGCGCCTCGCATTTTACTCAGCTACCTAGACCTTGTGGTAACTCAAACAAATATTAATTATGGCAAAGCAAGTAATTTACGGAGAAGAAGTAAAGAAGAAGCTCCAGAAAGGAGTGGATACGGTCGCAAACGCCGTGAAAGTCACGCTTGGTCCACGCGGGCGCAACGTTATTCTTGATCGTGGTTTTGGTGGTCCAACCATCACGAACGACGGCGTCTCAATTGCGAAAGAAATCACCCTCAAAGACAA
>JBJORD010000065.1:0-5484 GCA_046049585.1 Candidatus Parcubacteria bacterium
TATATGTATTGTATCAGGCCGATCTGATGAGAAGGTGGTCGTAACGAGTCTGATCGGGGAAAGGAAAAACCGCCCCGAAGGGCAGGTTTCAATCCATTTCACAGTCTCTTACCTTTTACCGTGTGACCTTCTTTGAGGTCTCTTATATTTTTTATTAGTCTCACCTGCCATGCAATACCTGTTACTGCATGTAGATGACACCGTAGTGATACCAAACCGTCATCTGTTGGTATCGCGACCAGTGCTTTGTACTCGTTATCTTTCCAGATAATTGTGGCAATTCTAGTCGAGTGACACATTTCTTTTACGAGTACCGTGTTCGGTTTACTCATGTCTGCCTCCTGTTCTGCCCACACTAAAGTAGCAAAATTTCCTACAGGAAACAACTACACCAGACTGAACTGTCTGGTGTAGTTGTAATTTATTTAATTGGCCACTTCGATACCATGAGGATATTTGTGTCCTTCATGTGTTCAGGAAGCTCTTGCCAGATGGCTTCAGTCACAAATGGCATGAACGGATGAAGTACCTTCAGTGAAGTCGTCAGGTAGTGGATGAGTAGACGTTGGCGGGAGGTTCGTTCTTCGGTAGAGCCAGCGAGTAAGGCCTTACTCTCTTCAATCACCTGACTCGCAAAGTGGTCCCAGATAAAGTGATAGATCTTTTCGGCTGCAAGGTCGAAGCGATCATTTGCCATGTCAGCATTGATGAGTGCGATCTGTGGGTGTAAGAACTCATTTTCAAATGCCTCATCAGCGTCGGTATGTGGTGGCAAGGGGGTGTAGTCAGTAGTATTATCGAGTACAAAGCGGGTGATGTTCCAGAGTTTATTAGCAAATTTCTTGTGAGCATTAACCTTGTCTGGGTCGAGGTTCATATCAGTCCCTGGCACGTTGTTCATCATGAGTCCCATACGCAGTGCATCAGTTCCGTATTTCTCCTGTATCTCACTTGGGGCAATGACGTTACCCTTACTCTTACTCATCTTCTTGCCGTGTTTGTCACGCACCATGCCGTGAAGATAGACTTTCTTGAATGGTATGGTACCAGTACGGTAGAGTCCGAGCATTACCATACGGGCGACCCAGAAGAAGAGAATGTCTTTTCCTGTTTCCATGACAGCAGTAGGGTAAAAGTTCGTGAAGTCGTCGCTCGTGCCATTAAAGTCAGTGACACAAAGTGGCCACTGACCAGACGAGAACCAGGTATCAAAGGTGTCTTGTTCTTGCTCGACGGCGCCACCACACTTAGTGCAACTGGTGACAGTGTTATCGATATCAACCATACCGTGATGGCAGACGGTACAGACTTTGGCCGGGATGGGGATACCCCAGGCGATTTGACGGGCAATTGGCCAGTCTTCGATGTTAGTCAGCCAGTGACGGAAGACCCGCTCGTCTCGTTCGGTAACAAAAGTGAATTCACCAGCATCAAGGGCCGTCAGCGCTTTTTCTGCCAGTGGCTTCATGTTGACGAACCATTGTTCTTTGATCTGAGGTTCAATTTCACGACCGCACTTGTAGCAACAGGGGACGGCGTGTTGATATTTTTCATCAATTTTAACGAGGAGACCCTTGGCATCAAGTTTCTCTACGATTTTCTTGCGTGCATCGCGAATATCCATTCCTTCAAACTCTCCAGCAATCGGCAATAGCTTGCCGCGCCAGTCGATGATTTGCTCGTAGTCGAGGTTGTGACGCTTTGCGATTTCAAAGTCGATACCAGAGTGCCAGGGGGTGATAGTCATCACACCAGTACCCATTTCTGGATTACCAGCTTCGTCCTTGATGACAGTTGCAGTAATCGGACCATTGATCCATTCGAGTTCAATCTGCTGTCCATGGGTGAATTCGGCGTAGCGAGCATCACCTGGGTGCATGACCACGTACTTGTCTCCGAACTTGGTTTCGGGACGCGCCGTACCAATCACAAACGGACCATATTGGAAGTAATAAAATGGTTCGGTACGTTCCTCATGTTCGACCTCAAGATTTGAAAACGACGTCTGGTGCTTTGGACACCAGTTACTCGAACGGGCGCCGCGGTAGAGGAGACCGTCTGTCTCGAGTTGCTTGAAGGTCTCGTAGACGATGGTTTTTACCCGATCATCGAGGGTAAAGAGGGCACGAGACCAATCGCATGAGGCACCAAGAGAGCGGATTTGTCCTTCCATAAATGACTTGTTGGCGAGGGTGAAGTCGAGGATTTCGGCGTAAAGCTCTTCGCGAGTCATCTGGAAGCGTGAACGACCCTCTTTTTCGAGTTTCTTTTCGTATACCACTTGTGTTTCAAAGCCGGCGTGATCAGCCCCAGGGAACCAGACCGCTTTTTTACCCTTCATACGCTCGTAGCGGAGCATGATATCTTGGACAGTCACAAAGAGGGCGTGCCCAGCGTGCAATGACCCGTTCGCGTTTGGCGGTGGCATGACGATAGCAAAAGGCTCGGTGCGTTCACCGGGCAAATTGTCTGGATTAAAATACCCTGATTTTTCCCACATAGTGTACAGCCGCTCTTCATGCTCAGCGGGATTATACGGTTTTGTAAAGATTGCGGGAGTAGTATTCTGCCCTTGATTTTGCTCGCTCATATACAAACGATAGTAGCACGGAAATAGGGAAGTGAGAATATTTAAGATACAAGAAAAAGCGAAGCGCTAGAGTGATCGATTACCGTCGGCGCGGATGTAGGCGATGGCTCCGGCACTGCGAGCGGTGGCGAGTTGGGCATGGCCAGCAAGCGCAATCATGACACTATTGTCAGTTGAGAGATGGCGGTGCGGGAGATAGACTTCAATGTGTGGATGGGTGGCGAGAAGCTTTTCGGTAAAGGTTTGGCGGAGAAAAGTGTTTGCTGATACACCGCCACCGATGATGAGGGTAGCAATACCAAAATGGTCAATTGCTTTCACCGTCTTTGCATAGAGAGATTCGATCGCTGCGTCTTCAAAGTCACGAGCGAGAGCATTTTTTTCATCTTCGGTGAGTGTCTTGTCTCCAATCTGATTACGGACAGCGGTTTTGAGCCCGGCATAAGAAAAATCAAAATCATCGCTATGAATCATCGGACGGGGAAGTACTTTGTCGCCATAAGGTGGGAGATTGGTGGTGCGGGCAATCGCGGCACGGCGGCCAATCTCTGGTCCTCCTGGGTAGGGTAGTCCCATCAGTCGTGCGACTTTATCAAACGCTTCGCCAACGGCATCATCGCGGGTTTGTCCAATCTTTTCGTACTGCCCCCAGTTCTTCATGAGGATGAGTTCGGTATGACCGCCCGAGACAAGGAGTGATAAGGCAGGGAATTGTATTGGTGCCAGCGCATCATCAATCTCGACGTCATACAGTGAGGCAAGGATATGCCCCTCCATATGGTTAACTGGAATCACCGGGCAGCCAGTGACTTGTGCGAGCGCTTTGGCAAAACTAATCCCGACCCAGAGGGCAGGCTCGAGACCAGGTCCACTCGTGACCGCGATCATATCCAATTCAGGCAAGGTGCAGGTGTTGAGAAAAGTAATCAAACTATCAGCGAGGCCGTCTTCACGAGCAAGCCCTTCTGTGAAAGTTTCAATGTGTTCAATTGGGGTGTTCCCAGCTTCGTACAGTTCGGCATCACGGAGAGCGACCTCGAGCATTGGCACAAGCATCTTGGCGTGTTCACGCTTAGCCACCTGAGGGAAAACCCCGCCAAATTCTTTGTGAATATCAATTTGCGAAAACAGCGCATTACCGATGAGAGAATACGTTGCGGTCGGGAAGTCACCACTGACTTCCACGATACTGATAGCTGTTTCGTCACAGCTGGTTTCAATCGAGAGAATACGCATAACGTGACCAGTTATACCACGTTTTGGGCATAAAAAAAGCCTGCCCGTAGCTATGGGGCAAGGCAGGTGCGGAGATGGGCTTCTCATGTACGTACCGACTGCGTGCTGCAGTCCTTGTATCTAAACGCCTCACCTCCGCACGCATACAGTAATCCTATAGATGCTTTGCGTCAAATGAGTCAATTAATTAGTCCATAAAGGTAAACGGCAGATCACGGAAGCTGTCAACTCGAATACTCGCAGCATTTTTATGTCCGCCACCGCCGTACTTCTCGGCAATAGTGGCAACATCGACGTCCCCCTGACTTCGTAAGGAGATGTGTACTTTTTTACCGTGTCGGTAATAGACAATACCAAGAGCAATTCGTCCTTCTTGATGGTTTAATTCTGAGAGTTGATTACCAAGTATAGAACGGTAGATTCGTGACACGTTGAGGGCGTACACTTCGTGACCTTCAAATTGCACGAGTTCACGATAGGTCATAAGCTTTGCGACTAATTTGTCTTCAAACTTCGCCAAGAGTGACCCCTTGGCAATAAAGTTAATGAGATTGTTTTCAACCTGTAGGTGTTGGATGAGATTATCCCAGTCGATGAAGGTCTGCGGTACTTCGTGCAGCGCAGCATTAAACTCACGATGTTCAGGGAGGGCAAAGCGCCAGAGATCGTGGTCCTCCACATATTCAAGTACCGACGGGGTAGGTACTTCGGGATGGAAGTACTGCCAGGCGAGTACGGCGCCTGAGTGATTAAGATCAAAAATATTTTGTGGGTATGCACGTACCTCAGCTTCCGCACTAACGTGGTGGTCAATGACTACTACTTTGGTATTGGTGTCATTAAGTTGCTTTAGTAGGGGAGCATGAAATGAGAAGTCTATGATGTAGATTTCTTTGTTGGTTAATCCCGCAGGGAGTACGTCGTGGTCTTTAACGGGTATATATGAGGCAGTGTCTCCAAACTTTTTCCAAGCAGCATAAGCTGCCCCAAAGCCATCGGTACAATCGCCGTGGTAAATAATAACAGTATCTTTTAGTGTTGTTTCCATTACTGTGAAGTATATCGTAGAAACAAAAAAGCCCGAAGGCCTTTTGGTGGTGCGCGATATAAGAATTGAACTTATGGCCTCTTCGATGTCAACGAAGCGCTCTACCACTGAGCTAATCGCGCGTTTCTGGTAATGATTCTGTAGCGAGTGCACAGAATTGTTTAGCAATATATACTAATTTGCGTTGAATTGCCACCCTACCACAGCGGACTAAACAGACGCCTTTGTATGAATCATATGTAGTTGTCCCTTTTGTTCTCTGATCGAGATACGGCTTGGTGAAGTTTGTTATCGGTATGCTGAGCTCTTGTGACCAATATGTCTGTAAAATTTCAGGATTTTGATCAGCGCGGAGATGCAATTCACAACGGATTTTATTTAAGGGTACATTGTAAATACTACGGAGACAGGCAATAAAAAATTTTAAAATATCTGGATTTGAACTACCCATACCCGTTTCGTTTTTAGCTTTTGTACCTTCACCTAAATACAATAATGCCAATGCAATCTCAATCATTGCTTTGTCTTTAATATCTACACTATCAATAATTTGAAGAGCTTCGTTTTCGGCAAATCGAAGACGCTTTTCTTTTTCGGCATGGTGCCACTT
>JBJORD010000066.1:0-11207 GCA_046049585.1 Candidatus Parcubacteria bacterium
TGAGTACGCCTGGCGTGGCCAGGCTAGAAGTTATAAAAATAACCCAAAAGTAAGCACGCTTCATATGATTATTCATGAGCCACCTGTACCTACGGTGCAGACTGGCCTCACTCGGTCATGAGTACGCCTGGCGTGGCCAGGCTAGAAGTTATAAAAATAACCCAAAAGTAAGCAAGCTTCCTTTGGGTTATTTTTATAACTTCTTCTCGCTTCGCTCGACTCATGACACTCGTATCGGAGCCATCTGTCAGGTTCGAACTGACGACCTACGGTTTACAAAACCGTTGCTCTACCAACTGAGCTAAGATGGCAACACTTCCCTCTATGCAAATTTCGACTTTACTCTGTTGTGTAGTTTTGTAAATGTTTACAAACCGTTCGGAAGTCTCCCAGACTTCCTCACCTCTACCAACTGAGCTAAGATGGCAACACTTCCCTTGACATCAATTTCAACTTTACCAACTAAAGCTTTGGTGGCTTTTCTGTTTGGTGCGCCTATTATGCCTGAACGTTTTAAAAACGCAACCTCACTACTCCCAGTCTTATTGTCCGCGTAGCGCTTTATCCTTTCGCTTCTTGGCTTCGGCGTAGGTCAGCTTTGATTCAGCTTTGTGTTCAGCGATTTGCTCGAGGTGTGAGGCGCTACGTTTTTCTTTACGTAGTGCGCGGGCACGTTCTCGGTTATTGATAAGGACTGCCTCAAGCATGTGATAAACACCCGCAATTGAAGCCAGAACAATCTTGAGTGTGGCATGTAGACTGTAATACCACGACAGCGTGATGACATACCGCACTACGTATCGAACCATACGTTCTAAGCGATTAGTCAAAACAGTAATATAAAAGTCCAGACTAGCTCGCACTCGCGCCAAAGCTACTCGCTCTCCTCGTCGATCTTCGTACTCACAGAGTAATAGAAACGCTATAAAAGCGACGATGAAACCGGTCAAGTATACAAACGGTATCCACATGGTCACCGCTATTTCACTGACAGACGTTCAACCTTAACGACAGTAACATTCTCTCCGAATTTTTGGACAGCACCATTAACCATTTCACCAATAGTAGTGTCTGGGTTCTTAATGAAAGGCTGCTCCATTAAGATCTGCTCCTTGAAGTACGAGTCCATCTTGCCGGCTAGGATCTTTTCTACCATATCAGCTGGCTTGTCTTTGATCTCTGCTGCAAATACTTCTTTGGCTTTTGCTAAGGTAGTTTCGTCTACTTCAGACTTAAAGATGTACTTTGGAGCCAATGCTGCCACATGCATAGCGATATCGCGTGCCAAGGCTACGAACTCCGCGTTCTTTGACACGAAGTCAGTCTCACAACCAAGTAGTACCAAAGCAGCAACTTCATTTGTGTTGTGCACATAACTACCAATCGCACCAGCACCAATTTCACGATCTGACTTTTTCTCAGCTGCCTCACTGCGCTTCTTCTTGAGGATGATGATAGCTTTTTCCATATCACCGCCCGCTTCTTCAAGCGCGCGCTTACACTGCATGACTGAGATACCAGTCTGATCTCGTAATTCCTTTAACTGGGCTGATGTGATTTCCATAATACAAAACAAATGAACTTTACTAATGAGCCTTGACTTGAGTCGTGACCGTTGTTTATTTATCCCTGACGAGGACGTCGTGGACGTGAGTCTGACTGAGGGGCACTAGGACGAGTACTAGTGGCAGGACGTGGTACAAATGTAGCGCGACCGTTTTGGTATGCCGTTGAGAGCTCGTTCAAAACCATAGTGACACTAGCCTGTAATGCGTCGTTAACTACGATTGGGTACGTTACCTTTGAAGTGTCACAATCTGAACTCATGAGCGCAATAATCGGCATGCCCATTTCGTTAGCTTCTGTAACTGCAATTGAGTCATGACGTGGGTCAACCACCACCATAATGTCAGCTACTTTGGCGCATGTACGGATACCGCCAAAGTTGTGATGTAGCTTGTCTACTTCACGAGTGATAAGTACGCGTTCTTTTTTGGTGTACTTACGATCGAGTTCACCTGATTCACGTTCAGCAATAAGAGACTCGAGACGATAGATACGCTTTTTGATTTCACTAAAGTTAGTGAGCATACCACCAATCCAACGATTTACCACATACGGCATAACTACCTTTTCAGCAGTTGCCTTTACGATGTGCGATACTTCATCTTTGGTCGCTACAAACAAAACAGTCTTCCCTTGCTTACCAGCCTCTTCTAATACAGCTGCTGCTGTCGCAATAAGACCAGCAGTCTGCTCAAGGTCAAAAATATCATTACCGTCTTTTGCGGTAAATAAATACGGGGTAACAGTTGGGTGACGGCGACTCTTCTTGAAGCCAAAGTGGGCTCCAGCAGCGAAGAGTCGCTCAATAAGATTCGTTGATTGTGTTGACATATAATGATAAATAGTAAATCAGCTCGAGTTATAAGAGCGGGGGCATGGTACCACGTATAGCCTTATTCTGCAACTGTTTCCCCTCCATTGTTAATCGCTTCTTTAAGGCTTTCGACCACATCATCGAGTCTACCGGCACCCAAGATACCTTCGATGTTATGCCACGATACTTTAATGCGGTGGTCAGTAATACGGTTTTGCGGGAAATTGTACGTGCGGATCTTTTCCGAACGGTCACCAGTACCGATTTGGTCTTTACGGACACTGGCATGCTTTTTGGCCTCTTCTTCCTCATGCAGAGCCTCGAGTTTAGCGATCAAAATAGTCATTGCCTTTTCCCGGTTTTTTAACTGAGATCGTTCACTTTGACTACGGACATCCACGCCAGTTGGTTTGTGGATGAGACGAACAGCAGTTTCTACTTTGTTTACGTTTTGTCCACCAGCCCCACCAGATCGTGAAAACTCCATTTCAATGTCTGAAGGACTAATTTCGATAGTTGGTTTTTTACGTAGGGCCAACACAGCGACTGAAGCAGTTGACGTGTGAATGCGCCCGGCTTTTTCGGTTACCGGGATACGTTGTACACGATGCACACCAGTCTCAAAGCGAAATGCGACATAGGCGTCGGGATGAATAATTTCAAAAGCGGCCTCTTTGTAGCCACCGGCACCTGCTCTAGTCTCATACTCACAACTCACAAACCAGCCTTTAGAAGCTGCATATAGGGTGTACATGAGCGCCAATTCCTCAGCAAACAACGCCGCCTCATCCCCTCCTGCCCCTGCTCGTACTTCGAGGATCACACCGTATGGTATTTCATCTTCAACCGCCGACGCTTCTATGATTCGTTCCATCTCTGCAAAACGCTGGTTTAGCTGATCGGCCAGCTCAGCACTTTCAAGACTGGCAAGCTCCGCAAGTTCAGGGTCACTCTCTGCCAAAGCTACAGACTCCAGGTACTGCTTTTTTGTGAGGTCAAATTGGCTCGCCAAAAACTGCGTCTTGTGATGTTCGCGAAATTTTTCCAGCGTGTCTTCATTCCATTCCATAAAGATAAAAGTATAGTATCACAATAATACAAGAGGAGACCGCACACCAATGGTGTACGGTCTCCTCTTTACACTGATTTAGGCACCTTTCTTACGATCAGCTGCTTTACCTGCGCGAGCCTTGAAACGCTCAACTCGTCCAGCTGTATCCATCACCTTTTCTTGTCCCGTGTAAAATGGATGCGAAGCACTAGATACGTCGATGTAGGTAACATCATACTCCTTACCATCAGTCCAAGTAGCCTTAGCTGTAGTAGCAACAGTAGAACCAATCAGAAACTGTTCTCCACTTGAATTGTCGTGGAAGATAACTGGTCGGTAGGTGTCTGGATGAATATCAGATTTCATAATAAATGTAGGCTACGTGCTATTTCAATAATGTGGTCTGTACTATAGCAGAAAAACATAATTTGGCAATGGGAAGCGTTTATCCCCCACCCAAAATACGGATCTGACCTTCAAACTTAGCCTTGCGGTTCATCACGCCATCACCATAAAAGGCGTTGGCGGGATTATTGGCACCACCCCAACCAGCGTAATAGCGTAAAGCAGCCAAGCGGTCACCAGCGTAGGTACCATTGGCACCATTGTCTCGCAAGAGCAGGGCTGTCGCAATGAAGGCGTCTCGATTGTTAAATGGATTTGCTGGTGCTCCAGTACCGTTAATACGACGGATGGCATCGGCTGATTCACTATATACAAATCCACTACCCGTGTTCACAATACCGCCATAGGTGGCCCAGGTTGACGGAATAAATTGTGATGGGCCCATTGCCCCACCCCACCCCGAGCGCTGCCCACCAACCACAATCGGACATGAGACAGAACGAGTCCGCGCATCAAAGCCCAAGATATTCGCAATCGCCACAAATACTGGCTGGTCTCGATCAGGGTGCATCACTGGACGATCACCCCGCCAGTCATTGTAGACACAGCTACCAAGATTGGAACCAAGATTGGTCTCTTGTTCCAAGATAGCGAGAATGAGTGACGCTGGAACTCCGGTCTTACTCGAGGCGTACTGAGCCAATTCAACGGCCTGCGGCAAAGAAATACCACCACCGCCACCCAACAGGTTAAAGAGGGCATTACGCAATTCGGCTGCGGTTTGCTGTTGTGCACGGAGTAGTCTTTGGTATTCAGCCTCTTGGCCTTTCGTGGTCGCCAGGATTTTTTCTTTCTCTTTTTCTTTTACTTCAATACCCTGCTTTTCTAATTCTTGAATACGGCGCATCTCTGCTTCGGTTTCTTGCTTACTTGCCAATAGATTTTTTTGTTCATGTGTATCACGACGAATACCGTGCAGAATACCGAGCGACTCATTAAGTGACTCCTTGATAACAGCGTACTCCGCAAAGTCATTCATAAACTCAGAAAGACTTTGTTTACTGAGGAGTACCTCAACCAAAGAAAAATCATCCATTACTTCCGATTTGCGTACCAAGTCAGCCAGAGATTGTTGCTGTCTTGATAAGCGCTCGGTCAAAATTTGTAGTACCACCTCTTTTTCACCAATTTGATCAGACAACTGTTCAATTGCAATCGAGCGTGCCTGAATACCAAGTTGGGCTTTGTTGATTTGTCCTTCAATAACATTAATATCTCGTTCCAAAGACTGACGTTCGGCTTGTTTGTCTTCAACCAAGCGCTGCTGGGTCAAGATTTGACGCTCTACTTGTTGCAGCTCTTGCTCGAGGCGAGCGCGCCGTTCAGCATCTGTCTCAGCGTATACCTCAACTAGTGGTGTTTGTGACGCCAGAACACAAATCATTATCCACCCAAAGAAAAATCGCTGCATAGGCTTCTAGTATACCAGACAGAAGCTTCTGTGAGCTACTTTTTCCCGAATCGAACTGGCCGTTAGCAACACTCAATTTGTTATATCGGTCAGTGGTATACTTTTGTTATGCCAGAACAATATGATTTTGTCGCTATCGGCGACCTTGTAATAGATGCATTTATACAATTATCAAAAGATGATGCTGATGTTAGCCAGGACATAGATACTGGGCGCCAAACCCTGCATATGCCCTTTGGCCAAAAGCTACCATATGATGATGTGGTGGTAGTTAACGCGGTTGGTAATTCACCCAATGCTGCCGTCTCTGCTCACCGCCTCGGGCTCAAAACCGCTCTTATTTCTAGTTTAGGAAATGACCGTAACGGTAAAGAGTGTCTCGAGACTTTGCGTAACGAGGGGGTGGATACTACCTATGTAAAGTTATATGAGGGCAAAGCCACCAACTATCACTATGTACTGCGTTATGGTCCAGAGCGAACTATTTTGATTAAGCACGAAAAGTTCCCCTATACCTTACCAAACTTCCCTGTCCCACCGCGCTACATCTACTTTTCTTCGATCGGTGAGCATGGTGTACCACACCACCACGAAATTGCCGCCTATGTAAAAGAACATCCCGAGACAAAACTCGTCTTCCAGCCCGGATCATTCCAAATCAAGATTGGGTATCGTGAACTAAAGGATCTCTATGAAGTGACTGAGATATTCTTCTGCAACAAAGAAGAAGCCCAGCAAATCCTCGAGACGACCGAACAACATGTCCCGACACTGATTCGCGCCTTAGCGGCTCTTGGACCAAAATTGCCAGTTATTACCGACGGTCCGCATGGTGCCTATGTGGTTGATGAAGCCGATCAAGCTTGGCACATGCCGATGTATCCTGACCCATCTGATCCAATCGATCGCACTGGAGCAGGAGACGCTTTTGCCTCAACCTTCACGGCCGCCATCGCACTAGGATTTAGTCCTGATATTGCTCTCAGTTGGGGTCCAATCAACTCAATGTCTGTAGTACAAAAAATTGGTGCCCAAGCGGGACTATTATCACGTGAAGCACTAGAAGAATTCCTTACTAACCGACCAGCCGAATATGTAGCCAAAAAGATCGATTAAGCCCAACACAAAAACCGCTCCATTATGGAGCGGTTTTTGTGTTGGTGATACTCAATTACACTCGACCGAGGATCGAGATCGCGGCCGACACCACCGCTTTAGTATCAAGACCATACTCAGCGAGCAATTCAGCAGGCTCTCCTGACTGACCAAAGCGATCATCTACTCCCAACCTAGTCATCAAGGTTGGCTGTACACCAGACAAATACTCAGCAACAGCACTACCTAGTCCTCCAGCACGCTGATGTTCCTCCAGGGTCAAAATTGCATTGTGCGTCTTTGCCAATGTCTCTACTGCCGCTGTATCTAGTGGTTTGATGGTAGCTATATGCAAGACACTTACCCCGATCCCTTGTGCTTCCAATTCTACGGCTGCACAAAGGGCCTCATAAGACAATGTGCCAGTTGAGATGATGCCAATTGATTTGGTATGGCTGTCATTTTTCTTATACCATAATTGTGCCTTACCCCATTCAAACGGTGACTCAGGTGTGGTTACAACCGGGGTATCACTACGACCCAATCGAATATACACGGGGCCTTCGTGCTGAGCGGCATAGAGGGTCGCCTTGCGGGCCTCATGCACGTCACAAGGAGCAATGACCGTCATATTCGGCATGACACGCATCAAAGCAATATCTTCGATCGCTTGATGAGTAGCGCCATCAGGCCCTACCGAAATACCAGCGTGGGCGCCAATAATTTTTACATTACTATCATTGTACGCAATGGTGGTACGGATTTGTTCCCAATTGCGACCAGGACTAAACATCGCATATGATGCAATAAAAGGGATCTTACCCATCGCTGCCATCCCTGAGGCCACTGAAGCCATGTTTTGTTCGGTAATACCGACCTGTACAAAACGCTTGGGAAAAGCTTCGAGAAACGGCGACGTGCGAGTCGACTCAGTCAGGTCAGCAGCCAAGGCCACTACCCGCTCATCACGTGTAGCCGCTTCTACGAGACCTTCTCCATAACCAACACGATTCGCTACCCGATCAATGGTATTTGTAGCCAACTGAGGATTGAGGTGTGATACAAACATAATTATGAAAGGTGCTGTTTACTAATAGTTCCAGCCAAGGTACGCAACTTCTCAAGCGCTACTTTTGCCTGTTCGCTCCGTGGCACGCGATCTTCTGGACCCTTACCTGGTGGGTTGCCGTGCCATCTAAAATCTCGTTCAAATACATCTACGCCTTTTGATGCAACAGTGTGAGCAATAATAACTGAAGGCTGACTGTACACGGCCTGTGCCTTACCGATAGCGTCATTGATCGAACGAATATTATGACCATCTACTTCTTGTACATCAAAGTTAAAAGCTTCAAATTTTTCTCGTAGTGGCTCCATTGGCATGACGTCCTTGGTGTACCCATCAATTTGAATACCGTTACGATCAACGATCATAATCAAGTTGTGCAACTTTTCTTTACCCGCCAAAAGTGCCGCCTCCCAAATCTGGCCTTCTTGCAATTCACCATCTCCCGTTAGACAGTAGAAATATTTGGCTGAGTAAGGATTATTCATCCGTTCAGCAATTGCCATTCCAACAGCTTGTGACAGTCCTGAACCGAGGGGGCCTGAAGTAGTCTCCAAGCCTGGTAGTGCAGTACGGTGAGGATGGCCCTGCAGACGACTACCGAATTTGCGCAATGTCATCAATTCTTCTACGGGGAAGTAACCAGCATGTGCCAACGTAGCGTACAACACAGGGCAGATATGACCATTTGATAATATCAATCGATCACGATCCTCCCAATTTGGATTCTTGGGATCATGCTGCATGACCGCAAAGTACAGCAGCGTGAATATGTCAGCCATACCAAGCGGTCCCGCGGTGTGACCGCTCTTGGCTTCGTAGAGCATTTCAATAATACTCTGTCGTATTTCATTGGCCTTTAATTCCAAACGAGTAACATCGGCTGACGAAAGATAATGCATAGATGCCTATAGTATACCAACAGGACCTTCCTCTCCATGGTCACCCTGTGTAGAGATGAGAGTCAAGAGTCTTTGATATGCGGCAAGCGGATCATCGGCACCGTAGACTGCCGAGCCGACAATATAACGCTCGGCTTTGGTAGCTAACAGGGTTGGTAGCGTTGTTTCGTTGACACTTCCATCGATACTGATTAGCACCTGAGGCGCTAGTGCTTTGATTTGTTCTACCCGAGCAAATACCCGCTCATCCAAAGATTGACCTTGTTTACCAATTTCTCTAATACCCATCACTTGGACATAGTCAGTTAATTCCAAGTACGGTGCCAGTGTTGCAAATGGCGTATCGTTGTTGGCCGCAATACCGATAGTTGCATTGCTAATAGTTACCATATAGATAAAGTCATGTAGTGAAATTGACTCCACGTGAAAGACGAGCATGTCTGCTCCAGCTGCCAGCCAAGCTTCGGCAGCTGACAATGGTTCTTTGACCATCAAATCTACCTCAAGCGTCACCGGCGCCAGTGTACTCGCAACGAGACTTGGATCGCCTGTTGGTAGATACGGCCACGAGGTAGTAGGTACAAAGTTACCATCAACCACATCAACATGTATTTCGGTGACTCCCGGCAAGGCCGCTACAAAGGCCTCAATGGCATGCTGGCTTGCGGGAATAATCGCTGGTACCAGTACTGCACTCATATAGTTTTTTCTAACTTAGTCTGATGATCAATCTTTTTGTTACGACGATGATATTTCTCAGCTGTCATAGCAGGGGTCGACAACCAAGTTGCTACCGCAGCAATCGCTTCTTCCTCAGTCAAAAAGCGTGCGCCCAGAGATAAGACATTGGCATCATTGTGCTCTCGACCAAGTGACACTATCCGAACATCACCCCCATAGAACACAGTAGTTCGTATACCAGGGAGACGATTGGCAGCAATTGCCTCACCCTGCCCAGACCCACCAAACACTACCGCCCCAGCCTGTGGACCAAAAGCTGTCACCGCTTTGGCAGCAGGAATAACATAATCCGGAAAATCATCTTCCCCATCAAAAACCGTAGCGCCACAGTCAATGACGGTAACTGACTGTTTTTGTAACCAACTTTTTATGACTTCCTTGAGGGTAAAACCAGCATGATCTGTACCCAAATAGATAGTCGAAAATTGTACTGTGGGGACTGATTCCATAAAGGGATTACTTGAGGTAGCTACCCATTTTTGCTACATGCTCAACGAGAGTGTGCGTGAAGCTTGTCTCATTGTCGTACCACGCCAATACCTTGACCAAAGTACCATCAACAACTCGTGTCATTTCAAGATCTGCAATAGAAGCATACCGAGCTCCAATAATATCTGATGACACAATTGGATCATTCGTTACTGCAAACAAATGACTCCATTGTGGACTAGCAGCAGCTGCGGTTAATGCAGCATTAATTTCTTCTACTGATGTCGGACGACTGGCTACGAAGGTTACGTCTACGATCGAACCAACTACCACAGGTACACGAATCGAAATACCATCAAATTTGCCGAGCAATTCGGTATGGGCCAACGTCGTAGCCACCGCTGCACCAGTTGAACTTGGAATGATGTTTTGGGCAGCTGCTCTTCCTTCACGAAAATCTTTTTTACTTGGACCATCTACCAGGGCTTGAGTCGCTGTATAGGCGTGGACAGTATTTAAGATTGCTCGTTCTATACCAATAGCTTCTTTGAGAACACCAATCAACGGACTAGTAGCATTGGTTGTACACGAGGCATTTGATGTGATCTGGCAGGTAGCCAATTCCCCTTCATTGACTCCCATTAGTACTGTCCCACCCACGACACCAGCAGCAGTAGGATCGTCTTTCACTGGTCCAGTAATAACTACCCGCTTAGCACCAGCAGCCAAGTGGACTTTGGCTTTTTCGTAACTGGTAAATATACCAGTGGCTTCAACCACAATATCTACCCCCAAAGTCCCCCACGGCAATGCGGTTGGTTCACGCTCTGATAGTACGACGATTTTTTTACCATTCACCAGCAATGCGCCGTCAGTAACCTCAACCGAAAATGGTGCTCGACCATACGGAGTATCGTACCGTAACAAATACGCGAGCATATTGATATCACCCAAATCATTGATAGCGACGACATTTATATCAGGACGATCAAAAGCCATTCGTAAGAACGTTCGCCCAATTCTACCAAAACCATTTATTGCTACGTTTGTCATGTGTACTATTTGCTACTGTATAAATCTACTACCTACCACTATAACGACAAAAGTCAGTCTCTGCATTAGCGGTTATCCTCACGCCGACGCCACCACCATAACCAGACTCCCCCGACCAAGACAAAACCGACTGAACCCGTGGCGGTTGCTACAACAGCCAACTGATCCTTGGGTATACCGATCATAACACTTTTGCTTTCAGCTAACGTCAGATCGGTGTACTGTATACGTTTACCAATACGCCGCACTTCAGCCTTCAGGAAGTTATATAAAGCAACTTCAAACATCGCTTCCCCCTCCGAGGGTGATGAGACAAACTCAGTTTCGTACCGAGTGCCATCAGGTGACAACTTGAGCAAATACACCGAAACTGCCTGATGATTGGTAGGATTCGTCACAGATACCAAAATCGCCTTTAAATCGGTCGGTACCGCTGATTTGGGTATATAAATAAGTACTGGTGTAGCAGTTGGTATCACTACTTTTTCATTCAGTGTCATCACCGTTTCGGGGGTCACTATATACACATCACCACTACTCAACAAAGTCACCTCACCCTGATCAAATTCATCACCAAGTGGCGGTGGTACATCGGTAGACCCTGCAGATTCGTTTTGGTTATTTGGTTGGTCAATGAGTTCATTTCTGTCAGCTCGTAGTGTTACCCCACTTGA
>JBJORD010000067.1:0-9786 GCA_046049585.1 Candidatus Parcubacteria bacterium
GCCTCCGTGCGAAGGCAGCGCAGTCTCTGCGAACCTTTGGTTGGTTTTTGTGATTAATGTATGCCATGGATGCTAGTGTATTAAGTACGGCTAGTGTTTCCAAGGTATTGAACCATTACGAAAAACTTGACTTTTTACACTTATTATGCTATTATAGTGATTGGAATGGGGGCATACTACCCTGCTTTTCCATGGGCTGGCAAATTTGCCAATCTATCGACAATCAGGGTATATACCCTACTGAAACAAATGTCCGCGACAAAGTGTCACATTGACAGCAAAGGAACAAATAAATGTTTGCCAACTCACTCAACTTATTGGGACAAGCGGTCAAAGCTACCGCGTACCTAGACGGAGCAATGAAACTGATTGGGGTTGTCAAAGGGACAACTTCCCTGGCAGACCTCGATGACAAAGCCGGTCCGGTCTCCCAAGGCCTGACTGGTATCTTCGGAAAAGGTGATGAACGTGAAATCCAAATCCATCTTCAAGAACTCGATGATGCTGAACGTGAACACATCGCGGGCTTCATGAACTATCACTTTAAAGGAGATGGCCTCCAAGACCAACTTCTTACGATGTGGTTTGCTAGCTCCTTTCGTACTTTCGTGGCCAAGTTTGAAGCCTCGAAGAACCCTGTCAAGGTCACCAAAGCAACCGCAAAAGACGGCGAGGCTGAGGTGACAACAGAAGGACGTGAGTATGCGAAGGATCCAGCAGTCGGCTTTCTGAAGCTCATGGTGAAAATCATGAAGAAAGGCGAAGTAGAATACGACGAAAAGAAATACAAACGTCCATCGGAAGCCAAGCGGCGGGAATGGGGCTACGAAAAGCTGATCACCTACTTTGAGGCGTTCGGCATTCCGCGTAAGCCACCAAAGATGAAAGAAGACTACATCAAATGGGCAACCGCTCTTGGCTTGAAAAGCTGGGAAGCGGTCCGCACGATGTATCAGGGAGGGCGGCAAGCTCTTCAGGAAGCCTATGGCGAGGAAATGCGTCAGATGCTTCACCCAAAAAACTGGCGGGAGAGGATGCTCAACCGCCTTCTGAAACTCGTGACCTTTGGGAGCTAGACATGTCAATAATCTCTGAAGCCTACACGACTGCCGGGCGCAAACTCGGCAAATTCTACCTGGGACTGGTAGCTACAAGCATTGTGGCATTTATCATGGTCTTCGTGGCCTGGATCGCCAACATTGCTGGGGCACCAGGGATCGCCCTGTTTATCGGAGCGTTTGCGACCATCCTGATCCTGCTGGGGCTGTACTCGCCTCGGTTCCTCCTGATCTTCTTCCTTGGCGGTGCGGCAGTGGCTGAACTGACCGATGAGGACATTTCGCAAGGAACCATTAAAGGCGTGAAGGCAGTCAAAGATATCTTCACGACCGCTGGCTACTGGATCATGTTTGCAACAGGATTTCTCGGCAGCTGGTCTTTTCAAGATCGGCCAGGAGCATTCTGGGTCATTGCCTTTTTCAGTGCCTTCGTCATGCTGTCGTTCGCCTATCATAAGGAGAGCACAGGCAAGTGGTTGCACTGGATCGGTGTGATTTATGCTATCATCGTGATGCTCTTTATGATGGGAATCACCCTCTACGAATACCAAGGGAAGACAACCATTAACGGTGCAGCACAGAACGCAGCCAACCTGACATTGGCTGGCAATGGAGCATCAACCGCTCCAGCATCAGCCCCGGAAAAAGCAGAACCCTGGAACAACGAACCTGGGCATCTTGACCCGATTACACTGCTGCCGGGCACAACGTCAATTGACGTTCATAACTACTCGACCCATCTGCAAGTCTGCAACAACCTGCGGCCTGCATATGTAAATCGTGAAGTTCAGCTTCCATCAGGGGAGTGGATCAGCAGCACTGAACAGAAGGGTCGTAGCGTAAGCGCTGTGCGCTGGGTGAATACCAGTAACACAGAATCATTTGTTATCCATGCTTGGAGACAAAGTGCAAGCGCTTCTTGCTGACAAAGAAAAAGTTCTTTTGTTCCTCGTCTTGGGCGATATGCTCGGCCAAGGCAACATGTGCCTTATGGCACAACACAATCTGGACCCCACCGCTAATCAATCAGCGGTGGGGTTCTTCTTTTTTAAAATGGGTTTGAATCAGAATTTGATTCTGGTATAGCCGGTGCTATATATAATGACGAATCAATACAGTTGGCATTTAGTGGATCACTAGCGCAATCAAGCTCATCCTGAAAACCAAACGTGCCAGCGGCTATGCTGAGGATACTATATGCGACAAGCATAATGAACATTCCGATAATACCGTAGAGTATGTGCATCTTGCCGGTTTCGTGTGCTGCTGAATCAGCGGCATGGGAGATATATTCGTAGCAGCCATATATAAATATTAGCAGTGCCACTGCCATAAGTAAGGTAATCAAAGGAAACAAAATTATCTCATTGATTTTTTCTACAAATGAATAGGCTTCTCGAACCCCGGGAGTGGTCTGGGCCTCAGCTATACGTATCAATACAAAATCCATATACCAGTAGCATACCACAAAAAATCGCTCAGACGAGCGATTTTTTGTGGTATATCAGTAAGAATCAAAATAAATAATTCTGGATCCTTTACTAATTAGTCAAGAAGATTAGCTTTGGGTGTGTCTCTAAGACCTTCGTCATCAAGCCCAATACCTTGAGTAATGATGTTTACAATTCCCCAGAAAGCAGCGATCACCACAAAGCCGGCAATGGCATACATGATAAGACTCTTACCCTTCTCCTTTTCATCGTCATTATCGCCACCCTGGATAAAGTACTTGAACATTCCCCAAACAAAGATCAAGAAACCAATTGAGAGAATGAATGGGATAATAATTGAATCAACGAAATCTAGAATTGATGTCAGGAAATCACCGATTTCTCCACCAGTTTCGTCACCGCCTGCAATACCTTGTGCCCCAACACTAAACGGTAAAATGAGGAATGTTACGGCCGAAAGGATGTAAAAGGAAAAGTTTTTCATACGTTAATTAATTTTTATATTCTAAGTATACAGTAAATTTTGTAATTTTAAAGGGTTTGGTCCCTGCCTGTGGATTACGCCGCCCCTACCAATAAACGCAATATCCCCCAGACCGACACCATCACCACAAATACAATGACAGCAGTAAGGGCGTACGACTTTCCCTCGGCCCGCTTTTTTTCGTCGTCAGCATGGATAATCCAGGCATCGATAATTTTCCATAGCAGTACCAAGAAGGCCAACGCCAAAAGAGCGGTGATGAAGATATTAATAAATTCGATAAAGAAGTTTACTAGACCACCAAATGTTGTTGGAGTATTCATGGTTAGAAGGCCTGGACAGTGTTTTTGATAATTTCAGCAATAGCCACTGCACCAAGAATCAAGACCCCGCCAATAATCGCGTACGTAAGGGAACGTGTCGCTTCTTCGATTTTGCTGGCGTTACCCTGGGCCATAACATACTTAAAGCCAGACAAGATGATAAAGAACACGATCACCGGAATCATGAGGACAATGAAGATATTGAGGATGGCTACCAAAAGACCCTCGATGGAGGTGATGTTGTTGAGTGGATTGGCGAGAGTAACTGTAGTTACGGGTCTAGTACCAGCCCCTGTACCCTCACCTCCGGTACCACCTCCTGTGCCTTCAGCACCAACCCCAGCTCCTGTGCCTTCAGCCAAAACTTTAGTTATTGTGAGAATGTTTAGTAGAAGGAAAACATATACAAAAGTGAGTGGTGTGAGAATAAATTTCTGTAAAGTTTTTTTCATAAAGTTTTATGCTTGCCTAATACACCTGGCTCATCCGTCCCACCGCATCATTTGCAGCATCAGCCGAGCGACGACGGTTGGCGAGTACATCTTCTACCATTTCAGTGAAGATGGTGTCAACCTGGCTTGGTGCTGGAGACAGCCAACCACGGGCAGAAATAGCGGCTGTATAGATGATTCTACCATACGTATCATTGGATCCTGCCAACAACGTCTGGCGGTGGGCTGGGGCCATTCCTAGGTTGTTGGCCCAGGCAGTTGCAAATTGACTACCACCCAGTAACTGCAGTGCCAGATAGGCTCCCTGTTTGTTATCTGAAGCGCGCATTATACCGAGTCCATAGAACTCACCGTACGTTCTTCTGATGGTGGCAGTGGCGCCTTGTGGTACTTCGGCAATGTCGAAGTTGAGGTTGGGGTTTTGGGACTCTAGGTCACGGGCTTCGCTACCTTTACCAAAGTACAAGACAAGATCCTCAGACAAGAAGGCTTCGCGGTCGACTGGTCTGGCTCGATTCCAGCTGTATAGGGGGTTACTAGGACTTGAAAAGTTGGTGTAAAAAGTTAGGGCGTTTTCGAGTGGACCACGATTGATACCAGCAGATTGGTTAAGGAGGATTCGGTAGCGACCATCAGTACCCTCTTCGACCAAGCTACTCCCCCCTTGGATAGTGAGCATAGCAAGCACCTCAGTGGCATTAGTCACATTACGTACTTCACCAAAAGCCACTGGACTACGGGTAATAGTGCGATTAAAGTCACGCTCTACAAAAGCTGGCACAATATCATTAACCACACTCTCCCAGGTTGCTGGTGCATTCAAGAGATTCTTGGTGGCCAAAATATCGCGGTTCCAGTACATCACAATCGGATCAATCGCAATTGGATACGCATATAATCCATCAGTGCGGGCAAAGATTTCGGCTCCGTCAATGTACAGGTTACGAAAATCACGTAAGGGGAAGTTTTCGTATGCTACTGGCTGGAGTTTGCTGCGATATTGGACCAATTGCTCATGGGTCATAAATATCATATCGGGACCACGGTCTTCAGCCAGCGCATTTAACAAATCGGCATCAAAAGTATCAGGGCTCTTTTGTACATACGAAATCGCTCGATAGGCATCTTGTTCTTCGACGATTGGGCGCAAGACTTGATTAAAAGCTCCTGCGTCAGCGGTTCCCCAGATTTCTACCACACTTCCCAACGTCACCGCCGCTTGATCAGCGGGCGGTTTGTATGTCGCCAACAGACCAATGGCTAATAACCCCAACAGACCAAAGCCAGTTATGAGAGCTAATTCAAACGGTCGTAATTTCATATTTTCTTAAAAGCTAAACCATAATGGTAGGCACCTGCCGGGTACTCGCGTTCGTAGATAAAGTACGCCCCTTCAAACAAATCAATCATCGCTTCACGAGTAACCACCTGATCATCAACTGGCCCAATCCCACCAAAAGAATCAATCCAATCAACTACATACACAATACCACCTGATCGTAGGGTCCGACGAATCTCAGCCAAGGCCGTCTCTCTCGACTCCATCTGGTAGATCGTATTAATCACCAAGCCAAAATCAATAGTTCCATCAGCGACCCGTACCGCTCCCAAGGTCTCGATATCACACCATTGTACTTCTACCTGGTTGTACTGATTTTTCTTACGGATATTACCGACTGTCTCGACCAGTGGCCGCTGGCACTCACAAGCAATCACCCGCCCCTCTTTACCAACTTTCTCGGCCACCACTGGTACAAACCGACCAACCCCCGCACCAAAGTCTACCACTGAAGAGCCTCTATCAATATGAAAATGCGACGCCAAAAGACGGGGGTCGAGAAAACGATTAGGAATCATCGTTGGTACCATAGCTATAGTATACCGTCTTTGATATAGCTTCTTTCCCTATGGTGGGGAGTAATACAAAAAGCACCTAGTGGGTGCTTTTTGTATGTATTCGTATCTAAGTAAAATTGCTGTACCACGTCCCCAAAGTCTGAAGAAAAAAGAACAGTGACGAGGCACACAAGTGAAGAAAGGTGAGGCGTACTTATTGTACGATGAACATTTCTGATCGCAGTGTAACGTAGTCAATGACTTTTTTATTAAGACTTTTAGACGAAGACGATTGAAGCGATAGAATCCCCCGCCCGCATCTTCATCACACGCACTCCTTGGGTATCACGCCCGAGAGTCGGCACGTCCTTAAGCGGCAACTTGATCACCTGTCCCTTCTTACTCATGATGACGAGCTCGCCTTCAGCTCGTTCTTCAGGAGTAAGGATAAGCGCCCCGACTACTGCACCCGTCTTATCAGTCACCTTCACGGTCTTAATACCCGATCCCCCACGGTTTTGCACTTTATATTCTTTGATTGGCGTGGTTTTACCATAGCCGTCTTCTGTCACTACTAGAATCTCCGCTTTGGTATCACTCTTTTTTATAACGTCAGCCGATACAATCACATCACCCTTACCGAGTTTCATAGCTGTTACTCCGGCAGCTGTACGCCCCATTTCACGTACATCACCCTCGGCGTATCTGATTGACTGACCCTTCAAAGTCACCAGTGATATATCGTCACCTTTGGCTACGAATTTGGCAGCGATCAAGGCATCGTCTGGCTTGAGTGTAATGGCGATGAGTCCACTACGGCGAACGTCCTTAAAGGCGGTGGCATCACACTTCTTCGCTACACCATTTTTGGTAACCATCATGAGACTCCACTCACCAGCCCATTCTTCTTTACGTACTGGCAAGACTGACGTAATTCGTTCGTCCTGTGACATCGCCAAGAAGTTCATGATTGACTTACCTTTGGTCGCACGACGACCCTCAGGAATTTCGTACATCTTACTTTGGTATACCTTGCCCTTATCGGTAAAGAACAAGAGATCGCTGTGCGCCGAGGTGGTAATAAGGTTGGTGACAACATCCTCTTCTTTAGTGTTGAGATCCACCACTCCGACGCCACCGCGCTTTTGGACTTTGTATTCATCGGGGTTAGTACGCTTGACGTAGCCACCTTGTGTCAGCACCAGCACGCTCTCATCGTCGGCAATCAAGTCTTCCTGACTCATCATCTTGACCCCACCTTTGACAATCTTAGTACGACGATCGTCACCATACTTTTCGGCCACTTCGAGCAGTTCACTTTTTACTAGCCCGAGCATTTTGGCCTTACTCTTTAAGATCGCCTCGAGTTCCTTGATCAATTTTTGAATTTCTTTGAGTTCATCTTCAATCTTCTTGCGCTCGAGTCCAGCGAGCTTCTGGAGACGCATATCCAAAATAGCTTGTGCTTGAATGGCCGAGAATTTGAACTCTTTCATCAAAGCCGCGTGGGCGGTTGGCACATCTTTGGCTGCACGAATCAACTTGATGATAGCATCAATGTGATCAAGGGCTTTCTTGAGACCGAGTAAAATATGTTCGCGATCTTGGGCCTTCGTCAAATCATACTGAGTACGACGACGTACTACCTCGGCGCGGTGCTTGACGTATTCTTCAAGAATTAATTTCAGTGAGACAATTTGGGGAATACCATCAACCAACGCCACCATGTTGTAGTGGAAGGTTTCTTCGAGCTGGGTGTGCTTGTACAGCTTGTTCAGCACGGTTTGGGGTTGAGCACCGCTCTTCAACTCGATCACAACGCGAATATCATTGGTTGATTCGTCACGCATTTCACGAATACCTTCGATCTTCTTTTCGCGTACCAAGTCAGCAATCTTCTCTTGCATGTCTGCCTTGTTCACACGGAATGGAATTGAGGTAATGATGATAGAGAAGTTACCCTTTTTGTCCTCCACAATTTCAGCCTCACCACGCACCACGACACCGCCACGACCGTGGGTATAGGCATGAACAATGTCTTTTTGGTTAAAGGCGACTGCCCCCATCGGGAAATCAGGACCCTTCACATGTTTCAACAAATCTTCGGTCGTAGCATCGGGGTTATCAATAAGGTGTCCGACCGCAGCGGCAATCTCACGGAGATTGTGCGGCGGAATATTAGTTGCCATACCAACAGCAATACCAAGGGACCCAAGGAGGAGGAGATTTGGTACGGCGGCTGGTAAGACCGTTGGTTCTTTTTTGGTACCATCGTAGTTTGGACGCCAATCAACCGTATCTTTTTCCAGGTCACGGAGCATTTCTTCAGCAATACGAGACATCTTGGCCTCGGTATAACGCATCGCAGCGGCACTATCTCCGTCGATTGAACCAAAGTTACCTTGACTTGCTACAAGTGGATAGCGCGTTGCGAATGGTTGTGCGAGCTTCACCATAGCTTCATACACAGCAGTATCACCATGTGGGTGAAAATTACCCAACACCTCTCCCACTACCGCCGCCGATTTACGAAACTTGGCACTATAAGTAAGGCCGTTAAGACGCATAGCATAAAGGATGCGACGGTGTACTGGTTTCAGTCCGTCACGAATATCAGGCAGCGCGCGCGAAGTAATCACCGACATCGCATAGTCGAGATAGGCAGTCTCCATCTCTCCAGTGATGCTCTGGGTCACAATTCCTCGCTCTGGCAGAGAAGCTGGCTCGGGAGCAATGGTCTTTTTCGGCATACGGACAAACGTTTAACTAACTGACAAATTTATGACTACTAGTATACCATATTGCTTCTCCTGTCGGGACGTGGACAACCAGCCTGACCCATGGTCACACTGCTCCACGAGAGAACTACTGTGGAGCGCTACTTGGGACGCTTGAAGTACCAATGAGTACTGGTACAGCAGGCGGTTCTTCGACACGACTAGTAGTAGTTGGCGTAGTGGAACCAAGGAGAGATAAGGCATCGACAGTAGTAGAGATCTCTGTTGCTTGGTCGCTATTGACCACCGCCTCACGGGTAGGTACTAGTAATTGCCACGAACCTTTAATTCGATCTACAAAGCCAGCAAATGGCGTAGTGCCAGCCGCCAATTGTGTCTCACCCTTAAACCGAGCTGGCAAAGACATGCTCCACACCGCCCCCACTGTTACAGTAACCACAAAAGCCAAAGCAAAAGCGTATTGCCGTCGTACCATTTTTGGTTTGGTGCGCAGGGTATCTAATAGTCTAAAAAGCATAACAATATAATCAACCCGCTTTTCCTATTACCTAGACCACGAGTACAGCCACTTCTCCTTCCATTTCATTTACATCTTTCTTCTTGATAGTTAGTTTGTCTACCGGGGTCACACCTTCAGCGCCAGTCTCTTTCAAAAACGCTTTGAGGGCAGCAGCATCATAATGCATCGGGATTGTGAGCTTGGCCTCTAACTTGAGTGCCAACTTGGCAGCTTGCGGCACCTCAAGCACATCGCCACCGCCAATTGGTGCAAATAAGATATCAACATCACCAAATTCACCAAGGATCTTTGGATCAATTTCTGGTGTACCAAGCGCCCCCAAAAAAATAATCGTCATGTCTTCCATACGCACCTGATAAATAGTGTTGTATCGTTCGACACCCTCATAGGTAGTCTTTACCCCAAAACCGCGGACCGTCACGCTGCCAATTTCGTATTCACCGGGACCCTGTACGACAAAAGCCTCTTTACTACCATGTGAGGCATTTTCAACACCGTTAAAATTAGGATGATTGAGTGATACGAGTGCGACATCAGCACCAAACTTAACTGGACTAAGCTTTGAAGATTTTGCAATTGGGTCAAAGGCCAAGGTCGTGTCACCAAACGACACCTTAAAACACTGCCCACCGTGATGTGTAATTACCATAATGAAACTAGTATACAAGATGAGCTGAGAAATAGAAATGGAATGCACCAATATGGTTATCAGACACACCTACTCCTGATGAGACTCCACAACGAAAATACTCTGAGTGAGGACTGTCTCAACAGGAGTGGGTGTGTCTATAATAAGACAGGGCCTTACTGTTCATACAGGCCTTGCTCGTCTCGTCCTTACAGAAAGGCATTTTCGTTACAGAGTCTCTCACACAAGAATACTGTCTAAGCCACCTACACCAAGTAGACTTTATTCGTCCCGTC
>JBJORD010000068.1:0-6053 GCA_046049585.1 Candidatus Parcubacteria bacterium
TCAACCAATTATCACTTTTCTTCAATTTCAAAAGTGGAGCCAGACATCTCAAAATTACCACCTGATCCAATTGTATAACCAAAAAATCTGAGGCCAAGCAAACCAATTGCAGCAAAGATGATTATGGTAGGTATAGCTGTACAGACTACTGATAACCAATAATCTGTTGTATTTTTTAGAACTCCTGTTCCAAAAATTCTTCCCATACCAAAAGTAACAATACTGATCCACAATACTATAGCGCCAAGCGCACAAAACCAGAACAACAACTCTGCGCCTAAGTAATCGCCTCCACCTTGTTTTGGAAAAAACAAAATGGTACAGATGTATATTATATTGGCAAAAAATGCAGCCACTAACACATAAAAAATCATACATTCATTGTAACATCTAATCTAAACGAAAAGAAACTAGAATAACAATTTATGTGGCAGCAGACTTTTGGACTAATAACAAAAAACACCCGCCATGGCGGGTGTTTTTTGTAAGAAATTTATTTCAAAGTTACCTTTGCGCCAGCTTCTTCGAGCTTTGCCTTGAGGGCTTCAGCATCTTCCTTCTTCATACCTTCCTTCACTACTGAAGGAGCAGCGTCTACCATATCCTTAGCTTCCTTGAGACCGAGACCAAGTACTTCCTTTACTACCTTGATAACTGCGATCTTCTGAGCACCTGCTTCAGTGAGTTCAACAGTAAATTCAGACTGTTCGTCAGCTGCTGCTGCAGCTGGACCAGCGGCTACTGCTACAGCAGCTGCTGATACACCCCACTTCTCTTCGATTGTCTTTACGAGGTCGTTGAGTTCGAGAACGGTCATTTTTTCTACCGCTTCAATGATTTGTTCGTGAGTCATGCGTTTGTTTTTAGTTGTTTCTAATTAGTTCTTAGTTTTTGCTACTTCACTCAAGACCACCGCAAAACGCTGACGTGGAGAATTGATGAGTTGTGCAAACATACCGCGGAGAACGTCGAGTCCTGGGATAGCTGCAATCGCAGTCATCTCAGCCTGATCCTTAAATACACCCTGGAAGATACCGCCAACAATAGATACTTTATCTTTGTACTTGGTACCAAATTCCTTCATGTTTTGGGCAGGAGCCATAGGGTCTGCACTGTACGCGATAGCGATTTCGCCATCAAGTGTTGGCATCTCACCTGTGTATCCTTCACCAAAGGCACGTTGCATGAGTGTCTTTTTGGCTACAAAGTAACCAACACCCGCTTCACGCAATGCTTTACGCATTGCAGTAGTGTCTCCGAGATTGAGTCCCTTGAAGTGGATAAATACGACCGCTTCTGATGAAGTTTTCACTTCATTAAGTTTGGCTAAGATATCTACTTTTTTTGCTTTTGTAATTGCCACAATAGTATGGATTACTCGTTTATAAGTATCAGGCCAAACTATATGTATCTATATAGTGAGGCTATATTCGACCCCAATTGATCTCAGAAGAGAATTAGATTGGACCTCGGTTGGCACATACCGCTGGTATGTATTAGGTAGGGGTGACTTCCCTACACCAACTGTCTTTAGCCTGACAAACGGGATTATAGCAGAAATATTGAAAATTGCTAGAGACTCAAAATTCCGAACGGATATTCGAGCGCTGCCCGCAGACGCGGGAATCGTTTTGCAACATACAAAATTGCAAGAACAAAAAAAGCTCCAATTACTACGAGTGACATGTACCAGACATCCTGTTCCGTAATTGCCATATATAAAGCAATAATTGCTATTAAGCCAGTAAGATATGTAAGTGTGGAAATAATCAAAACGGTACAGTTCTTTATGAATTCCATAGATAAAAGGTTAAAAAAATTTTCTAAATTTGAGTCGGAGTGCCGGGAATCGAACCCGGACCGTACACACCCCATGCGCACACACTACCACTATGCTACACCCCGTATAATACGGAGTATATCATGATGGTTTTATTGACTCCACTATGACCACAAGCCAAGCCAGTGTTTGGCGTTGGCAAATACTCTTCCATCGTACAACCCAACTAAAATAGACAAAGCGAGAACCACACCAACAATATGTGTGTGTGGCACGAGGATAGTGTCTTCGATCCCGATGACATACAGCACACCCAAAAGTAACGTAGCCAGGACGCTCAACATCAGGAAGAGTCCCGCTACAATCACCACCAAGTCTTTCATACTAGCCCTCAACTTCTTGCTTTAGTTTTTCTGCCTGCCAACCAACCATATTGGTAAGTAATTGTAAGAATGTCGCAACCGCTGAAATCGCCAAGAAAATAGTAACGTAATATGCGTATGGGGTAAGGAGATAGAAGAACGTCACAAACGCCGCGGCCCACACTCCAAAGCACCAAGGGCAAGTGAGGAGATCTGCCAAGGTCCGTCGTGGACCGAATTTTGGTTTCTCAAGCGTGTATCCCTTCCCTACTTTCTTTACATCATAAAATTGTTCGCGCAAGAACTTGGTGATGTGATCATACACAAACAAGCGAATGAGTCGCCAGGTAGCGAGAGTGATCAGGGTAAAGTCTAGCAGGGTCAGTTCGGTATACGCGATACGGGCTTCGGTTTCGAGAATGATACTTCCCATTACTACCAGCAACAGAAAAAAGATGCTAAAGATAACATTCCAAAAGTACTGATCGGTGATACGTATCATATGTTATGAGCCAGCTTTGATGCCTACAACCAAAATAAACACGAGGGTTCCTGCCACCACCGCAATAAAACTAAACAAGAATTGGTAAAAGCTCTTGTTGAACATTACAAATAGTATAGCGTACTTTCCCTATGTGTAGGCAAACTAGTCCCCTAGTTTTTACGTGTGCGACATGACCACCACTGCCAGACTACGAACAGTAACGATATACCACCCCAGAAATAACTAAGGAGTATAATCACCTCGCGAGCAAAGATCGGGAACAAACCACCACCTGTACTAACATTAGACATCACAATCAAAACACTAATCGGGAATGCCCACGAAAAAATCCACCTAAACCACGCTTTAAAGTAGTGACTCGGAAGTATAAGAAAGGCAGCGAAGAAACCAGTTAGAGCCAGCGAACCATAATACAATGGGCGTAACCATACCCTTATGAGATCATATGAACATGCTTGAGAATCAATACAATACATCCACCAAAAATTCATTATAACTAAGGTTAGGAATGAACCTATAAGTACAATGATGTTAGTTTTTTTATCTTTCATAAGAATTTATTAGTTTTTGTAACTGTAACAATAATAGGAATAAATTTTTATAATATTCTTCCAAATCAGAATTACTAACACTGGTACTGATACCTGCAACTGTGGCTACTGCTTTATTTTTTACTTTTGTAGATGTTTTTGTTGAACTGGACTTACTAACTTGTATACTTTTTTGAATGATTTTCTCCCCTGTATTTGGATCTATCATATAGTCTAGCACCCCGTCGTTTGTGAGATCTACCTCTAAAGAAGACATTTGCTCATTTGCGATACTGCCTTCTATTGTCATCCCTTGGTTTGTATCTGGGATATATATTTCATAAATGGTCGAGAGAGTCTCGTTTCCTATAGTATCAAGGACTACAGTGACACCACCACCTCCAGTACAAGTAATCACAAAGTTGTAGGTTTTTTCAACTGGTAAGACAACATAAGTAGTACTGCCCATGTAGTAGATACTACTGTTAGGAATTCCTTCTTGTCTAGCCATCAATTCATCATCCGAAAAATCTATCTCCGTTTTATTACCATCATCATCGAAAACAACAACGGTGGCTGGTGAATTGACTGACAATAACTGATACTCACCTGTCTGCACAACAGCTGACGTATTAATAAATGGAATATTGTCCAAACTCTCGTTTTTAATACTTTTTGTAACTAATTCTTGAATAACGGAGGCTTCAGAAAAGTTTACATGTTTGAATTCTATATCCTGACCCTGTCCATACAAATCAAAGTAGTAGGTCTGTTTATTGCCTTGATAGCCTTTGGCTGATTGAGCCATTACAGTTTCGTCGCCATATAGTGAAAACATTGGGACTGGTTTGTAATAAGCGACGTCAGTACAGGATTCAATAAAAAGAGTCGTGGTACACTCACGCTTATTAAATTCCCGGTATTCAAATCCACTTACTGTTGGTAATCCAACTCCGACCACCTCAATTACCTCTGTGGTACTAGCGGCGCGCCACGACTGTAAAACGTTGGTATGTAGTGTACTTGAATCTTGTAATACAGCACTATTTGCTTTTATGGCATCGTATACTGTGATTGCCTCTCCTCGTCCATCTCCCGCTCCAGTCAAAAAATTATGTAACTCTGACACGTTATCTATATCAGTACCGTAATGATCCCTAAATAGTTGAAGTGAAGTACCTTCAGAAAACTTTATGATAGGAACTCCTACTTCAGTGAAGTATTCTGTTGTAGGCAGTAATCCGTATGCACCAGGCATATTCTTGATGGCACTCCTTGCAACAGCGGCATCTATTACAATTCCTCCTGCAGCAGACTGATCAAAACCATGTAAAAGGGATCCGACTGCCTTTGGTGTACCGAGTTGTGGCGACGCAAGGAGTATTAGACGGTCAACCAAATGTTCTTTACCTTGTTCCCTCAGTTGAGTTAACAGTGCTTTTGCTAACAAACCGCCATTTGAGTGAGCAACAATCGTTACTTTTTTTGAATACGATTCTTCAGATATATCTTCAACTAAAGTTACAGCATTTCTTATTTCATTTTCATATTTAGTACCATTTTGTACTATGTCATCTACCGCGTATCGCCAATCGTACGCAAATGGTCGCCATTCTGCAATAGTTTTGTCCGTCACTAAGGTATCTAAACTGTGTGTAAAATTCTTATAGACTGCACCCAGTCCTGCTACTTCATCAAGGATATCTCGTGTATATATCTGCTCGACACTATCACCATTTTCAGTCATCTGTAATTGTCGTACATCTTGATTCCAATTTGGTGTCCACAACTGGTCTTCGGTCCCTAATACACCATCGGTATACAAACGACTGGCTTGAATCCCTGGTAAAAAGAGTACGCTTGAGGCGCCTGTCGATGTAGCGACAGTTGAGGTAGCGGTGGTGGTAGTAGCAGTTATCGGATCAGTAGTAGTGGCGGTACTAGTCGCTGTAGTAGTAGCGGTTGAGGTACTATTACCAGATTCTGTAAATCCACCACTGCAACCCTCTTCATCACAAATTTGAAAGGCCCAGCCACCTGGTTTGATAACTGTTTGGGTACCATCATTAAGATAACCCTCGTTGTTTGGCGAACCATCCAAGATAAATTCATGTTCGTCATCACAGCGTCCGTTAGCACAGAGAGCGATAAAACCAATAGACATATCTGTACGATTTAGACCACGTAACTGAAAATCACAATAGGGACCGTTTTCCACACCGCCATGTATGCCATTTTCACCAATACGACTATTCCAATCAGCAGCAAGTATGAGAAGGTTGAATGGATGTCCACAAGGCACTCCTCCTAGACGCTTTACCCGTAACCACGCAGCGGTACCCGTATACCGTACAATATCTGGAGAAGTAGATGCTAAAGAGGTCGTAGCCTGCGGTAGTTTGACATAAAAACCATATGGGCTTCCATCTTTTTGAAAGATCGAATAAGGCTGTCCTATGTTACTCTGTTCATAGAGAACTTTTGCCTCAGTTAGCGAAGCTGAGCTCAGAAAACTAGTGACTACTAAAGTGGCGAGGATGAGGACTCGGCGAGACACCACTCTAGTGGTGCATGCAATCATTACCACTAATGATAACAAATGAGAATAAAATTTTCTTGTATCAAATCTAAAATAATTGTGAACAAGCTATACAAACAAAAAACCCGAGGGTGCTCGGGTTTTTTGTTTGTATTGTAAATCTGAAAGAGGAATAACACAGTGACACACACTGAATTTTTGTCCACTTCATCGGGAAGTGTCCAATCAATCACCAAAGCTTTCTCAAGCGCTGGTACACACAGAGCCTCGACCTTCCAAATCCTTTCCGTAAATTAATCTTCAGTCACTGGATTTACTCTTGATACAATCGCAGTTT
>JBJORD010000069.1:0-33052 GCA_046049585.1 Candidatus Parcubacteria bacterium
ATTAGTTGCACATCAAAGTGTCGCAAACCCATAGTTCTCTTACTGGCTTCACGGGTCAAAGCAAAAGCAGCTGGCAGCACTGATTCTAGGGTTGCTCCCGCCTCTACTTGCGTGCGGAGTGTCAAAAGCTCTTGTGGCAACGCCTCGGTAGCGAGTGCTGCATATGTGCTTTCAAGGGCGTTGATTTCAGCCACTAGAGGGGCAATGGCTACTAATTCCTTTTGGTAACTAGGACCAAAAAATTTATCTAAAAATGACATAACGGGCTAAGTATAACGGTTTTGACGCATAAACACAAAAAAGCAAAAGCACCACCTTGACGGAAGTGCTTATGCTATAAACTTTACAAGAAGATGTCTTACTTCTTCTTTGCTGGAGCTTTTTTTGCGGCCTTCTTGACTGCCTTTCTTGGGGCTGCCTTCTTGGCTACTTTCTTCACAGCCTTCTTGACAACTTTCTTGGCTACTTTCTTTACAGCCTTCTTGACAACTTTCTTAGCTGCCTTTTTTGCTACTGCCATATTTTTGTGATGAGAGTTAGTTGAATAAAATTCGACCGCATGACTCTCTCGCTTCAAAGAACAAACAGGATGAGAGAATGTCTGCTTACAACTATTATCACGTGTATTATTTTTATTCACAAATTTTTTTTGCGAATATTTGTGGATAAGATTTATTACAATTTTTTGTAATAAAAATTTTTTGTAAAATAAAAAATAAAAAATTATTTTATTCTTGAATTTTTGTTGAGTGTTTGCACTTCTCTTTCAATCGATATAGCAGTTGTGCTATACACTTTTTCGACTACCATATCTGCAAACTCATCAATCATAGCGGCTGTTACCGGTTGATATGCCACCAATACCAAGGCCTGCGCTTCATACAAACCAACATTACCAATACGAATTCCTCTTAGTCCACACACTTTATCGAGAATAAATCCTAATGGTACTTTGGCCGTAGTGGCGGTTACTGGATAGACAGCGAGTTGCGGGTACTTGGCTTGTAACAGCTCTGCTTGCGGAATTGGTATAATCGGATTTTTAAAAAATGATCCGGCTGTGCCAACTGTATGCCAATCAGGAAATTTGGCTGCCCGAATTTTTATAATTGTTTGTCGCACAGTTTCTACCGATAGATCAGTCTCTGCTTTTAACACCTCTAAGTCAGCGTAGGTAAGGCGTGGCTGAGGAGTGATACTCAAACTAAATGTGACTCGCAGTACAATTAATGACTGCCCCGCTACCTGTTTGAATAAAGAATCTCGGTAAGCAAAAGCACAATCTTCTGCAGTTAATTCTCTTACTTGGTGTAAAACACAATCATAAACAGTTACACTAATAATCAAATCAGCCACCTCTACCCCATAGGCACCCACATTTTGGACCGGTGTAGCACCAACTGTTCCTGGTATATGTGATAGATTTTCAAGTCCCCAATAACCTAGAGCCACCGTCTCTGCGACCACCTCATCAAATACTTCACCGGCGCCACACACCAAAGTGACAGTTGTCTCTTCGACACTATATTCCCTACCTGGTATGGAGATTAATACAACCAAACCAGAAAATCCTTCGTCTGGTACCAGCACATTTGATCCACCTCCCAAAACAAATACCGGTAGATCATTGTTTTGTGCAAAATGAATTGATTCTTCTAATTCCGCTATGGTAGTCACTTTGGCAAAGTACCGGGCTGAACCACCCACCTTAAGCGTAGTGTACGGGGCTAGCGGGACGTGCTCAGTGAGGAAAGCGGGTCTCATCATGTTAGCGACAACCAGTTTCTGGTGCACGTCCTGCTTTGAGGTTGTTGGTTACACACTGTGCAGTCGGAGTAAAACTAGGCACCGCTGCAGCTCCTCGAGTAAGCGTGTCTATGGCTTTGTCGGTAAAGATCTTCTTGCGTTCTTGATTAGTACCAGCTGCGAGCGCTAATTGGTGATACGCGAAAGCGAGGCTGGCCCAACTTTGTGCCACGGTTGGCGCAATTGTCACACGCTCTTCGTACAAGCGTGCCAAGGTCTCATAATCACCAGCGTTATTGATGGCACTAAATACAAAGTCACTCATTGCTAAGCGTGCCAAGAAAGTAGGAGTAGCTTCGGACAATAGTGTAGCCGCACTTTCACGTTCATTGTTGTAATACAAAGCAGCAAAATAATATTCACGAGCTTCTTCGTTGGTTGTATCAAGCTCATAGGCTTCTCTAAAGTAATCAAGTGATTCTTTGTTTTGACCCACTGCCAACTCAACTGCTCCTTGTTGTAGAATGATAGCTTGTTTGTTCGGTGACAGAGACCGCGCGATCGCTAATTGCTCACGAGCCTTATCAGAGTTACCAGTTGAACGATAGTATCCCGCAAAGAATACGTGTAGACGAGCGTCGTTTGGTTTCTCTTCTACCATAGTATTGAGCGCTCCTTCCGCCGCTGCCAAAAAGGCTGCTTTAGTTTCGGGATCTACTGCAGTGGCATCTGCCTGAGCAATACTCATTGCTTGCTGCGCTAGTTGTTCAGTAATCTCCTGTCGAGCAAAGGTAGGTAGTGCTAGTAACTCTTCAAATTTTTCTAGACGTGCATCTAAGTCGTTGGTTTGGAAAGCAACAATAAGACCACGAGCGGCCTGGATGTTTGGTACATTCAAAACATAGACCACACCAACTACCAATACAATCATGGCTGGAGCAATAATATTGCTGACCAGCGGTGTTGGGATTGAGATCTTGGTCAAACGTGGAATCTCGACACTATAGCGACTATGCAACAACGCCAGTATCACCGCAAAGAAGATGTAACTGATGATATTATCAAATACCACAATATTGTGAGTCAGGTACCCAACCAGTAACCCAAATAATATTCCGCGCTCTACCAATGAAAATGTCTCATCACCTCGCCACGCTTTGATGAGTAAGTAGTAGGCTAGACTCGCAAAAATACTAAAGTACGCCACCAAACCAAGCACACCACCAGCAATCAACCAATCAAAGAAGATGTTGTGTACTCGGTCAAACCACTGTTCTTGAGCATACAAACGAGGATCGTATTGTTCATTAAATACATAGTTGAAATTACCATTACCCCAACCAGTGACTGGTCGCTCTTTGATGCCCTCAAGGGACATGTTCCAGATAATACTACGGATACGAAGGTCGTTACCCAAATCAATATTAGCAATACGGGCCAAAGAGGGAGTGTTTTGGACATACGCACTATCACGCACGGTATAAAATCCAGCAAACATAATCACCAATCCCACCACACCTAGTACAGCGTAGCGTCTAATATTAGGATGCTTAACTGCAAACATCGCCATATAGACTACCGCAGCCAAGGAGCCAGTCGCCAAACCGATCGCCGTACCTCGAGTCCCGGTCTGAAACAGTACAAACACAAACAAAGCAATGAGGAGACCGTAAATCACTCGGTACGGTACAACCTTAGTCTTGGCAAACAGATAGGCTGTGATAAAGATATGGAAGAGCATGTAAATGGCCATATAGGCAGCGTTACCAAGCTTACTCTCGACTCGACCAGTACTACCACCCGCCAATTGGCCAAGACCAATAAACGCAACCAGGGCAGCTGCCACAATTGATAGATGCAAGAAGTACGACCAGATCTTTGGTGTGCGAAGCATTGTCGCCAATACTACAAAGTAAGCGTACACATGAATCAACGTGATATAGCCATCCATCCGCTCAAAATTACTCCACAACGCAGTTGAGACATGCTCGGCGGTGAGAGTTGCCAGACCCATGGCCGCAATCAAGCCCGTGAAGCTAGCTAAGATCCATGAAAATCGTGGTCGGTACGTCTTATCAAGACAAGCCAAAATTACCCACAAAGCCAAGACCACTTCTACAATGATACGAAAAGCAAAATTTTTGCCGGTAATAAAGGGAAAGAAAAAGTCATTTTCAACATAGAGTGTCAAAAATGGTACAGCAAATAAACCAGCAATCACCAAACCTTGCAAAATGTCTTTCATATAGGCAGTACTATACCATAATCACAATGCCCTTCTACCCTAGACGAAGGGGTATATTTGGAGCGAAATCACATTTCAACGGTATCTGTCGGAGATACCAAATTCCAAAAAGCATTCATGTCACGATTGAGTAGCTGCGACAGTCTCTTGGTGTCATGGGTAAATAATTTGGCAAAAATCGCCCACTCAGCTGGCTGTAATAAGTGATCAAGTGAATCATCTACGGGAAATAGTCGTGGTTTGGGCTTTGAAAACAGACGATTGTAGGTATTTCGTACTAATTTACGGGCACGATAGAACAATGATGGATGCTTCGGTTCATCGGGCGGCGGCGCTAGATGTTTTAGGGCCGCTGGTATCACTTCGGTATCTATTTCCAAAAAGCTATAGACCGTCTTCATTGTCTCAAGCGGTGAATTGGCAAGATCCTCATAAAAGATAACTAGACACTCAAGAGGCGAATAGTACGAGAAATACCGTTCAAGTGCTTCAGCATACAAGCTCTCAGCCTGTAACTCACTATGGGCTGCGATATAGGCGGCGGCACTCATATGCTTAGCCTTGGCGTCAATCCGAGTGAGTGCATCGTATTCAGCCAACATGCGACGAATCGGATGTCGCAACACCACTAGTAATTTGGCGTCTGGGCAATCATGAGCAATTCTCGCCGGCGCTTCGGCGTGGTGCAAGTAACTAGCTGATGACTCTCCTACCAGTTGACCGGCTTTTTGCTGGAGCATTATCGTATCGTGATACCACAAAGGACCCTTACTGTATGCTCGTGTCGCAAAATAATGAGTGGCTGGAATATGACTAGAGACTTTGGGGTGGGCAGCTAACCATGTCATTAATTCTCCGAGTCCAGCGTAGGAAGCGCCGATACCGATAAATGCTGGTGAGAACTTTTTCATACTAATAATAGTAGCATACGATCTTAGGCTACTTCGTGATAGGTAATGATGGCTCGCTCGATACTTTCTTGATAGGCTTTTTGATACAAGACCGGATCAGCATGCAACCGTGTCTCGGCTACTCGACGGGCTTTTTGCCCCATCACGTGACGTCCGGCTGGATCATTGAGTAAACGTCCAAGACTATGCTCGAGAACAGATACCTGACCGACTGGTACGAGATAGGCAGTGTCTTCATGTGAAAACAAATCCTGACGTAAATCATTGTTGGTCATTACCATCGCCAGCCCGGCCGCTGCTCCACGCAATACCATATCATCAGCCAATCCGTGTTGATCAGTGACTAATAGCGCGTCAGCACTCTGTAGATACGTGACTAAGTTATCAGCACTACGTTCAAAAATTATTTGTTCAGTAATACCGAGCAAGGTCGCTCTCGTTCGGCAATCAGCCAACATCGGGCCGTCCCCTACCATCACCATCCCAACCCGTGGATTGCGAAATAGTCCCCGCATCGCATCGATAGCATTAAAGGCAGTACTGCCTGGTTCTAGTGCCCCTACATACAAGACAATAAAATTAAATTGCTGGTACTTTTCGTGCAAAAAATTTGTCCGTGAACCATCAAACTGCGCTGTAAAGGATTGGAAGCGTGGCAACACATCTACGTCTCCTTCAATTCCCATGTTGGTAAAGGTAGATATCTGTTCAGCTGTTTCGGTACGAATACTCGTAAACTTTGGTAAAAGAAAATGACGTAACCAGCGCTGCCATCGTGGTCTAGCTGCTATAAGATACGCCTGTTCGGCCATTACGTGCAGTTGCGCCGGTCGATCAAAATACCGACTAGCCATCATCGCTACCAACGCACTCTCATAGGGATCCCTAGCAATAATCACATCCGGCCTGAAACCTTCTGCAAACACAAATTGATCTAATATAAGACGCCACGCTACCACTGGCGTATGCCATGCATGTTTACCAGACACAACATACAACCACACATTATCAGCCACGCGTACCACTGGTTCTTTGACCGGTAGACCGACTCGCATTACCAATATATGTACCTCATCAAATACATCAGACACATGTAAAAATCCATCAAGTGAGTGCGTTGTCCCGTCTACAAATGAGGTATCATTGGTAATGATTAACACCCGAGTCGCTGAGCGACCTGTTTGTGGCTGTAACAATGGTGACGTGCGCGCCTCTGCTATGGGCACTTGTTGTACCACCTCATTACCCTTTCTTTCGTCCTCACCTGCTTGTATGACGACGTCGAGGACATTACGTGCCTTAACTATATGAGAAGATGGTTCAAATGGTGCAGCCATACAATAACTGTCACTAGTATACCGTGAACCCTAGTATAGATAGTTAATTACTGTGGAGTGACGAGAGATATGACTGCTGCTGCCAAACGATCGCTATCATGACGAATAAAACTTCGCTGCAACACATCTCCCTGTACTGGTGTGATGATCTCTCCACTAACAATATCGTGTTCACTTATACGAATTGCCGGATGAGTAAGATCAACTTGCACAGGATGTACTCCCTCCAAAGCAGCATAACGAGCTACCAGATCAGCCGTGATACTACCTCCATGTACGAAGACCTCATGCGGTAGTAATCCAGTGTAGCGCTCTATTTCTGAAACATAATCAGACAAATGCATACCAATAGTTTGACCAGGTCGCGCCATCAAATTAGCCACAAAAACTCGCCTGGCCTGACTCGCCTCGAGCACATCGCGCATGCCACCAATCACACAATTGGCCAAGATACTGGTATACAAATCACCCGGACCAAAGACAATCAGATCAGCCTGTAGTAATGCGGCAGCTGCCTCGGGGTACACCACGGCCACTCGATCTGTGGCCAGGTCGACAATCCGATCATGATGATGTTCTGCCTCTGGTTCGTCGATACCATGCTCCCCTACCACCACTCGACCCGAATCATATGTTGCTACCAAATGAACATTATCAGTAGTCACCGGCAGTACTCGCCCCGCTACCCGCAAAACCTGACTTGCTACCGCTATTGCCTCAACCTCACTCCCCAACATATCGGTTAGTGCCGTCAAAAATAAATTCCCAAAATTATGTCCAGTCAGCCCTTCCCCTTTGGCAAATCGGTACAAAAATAAATCACGAAGTAGTTCACCATGCCGATCATCAGCTGGAGCTAAAGCCGATAATGCCATCCGCACATCCCCGACTGGTAACGAACCAAATTCGTCACGGAGTCGTCCAGTTGACCCACCGGAATCAGCCATCGTTACGATCGCAGTTATATCGAGCATGTCAGCATGTTGTCGCAATCCCCGCAGCAGGGTGTACGTACCCGTACCACCACCAATAACTACAATCTTGTACTTATTTTGTCTCATTTGTTACTATATAACTAAAGTATCCGAAGTAAAGTTATATACAAAAACCAAAAAGCTTTTATGACTTTACGCATATTGTACACCATACTATCTAGCATACGTTCTGAACCTTTAGTATTCATACGGTATGGATTGGGTTTTATTATTGGCACTCCCGCTCAACCAGTACTCAGCATCACCACTGACGCATTAGCAGAACAACTAAAAGCTGGTAAATCATTTATTAGAATCGGTGACGGTGAAGCCATGATATTAATGGGAAGATCAATTCATTACCAGACTTTTGATCCTTTACTAAGTCACTCACTGCGTGAAATTATTACCACGTATAGTACTACCAGTCCTTACATCTTAGCAATTCCGGTTTTTGCCATCACTGAAAATGCTAAAGAGCTCAAGTCTCGTGGTCGGTTGCGTATTTGGCGATTATTTCGGGCTATGTATAAAAGTATGTTTGACAAGAAGCAAGCATATGCCGATGCCGTTATATTTTATCAACGTGATAATTTTTCAAAAACCGTAGCTCCCTTACTACACACTCATCATGTAATCATCGTTAGTAAAAAAGAAAATAACACCACTGAATTACAAACATATATAAATAGAACTTGCCCATCTTGGGAATTTATCACTGTACCAGCTCTTAATGCCTATAACGAACTCGCTCAAATCAAACACAACATCGACCTAGCTATTAGTAAAAAACGTGGTGAAAAAACTTTACTCCTGTTTGCAGCTGGTCCTGCATCCAAAGCTCTTTCATTGCATTACATCAAGTATGATATACAATGTATCGACATTGGTCATGGGCTTGAAATACTTGGCCGTACTGATGACTATTCAGACAGACTATGAGTTCACTCTACATTTTCCTCAAAAACAATTTTCCTGGATTGTACAGCGTAGTACGAAATGCTCTTTTTCCTTTTATTGATAGTTTTCGAAATACAAAAAGAAAAAAGTTTCGTGAACCAACAACAAAAGCTGTACATGTATTAGGTGAGAATTTCAAAATTGCTCTTGATCCGGCAAATGGTTTTATTGACTCACACATTTTTATTACTGGAGCCTACGAATTGGATATATTGGCGGTAATGAAACAGCATCTCAAACCAGATGGAGTCTTTGTTGATATTGGCGGTAATATCGGCTGGCATACTCTTTTTGCAGCCAGTGTCGTTGGCCATCAAGGACGAGTACACACTTTTGAACCGCTCCCCAAACTACAAATCCAGCTGACTAAAAGTATCGCCGAGAATAACTTTAGTAATATTATTACTCTCCATCCATTTGGGGTAAGTAGTGAAGTCAAAACACAGCGTATTTACCTCAATAAAAACAACATGGGCAATTCTAGTTTGTTCATTAATCACAAGGAGGAATATCTTGATATCGAACTTAAGCCAGCAGATACCATCCTGGAGTCATTACCACATATCGATTTTATTAAAATCGATACTGAGGGGTCAGAGTTGGAAGTTCTACAGGGATTACGTTCTACTCTGATGACAAAGCGCCCAACTATGATTATCGAGTTCTCTCCAGCTTTCTGGGGTGAACACAAACTTGAGCGTAGTCGAGAATTTATGACTATCTTACGTGATAGTAATTACACTATTCGTGATATTGAATACGGACAAATTGAGATTACAGATGACGAAGCATGGCTCAAAGGATTTACAAAAGTCCAGACAAATCTCTTGTGTCTGCCGAACTAAATATGTGCATCTTTGTTATAAACTTAGAAAAAGACACTGCTCGTAGAGTGTTCATGGAAACACAACTACAATCGTTGGGGCTAACCTACGAATTTATATCTGCGACTAATGGATATAATTTATCTGATACTGAAGTGCAAAAAATATATGATCCAAAAGCAGCCTTTGCGATACATGGCCATCATCTATCAAGAACACAAATTGCCTGTGCTGATTCCCATAGACGGGTATACGAGCTAATTAAAGAAAGAAAACTATCTTGGGCATTGGTGCTTGAGGATGATGTCATATTAGACAGACGAATACTGACTGTGCTGAACCAGGAATTTATAGATACCAGTAATGCAGAATGGCTCCAGATTGATTATTTACCTTTTGATATATCGTTTCTAAAAGGCTGGTGGCGGGCTACGAAGGTACGCATTGGTCGACAACCATTATTCAGCTTCTATGCCTTGCTCAAATTTCCTATTTTGGTGTGCTGGGGATTATATGAATACGCTCGTGAACGGTGGGCGCAAAATTATACTCCCACCACAGCGCTATTCCCTCGTCCACTCTATTTGGCTAGTGCTTATATCATTACAGCTACCGGTGTTGAGAAAATTCTACCTCTATGTACGCCAATTCGATATGCAGCTGATCAAGTTCAAAATAGAGCTCGAATACAAAGCGGTCTCTGTTTACGCGGTATAATTCCTTTATTAACAAAACAAGACCGTACACAATTTGCCTCAAACCTTTTATACGATAATCAATAATGTATGCCTCTACGAGTTCACCTAAAACTTATCTTAAAAAAAATCCTACCTATCAGCCTATTTAGTTTGTTGGTAAAGATATGGCGTCTAACGTTCTCTCATTTTTTTAACTCTGATATTCATACACTCTATACAAAACAATACATCAACCAACATGGCTACACCGTGACTGGTGGACCATTCACTCCTATGAATTATGTAGAAGATTCAGCAGGTAGCACCTACTTGTTAAAACTGATTGGATGTTATGAAGCGGTACTTCATCCGACCATAGCCAAAATCAAGCAACGGTCATTTGACACTGTCATCGATATTGGTTGTGCAGAAGGTTATTATCTAGTTGGATTTGGCGCGCAGTTCCCTACGGCTACATTAATTGGCTACGATATCGATACAAGAGCTCTAACCTTAACAAAGGAGTTATCTACCAGAAATCACCTACTTAATACGTTGATTCTTGATACGGACTGTACTCACACCAAATTACAATCACAAATTACTGATTCTACACTTTTAATCTGTGACGCGGAGGGATTTGAAGCTACCATACTCAATCCCGAACTTTGTCCAAGATTGACTGCAGTTGATACTTATCTTATCGAAACACATGAATTTGCAGCCAAGGGTGTAGTAGCACTCTTGAAAAACCGATTATCCGCTACTCATGACATAGAAGTGATTACTTTCAGGATAGCTGACCCTTCACCGTATCCATTTTTGATGAGCATCAAAAACAAAAATCACTTATATCAATTACTTCGTGAACGTGGCGAACAAGAACAACAATGGATTGTTGCCCACAAAAAATCCTAGTTACATGCCGGGATAGATGATGTGATCGATCCTTTCTTCAGTGTAAGCAACCTCAATACCTCTCCCAACATCGATTGATACAATATTCTTTTTAGTTAGCGTTAAAGCCAGAGCTTTAGAAGCCGGCCCACAAGCTAACAAGACAATTACATTAGATGTGACATGTCTATCTACCGCAGCGAGAATTTCCTCCAAGATAGTCCCGTATTGTTCATACGTATTTTCATCAGGTGTGAGAATGTATTCTATCGCTGTAAAGGGAAAAAGCTTATTGTTTTTTAACGATGTGATCGTACCTTCACGAGTAACCAAGATAAGTTGCTTTGTTTTAAAATACTCCTCAAAATATTTTGGTATTGTCTCGTTATAGTAAAATGCTGTAGCATCAAAATAATGGGCGTTTTTGTTGAAATACAAATTCCAATACACTTTCATTGGTAACCAACATGTAATAAGGTTGTCTTTTTTTAGCTGGGCATTTGATTTACTAATTGGAATTTTGTTCAAACCAAGTAGATAAGGTGAGTCATCTGAATAATCATTCACAATTGATAACAGTGATTTTTGTAATCCTGGATAAAACTTTTGGTAGCTAATACTGCCACCATTCATAATATAAATCTCTCCATCGCCAATCCGTATGAGTGACTTACCCGATTTCAACGCTTCCACCAACTCGTTAGTTTGATAATACTGAATGTTTAGTAAGTAGTCAGGATTAAAGTAATTTTTAACATAAGTACACAAGTAAAGTGGTCGTACGAAAAAATGACGGAGAATGTACCAAATTATTTTTCTTACTTTTAGCATACTTACTATTATAAACTAAGCAAATACAAATATAGTTACTTACTGATTTTGTCCAAAATAATATTTTTTAGATTATCAGTAGTAAATAACGATTCTATGTGATTTCGAGCCTCTATACCAGCTCGCTCTAATATAGCTTTTGAATAAAAATGCTTAATTGCATTCGCTAGCTCATTAACATTTTTGGTCTTGAATATTAAACCAGTTTTGCCAGGTAATACATAGGTATTAGCCCCCACAGTATCACTAGTTACAGTGGGTACACCACATGCCATAGCTTCAGGAACTACCATACCAATTGCTTCGTTATCACTGGCTAATACCAGTAGATCTATTGTGTCGTAGAGACGAGGTATTGTCTGACGATCAACGGGATCTCTGAAGGTAGTTAATTCTAATACTCCATACTTTTTAGCTAGATTTTGTATGTAGGATAAACCATCTTGATTCCCCCTACCAATACAAGTCAGTGATATTTTCATACCTGTATCTTTGCACATTTGACAGGCTCGAAATACATCTTCATGTCGTTTGTATTCTACGTAGCGGGCATTGATTAATATGTGCAAAATACCATCGTTAAGATATTTTTTGTTTGAAGCCGGTTGAAAGTTACCAACATCAACTGGCGCTGGTAGTAAAATAGTAGGAATTGTGATACCCAATCTTTTGGTAAAAAGTATACCTTGTTCCGTAAACACAAAAAAATTTTTGACTAATTTTTGTGTACATATGAGTATCGCTACAAAAACAAAAAAAGCTATCTTTGAAGTGAGTGTTGGCGGAATACGTTTACTTTCACTATATAAATGTACATTGGTATTTTTATGCCACACCCGAAACCATAGCACCTGTAGATACCACAATCGAATAAAGTCCAGTACGATAATATCATCAGGTTTGTCAGACTGGAGCGATTTTCCTAAACCTGTCATATACCAAGGTAACGAAGTTTCGCCTTTAAAAAAATTTTGTAAACCAAACACTTTTTTTGGTAGCGGCCTCATCGTCACCGCGTCTGCTAGAGGAACATTAAATGTACCATTTTCATAAACCACTACATGATGTGTGGGGGTAAGACTGTTAATGTATGGGACCATCAAATCGTGCGCACCAACAAAAGCTACCGTTTTCATGAAGCACTATTCTTTAGTTTATTAATCAATAACACCATAGAACTAACGGCTCTATCAGTTGAAAAAAATCCTGACCGATCAATGAGATTTGTTGGGGGGAAGTTAATCTTGTTTTCTACAATCATATTAACCGCAGTGACAAACTCATTATACGAATCTTTGGTTTCTTGCCCACTATCATGTTTGTACAGATTACTAATCAGAAGACCGTACTTGGTAACCTGAGGATAGGAGCCTGGGATAGCAGATATGTCCATCACCTCTCTTGGTCCATATGGCACATCTGTACTGATAAGTGGCAGACCCATAGATAGCGCTTCTATAAGAGACACTCCGAGAGCTTCAGCCCGAGCAAGTGAAACATATATTGTTGCTTGTAACATGTAATCCTCAACATTAGTGACCATTCCAAAAAACCGAATCCGATCAGACATTCCCATAGACACTACCTTGCCTTCCAACTGAGATCGCAAACTCCCATCTCCCAAAATCCATAATTCTCCTGGATAATTATTAAAATAAGTACAGCAATAATCAACTAATGTATCTATACCTCTAATTTTTTCTAAACGGGCAGCGGATATCAAAACGGGTTGTTGTTTGGCTCTCAGCACAGTTTTGTTTTGTACTGTATTTGTATGTCTTTGTGGCAATGGGTTATAGACAATTGCTATTTGCGTTTGCTTACTTGCTGCCATTGCAGAAACTTCATGTGCGACACCTTGTGACACACAAGCAAAACCGTCAGCAAAACGATATAGTAACTTTGTACCCACCATGTACCCACGATCACTAGCTGTCAATGCTTGATGCACATACACAATAACTGGCACAGTAATTACTCTGATTGCTTTTAAAAAAAGAACGATTAGAGTACTACCGTGAGTTGAGACTATGATGATATCTGGCCTTTGGTTTTTTATTATTTTAGAAAGAAATCGTAGTCGCTGGTAGATCTTTTTACATTTATCGAGAAGACCCGTTGTAGTACGTTCACGCAAAGTGACATGATTATTACTCCAATCGGGACAAAAATCTTCTGGGTCATAAAATGACACCGTATCTATCAGGAAACCATGTGCCACCAAACCTTTTGCGATAATTGGTACAATTTTTTCAATTGAACCTATACCAGATAAGCTTGGTTGTATAAAGGTAACCTTGGTCATGTAAAACTATTTCTTAGAAATTAGATAGTTTCCTAGGGCAAGATGAGGTAATCCAGATAAAGCAAAGGTGCGCAATGCATCAGTCGGATTCTCCACATTTGGTTCACCATGTAAATTGAAACTGGTATTGAGAATGCCTCCTACTCCAGTAATTTTTTCAAAAGCCTGAATGAGTGCGTGGTACTCTGGATTTGTTTCTTTTTGAACCATTTGTGGACGACTTGTTAGATCATATGGGTGTAACGCCGCAATGAGCTCTGTATGAGCTATAGGCTTAGTCTCAAATGTTATGGCCATAAAAGGAGCCAGGTAATCCTCGCAGTCAATCAAATAATCGTTACGTCTTTCATATAACATCGATGTTGCAAAAGGCATCCAAAAGTCTCTACCTTTGATCATTTCATTAATTAATTTCACATTATCACGAGACATTGGATTGGCTAGGATAGACCGGTTGCCGAGCGCTCTTGCTCCCCACTCAGAGCGACCCTTAAAACGCCCGACTACGCTATTTTGAGACAACAGCTCCGCAACTTTTTGTTCAATAGTTGTTGGACCGCTAGGATTACAGTATTGGATTACCCAATCCCCTTTTGAATCATAACTGTTAATTGCCTGATTAATCTGCTCATCATTAAATTCAGATCCGAGATAAATATTTTTTAGTGGCACCAGAGCTCTTAGATCACCGTTGTGTAGTTCACTATAACGAGCAACCACAGCTCCGATTGCCAAAGACTCATCACCACAAGATGGAGCCACTGTGAGCGAGGTGACTTCTGGCAATGCCCTGAGATATTGGTTAGCTTTCACATTCATAAATACACCTCCACCAATCGCCACATCTGAAATACCTGTTTTTTTGATTGCGGCTTTTGCCATGGTAAGAACTAGTTGCTCAGTCAACTTTTGAATGCCGTACGCCAGTGAATCAAACCGATACTGATAGAAACTTTGAGCAATCAAGTAAGGTGTTGCCTTATCAAGTGGAATTTTTGACTCAAATTGTAGAGTGTCAGTATTAAACCATACCAACTCTTTTAGTTTTTGATACACCTTTTCCCCTGAACTAGCTTTGGCGTATGGTGCCAATCCCATAACTTTAAACTCGTGTTCGTTACGAGCCATACCAAGAATATCAACCACAGCACAGTAGAGTAAACCGAGCGATGCACTCATCGGCGAGGTACTAATTCGTTCTACTGTGCCATTTTTGAAGACACAAACACTACCAGCCAAACCATCACCTGCGCCATCTAGCGTGAGGATTAATCTCGGTTTTGTAACGTCATCATAAAAAGGAACCGTGGCCCAGGCATGAGCTAAGTGGTGATCAATATAGGTAATTGTTGCTTCTGGAAACTCTGAGGCAATAAAATTTTCGACCTTTTTTGCACTTCCTTTTTGAACCGATTGTAAAAACCACCTATCACGTATCGCAAATAACTTACCCAACCAGGGAATAAACACTCCAAGTGAACGAGCGTAATAGTTTGCTTTCACTGGATTTTGGCGATGTGCAATATTGTCTTCAATTGTACTGAACCAATAAGGCTCCTTGTCTGTCCCTACAACAACCACTTCAAAGAATGAAGTTATTTTGTATTTATTCTTTATATAGGCAAGCGCCAAAAATGGGAAACCCTGATGCTTTTTTTGTCGACTGAGTCGCTCTTCAGACATTGCTTCTACAACTACACCATTTTTTAACAAAACCACAGTTGCATCATGTCCACCGTGAATACCTAAGATGTAATTGTTGTTTTCCATATTAGTGTCAGTTTATCACGAAAAATTTGGTTTTCATAAGTCCACTATTTTGCTTAAAAGACAATATGATTGTTCTCAGTAAAAAGATAATTAGTTGCTTCTGAGTTAAACTTTGTTACCAAAGTAACACTCTTTTTGACTTCATTAATGGCATATATAGAATAGTTAGCTGGTATGAGCGTACACACATTATTAAAGTTTTCTTCAGTTAGAAGTTCTATAACAAACTGAACGTTTTTGGTAGCAAGAGTATTTTTCATTCCTGCTAAAACCAACATCTCCGCTTGCTCTACATCAATTTTACATAAGACTGTTTGTTCTGGTCGTCTATCAGACTTTTCAAGTACTGCATCTATTGTCGTCATAGAACAAGTAATCTCTCTGAGACTAGGACTATCGCCATACGCTGATTTGGCAAATTCTTTATCCAACGAAGCAATATCGGTCCAGCCTTCTTTTGGTATATACAAAGTTGACTCACCAACTACATCACCCACTAAAACAGGCATAACTTCGATTTTGTTTGGATAGTTTAACTCGACATTTACTCGTAACATATCCAAGACATCAGGTGCGGGCTCGAAAGCAAATACTTTGGCTCTGGTATTGGTGCTCGCTATAAGTGAGTAGACACCATTATTGGCACCAATATCTAAAATGATATCTGCTTCCAAAACTAGTTTTGACCACAACCGCAACTGAACAGCCTCCCAGTAGCCATAGATACCAAACCAAAAAATAAAAATCTCAATTGGTGAGTTGTACGAGCGCATACGTAACAACTGCTTGTTGACATAAAAATCAACAATCCCGCGATACCCTAATTTTTCTGCAAAACGGTAATAGGGAAATTTAAACCCAATGTTTCTTAACAATCGTTGTACTATCTCTGGTTTTAAGATTGGATAGATGATGTTAAAAACATATTCAATGACTGATTTAATGAATTTCATAACTAAAGATATTTATATAATACACAAAGAGCTAGGAGATTCATAATTATGGTTCGTATACATATTGCATACACTAAGCCCCAAATACCAAATAACGGAATGAGCCCAATATAGAGTAAGACTGTTAAAACAGGTTCACCGATACTGAGATAATACAAAACTGGTACATTCTTTTTGGCTGAAAAAATCTGCCAAACCAAAAAATACGGGATGAATCCTAAACCAAACATGAGAACTATTGAAATGCCATCAGCGTCAGTATATTGAGGTAAGAAGAATTCAAATATAAACGGTGCTGAAAAGGCGTATGCCACGCACACCAGTCCCAGTATAAGAGCACTGACCCAATATAACTTACGTACCACACGCATCAAAGCGTTTTGCTCCATCGTGACATACCGGGGAAAAAAAGTACCTGATATGACAGAAACCACCCGAGCCACTTCCTGTGGCAGAACACTAGCAATCCAATAAAGAGCTAGTGGGACTGGGCCAAAAAAGAAAAAGAGGATGTATTTATCTAACTGACTAATTACGGCACTAAACAAACTCATGACTGTTACATGCTTTGCATATGAGATCATTTTTGAATCAGAATCATTATTCGGGGGAATATGTTTGATGGAAATAGTGTATAAAACATATACCATGACACAATGTGCTATTAGGTAGGTAGCAACTAATGGTAGTAACGTTGGTGAAAAATATACTGAGATCGCTACTGCACCTGTAGTTACAACCCTATCTAACGACAAAAAAACGGCCGACAACTTAAAAGACCGTACTCCCTGTAAGTAAGATCCATATAGGCCATACGCTTCTAACGGGGGTAGTAATAATGCACACAATATCAATGCCCAAAACAGGGACTCAGACGGAGTATAAAATAAGTAATAAAGAGCAAGCAGAGTAAACAACAACGAACCGACTAAGCCAAAACGTAGTTTTTCTTTAAATGCCAAAAAGACCGACCCGCTAGCACCAGCTGCAACCGACTGCATTAATGCTGTACTGATGCCATACAACGCAAACACACTGATAGTACTATATGCAGCCAAAACAAAGCGATACTCTCCTACCACCTCTTTACTAACAAAGTTAGCTAAGATGTACGTCAACAAAAAAGCTGATACTGAAACAACAAACTGGCCTGATAACATCCAAATAGAATGACTGGTTTCAGGTATGTTTTTTAGTTTGTTAATCAGATTAGCCATTTGAAGTTATCTAAGTTTTGCGATCCACTTTTTTATAATCGGCATTAATCCTACACGACGTAAAAATTTCCTGGTCCGTGCGTATGGCACCCAAGATTCTGCCCAGTGGTGAATACCGTAGGCACTCTGGCGCACTGCTTCAGTCACATACTCGCCCTCAGCGATAGGATGAAAATAAGAGGCGTCATAAATAGCTACCTGATCTAGGCCAGTCGTCTTGATGGCCTCTTCTAGAACTAAGGGTGAGGTATTGGCGATACTATAGGTGGTATCGGTATCATAAAATGCAAGCGCTTTTTTGATAAAAGCGGCATCTGGTTTGGCACCGATAATACTCGATTCGATTTGACCACCACGACTACGACCCACAAAACCTTCATGGTGCAAAAAAGTATCAAGCGGCTTGAGTAATTCTTGATCAGTGTCGAGATAGACGCCACCTTCGGTCGCCAACGCAGCAAAACGAATATAATCTGAGACAAACGCCCATTTTTTTTGTGCATACATCGCTTGCACATACGGATGAGTCATTGGACTATTGGTTTCGTCCCAACGCTTGATTTGGTAATCAGGAGCAAAACGTTGCCAACTCGCCAGGCAGCGCATAGCCAAAGGTGATAACGGCTTACCGCCAACCCAGACATAGTGAATAATTTTTGGAATTGGTTCCATATGCCTACATAATACTATGCTTGGGCCGAAATAGTTACCAAAAAAGCAGCCAAAGCTGCTTTTTTGGTAACTAGTATGTAAGGCTACTTTTAACCCTCACAGGCGACACAAACCGAACCACCAATATGGACACGCGGTGCCGCTGGAGCACTACCGGTGACGGTTGGTAAATCAAAATCAAAATTTAGTTCTTGGTTTGTGTTACTCATATACCAGTAGTATATCGCCACCATCATGACTACGGAGGCAACTTATCTACACTACTGTGCATAGCGGACCCGTCGGTGGTTATTTTGTCTGTACGAGAACTCATATTTGACGATGTGGCAACTATACTACCCATCGCAAGCGCCAATATACAAAGCAAAGCTAAATAGGGCCAATAGATTGTCTCTGTTGCTGGCGCTGGTGCCGTAAACAAGAAGGCCGCCGTGACGTACTCGGGCATACTAGTCGTAGACGAGGCCGCAGAGGCGACCCCTGGTGTCGGCAGTAGCACCAATGGCGCTGCGAAGTCACCTGTTTCTAGAACTACAGTTGGACCTGGACTAGTGCTGGCCAGGTTTGTTGGTGTGTTGGTTATTCGCGATGCTGGAGCAACAGAAAGAGTGACCTGAGGTGTAGCGGACACCGAGACAGCGGGATAGTGTGGCCAGGTCGCAACTGGTATCCGCATCCGGTCAAGTAACACAATTGGTGTCAGAGCAGTAGCACCGATACTTTTTTGATTGATAGTGAGGGTGCTTTTACTGGTTACTATAGTATGTGGTGGAAAAAGTCGTTCTACAGTACCGCGAATGCGGTAGGCCGATACGTCAACATCATACGGGGCGTCGTTGTGCAGTAATACATCCCCACTCTCAGTTCTCGCGAGGGTCAATAGGACTGGTAATATGGTAATTTCGTGACGCACCAACTGGTATTGGGCGCCAAATGCCGCCTCCAATATCACTACATAGGTACCAGGATGACGATACACATGCGCTGGCTCTTTGGCGCTACTGGTACTGAGGTCACCAAAGTTCCAATTATAGACCAAAGAATTTCGCGTCGTGGTACCTACCCCACTGACGACTGCCCGTAGCGGCACCAACTGATTTACATACGCAACTTTCTGAACATCCAAGACGAGCTTGAGATCATTGGGTGGTATGACAAATTTTATAGTGTCTGACTTTTTGCTACTTCCACCACTGGTGGTATTGGTGCGTGGGGTGCTAGTGCTAGTGGGCAGTGGTGTAACCGTAGTTACGCCTGGCGCCTGACCAGGAGTTGGTGTACCTGTACGCCACCCAGCACTCGTATACTGGGCGGTTTCTTTGGTGACATTATCACCTCCAATATCTTGCCAGTCGGTGCCGCCCGCCACGCGATCTACTACTTCACCAGTAGCTGTAGCTAGCACTAACGTGGCACCAGTATTGACCAATGCCCCAGTATAAATAAGGAATGGTGTAGCGATGGTGTAGGATCCACTGGTACGATTGCGTTCAAGCGTGACATATGACCTCGCAGGTATCGTCCCCGCTAGAGTGATAGTCAGATTCATACCATCACGTAACACCCAGCCATCCACCGAGACAGCTTCCCCACTATTATGTAATTCTATCCACTCGTTATTAGCAGATACCGTGTCTCCCATCCAAGCGATTTCCGAAATACTAACGGCCGCCTGACTAATAAGCGGGCAACCAATGAAACACAAGAGACAAAGGAAGACACGCATAGGACAAACTACCGAAACGGTGAACGTTCTTTACCAGAATCCTGTAATAAGCGTTTGAGGGCTTTGTGATCTGGTTGTAAAATATCTGATACTTGATTTTGTGAGACAGAAGTCTGTGTGGCATCGGCAGTAGCACCCGTTTCCTCTAGTGCACTTTGAATAATAGGTGGCGCTACCCTGACTTCAGTTTCTTTTGGCGGAATCACTACCTGGTCTCGTAAGACTGAACCAAGCACCGAACGCAGAGCAGCTTTGTGGGCAGTTTCTTTGGCTGATACCGGCACTACTTCTGGTGGTTCATCTGACTTATTTTCGGCCGCAATCTTCGCCAAAATTGATCGCAAACTGTCAGTTGTTGGCGCGACAGTGCCTGGCTGGGGTAGTACCTCACGTGGTGACTGAGGAGAGTTAGTCGGAGTATTGTTCGGACGACTATCTGGTCGAGTTGATTTATTGAATTTGGGGGTAACGTTTGACTGACCTTCTCGCGGTTTAGTAGCTATGTCTTTGCGTGGTTCTCCTCCTGATTGTGGCCGTGGATTGCGCAACTGTTCGCGTGGTCGATCGGAAGTGGCGGACTTATCTGAGACTGGGGGTTTTTGACTTGGTGGATTGGTTTGGGTAGCGGTGGTTACTCCTTCTTTTTTGATTGGTTTTGGTGGGGCTTCAACTGGGGCATGAGCTTCAGTGATGAGGTTTTCAATTTGCAGACGTGGCTTGGTATAGTTTTTTCGACTGGCCGCCAAAACCATATCTCGACAAGAAATACGGGGTGGTTGTATCGCCGGCAAGGTGACCGCTGAAAACGGCTGGCTACCTATACCGTCAATCATCAACGTAAGATAGATTTGATAGGCCCCCAAATTGACAATGTCTGGCGCCAAAAAACGGGGGGTGAAAATTGTTTCCAGTATCTCGGCATCGAATGGCCCAACACGAAATGATACCGTGGTTCCTACGTTACCAAAAACCGCATTACGTACATCTTCTTCCATTTGCTCAATGTACTGGTGAGCAATAATCAAATTGAGGTGGTACTTACGCGCTTCAGATAAAATATTGGCAAAAGTAGCATTGGCAAAAGACTGGAATTCGTCTACATAAAAGTAGAAATTCGGCATCTCTTTCATTTGGGCTACTGGTAAATCAGCCCGACTCATCGCAGCCAGATAAATTCTAGTGGTGAGCATGGAACCAAGTAGGTTGGCATTGGTTTCCCCTACCAACCCTTTTGATAGGTTCATGATGAGGATCTTTTTCTCATCCATCATTTTACGAATATCAAAACTCGAGTGTGGCTGACCAATGATATTACGAATTAGTGGATTACCGGTGAATTGACCAATTTTGTTTTGAATGGCAGGAAGTGCCTCCGCTGCAAAGCGGTCAGTGTACGCAGCAAATTCCTCGGTCCAAAACGCCTTAACGGCAGGATCTTTGACGTAGTCAACCACCCGATTACGGTAGTGCTTGTCTGAAAATAAGCGATTGACCGAGAGCAAGGTGGTGTCAGGATACTCAATAAGAGCCAGCAGTGCATTAGTCAAAATGTACTCCATACGAGCACTCCACGCATCGACCCAGATTTTTTTGAAGGTAGACATCAACCCCGAAACTACCAAGTGGCGCTTGTCTGGCCCAACATCTTCCATCACATTAAAAGATACCGGGTTATCTAAATCAAATGGCGCAAAGTAGACCACATCATTCACGCGGTGTTCTGGTACGTATTCAAGGAGTTTTTCAGCCGCTGAACCATGCGGATCAATAAAAGCCATCCCCTCACCATTCATGATGTCTTGGGCAGCCATGTTCTCAAGCATGGTCGACTTACCCATACCAGTCTTACCTATCACATACATGTGACGTTGACGATCTTTGGCTTTGATACCAAAGGCAGTATCCTTGCCACGAGCATCAGCTTTGGCAAAGAAGGTAATTTTTTCGGGATCAAACTTCATAATCACAAGTATACCAAATTAACTACCAAAGCGGTCTTCGGCATACTGCATGAGAGCAGTGACATCCGCTGTGCGGCCCGTTGAGCCAAGCACAATAACAGCGATAATGCGCTCTGTACCTTTTACATTGAGCGTGTGTAGCGTCACTGAAGTCTGTCCAGCCGCTGTAGTCTCACCGATTTTGCCACCAATAAAACTATCTAGCCCGCTGATATCATTAAAGTTTTGGATGTTGGCAAACTCACCGGTGGTATATACATCGGGTAACGCCGCCCCAGCACTAATATCAACAATGAACCGCCGCTTATCATAGATGTATTGAATCAAGCGCAGTAGGTCACTAACACTCGACACATTACCCGCATCGATACCAGACGGATCAGTAAAGACTGTACTATTCATACCAAGTGCTTTTGCACGCTCATTCATGTGTGCAATAAATTGCTCACGCCCTACTTCGCTCGCTATTACTTCAGCCGCCTCATTCGACGATTCAAGGAGGAGTAACTCGAGTAACGAGTACATAGACACCGTAGCGCGATCACCAAGACGTGGTACAAGTGATTGAACAAAGGTAGGTTCTACCGTTGGAATACGAGTATCTAGATTGATGTATTCGGCCGCTACTACAGCAGTCATGAGTTTGGTTAGTGAAGCAATCGGTACAGCAAAGTCTAAGTCGCTACTCGCGAGTACGGTATTACTTTCGATATCAGCGATTAGGTAATGTGGAGTCGCTAACTCGGGGACCTTTGGTTCATACAGGAACGGCTCACGGACAGTTGGTGATTCATAAACCAACACTGGAGTACCAAGACTAATTTGTGCAAATAATTCTTTGGCATCGTCGCTTTCAAGTTCTATACCACCAGACTTCACGGGTGTGTCTACAGCTGTTTCGTAAAACGGCGTACCATGAATATAAAAGTTACCCTGAAAAGCCAAGCTATCAGGCAAGTAAATCTGTCCAAATGACGCAAAGTGTTTGGTCTTTTTTTGTTCTACTTTATACAAACCAGCGGGTGTCTCCCAAAAAGTGCCCACCTCCCCTTTTTTTACAATCGGATATTCTTTGGTAAGTACACCCGCAACAAAATAGCGCAGACGCATTGTAGCTAGATCAGCCTCAATAAACGTCTGACTAGCCGCAATAAAAGCATCTCGGGTAGTAACAAAGAAATTAGGCTCAGTAAACATTACCTCTACTCCATAGGTGAGTGACACCCGTTCTTTGGTGTATGGATGTTCAACCACTACACTTACTGGCTCATCTGCTATCTGTATCAGTGACGCCAACTGACTAGTACCATGTGTATGTACATACGCCGCCGAGCCAAAAGAGCCTGCAACAACAAAAAGTAACGTCGCGATCAGCGTTGCTACTTTGGTAGATAATTGTAAGCGTGGTGAACGAGGCGGTAGCGCAATCCGTCCAGGAGTGAAAGAAAACTTTTGGGCAGGTATCAAACGTCCAGCAGAAATATCAGGCTGACTGTCTGTGTATGACACGGCATAAAACCGTGGAGCTTTGTGCCCATCGTTGTACATATTGGTATTTTACCTTACTGTTGCGTAGGAAACGGCTTCTCTATCCCCGTTTCAAGAGCTGTTGAGACTAAAATTGTAGCTCTACGAGTAGTGACATCAAGTACACGACAATTGATTGTAACAAAACAACTATCCGTTGTCGTTCTTCTGCTGGCATACTTGCTACGGCTGCCTGATTGACGTCTAATGACACCAACAATTCTGCTACTGATGCCAAGAAGCTACTATGATCTTTGATGACAGCGATTGAGCTCATACTACTCGTAGAAATAACAGGCGAACTACTAGCGCTCTCTAGGGTTGTTGTGCGCTGACGTGAGCTCGAACCACCACCACTACCTCCTCCGCCACTGGAAGATACAGCTGTCACGACTGCTGATACAGAAATGTTGGACATGACATTGACGTCAGTTCGAGGGTTATTGGTGTTACCGTCCGACCACGACACAAACTGGTAGCCACTATCAGGAATTACCTGGACCGATGACCCGCTACTACCCGACTCAACAATCTGCGAACCGACTCCGATTAAAGTAGCATTTACTCCAGGTGCATAAACGACGGTGTAACAGTCAGTGAAACCCAGATCATTGATAGTCCAGTTATAGGTGCTAATAAGAGTAGCCCGCGACGAGCTTGCTGTTGAACAGACAGCTGCTGGACTTGTCAAATTAACATTCGATTGTAATGAAGGTAGATTTGACCATCCAATTAAAGTATTCGAGTAGGAGGCAGACGAGAAATTAGTCGAAAGATCAAACAGTAACGTCATATTCGTCACATTTGCTACATTCCAGTTATTAAGTGGTTGGTTGAAAGCTTCGGCATATGCAAACATGGTCATCATATTCGTCACATTTGCTACATTCCAGTTATTGAGGGGTTGGTTGAAACTCTCGGCGCGATTAAACATATATTCCATGTTAGTCACATTTGCTACATTCCAGTTACTGAGCGGCTGGTTGAAACTCTCGGCGATAGTAAACATATATTCCATGTTCGTCACATTTCCTACATTCCAGTTATTGAGGGGTTGGTTGAAAGCTTCGGCATAGTAAAACATAAATCCCATGCGCGTCACATTTCCTACGTTCCAGTTATTGAGGGGTTGGTTGAAAGCCCGCGCTGAATTAAACATACCTTCCATGTTCGTCACATTAGATACATTCCAGTTGCTGAGTGGCTGATTGAAAGACACGGCGCCTTGAAACATGGAAGTCATATTTGTAACACTACCGACATTCCAACTATTAAGTGGCTGATTGAATGCCACTGCTCCGTTAAACATCAAACTCATATCTGTGACATTACTAACGTCCCAGTTATCAAGAGGCTGGTTGAAGTTCGCTACACCAAAAAACATACTCCCCGTCACTGTGACATTACTAACGTCCCAGTTACTAATACTACTGTTAATGGAAGCAACACCAGAAAACACAGCGCCCAGATTGGTAACCATCGAGAGATCAGGCGTATCTGATGCAAGCACTTGTAAATTACCTGCCGATCTAAAAGCGGAATTGAAGCTACGCCAAGAAATACTTCCCCACTGTTCAACCGTTAAAATTTTGAGTCTATCACCACCACCTCCAGCAGTGAACTGTATCTGTGGGAACGTGCCCGTAATATCTACTCGATAGGTACCAACACTAGGAAATGTAATGACTAGATCGCCGGTATGCCCCGTACTTGAACCATTGTTTGTATCATTTCCAACTTCTTCCCAATAGACATTATAGTTATACCCTCCACCTGTAGTCGGAATAGTGATCTGGTTGGTACCTGATACGCCAGGATTATCGGTCTTCCAAGTGGTAGAAAAAGATCCTGGAGTGATAGGACCTGCTAGTGCTAGATAGGGCGTCAGACTACCACCGATAAACAACATGCAGGCAATAAGCAGGGGTCCGTAGGATCGTGGTAACCAACTGTACAAGATTTTCATACATTAATTATACGGCATCCTGTTGCAACTACTATAGTAGTACACTGCATAATTACCGATGACAAAGCCGTCACAAGCAGCTACTCAGATAAAAAAGCTGCCTTGGTGTACCGATTGCTTGGCGCCCACACCATCCAACTATCTACACCAGCAGCATAACTGGCATCTATTTGCGCACGCACATCAGCGGCGTCATAATCACCACCATAATCAAAGTCTTGAATCCAGGTACGCAACTTACTTGGCGGGTAACTAGCTTTTTGGTATCTAGTTGGTGTACTAGTACCGATTTGCGTATGCAAAAAACCAGCAATCGTAGTGGTGGTAGCCAACAACCGATCAGCCCCCGACCGCATTGCATGATAGACAATCTGATATGGAACATCATTTGGATCACCCAAATCAAGATAATTATTTGGGTAGTGTGAGGGATACACCATTGGTGCAATAACATCAAAGTAAGGTACCGCCCGTTCAAGGACCTGCCCGATGGATAGATCATCCGTGTTGGTAGTTGTCATACCAAATAGGTCAGCTGAGGTGTACGGTACTGCATCTGTCCGACCAGTATTAGCATGAGCAACAGTTGCGAATTGTTCCGGCTTCGACAATTCAGTATGAAGGTACGTAAAAAACGCCTCGAGATTAGCAGCTTTATTGTTTGGCCACTGACCAGCTATCGTATGTGGAAACGAAATGTCTTGCATGTTACCGTCACTCGGGTACCGTACATAATCAAAATTTAGTTCGTCAAAACCAATATTGTATGACTCTCGCGCCAGAGCGATTATATGATCCCAGTGTTCACTGGCAGCCACATCAATAAACGACAGCCCTTTCCCATCTTTCCAATTAGTCACACCGTCTGCTCGTTTGACCGCTAGGTGCGGTCGCTCACTGGCAGTCACCGGATCCTGAAAGACACTGATACGTCCAATCACATAGATACCCGCCTCATGGAGCGACGCTATAAATTCGCGCATATCTCGTGCTCCACAGGTTGCCTTCTCCCAAGCGCTAGACCATTGACTACCGCTACTCGGAGGAAAAGAGATAGTGCCTGAGTAATCTTTGATATCAATCAAAATACTATTTATTTCAGTCTCTTGGACCACCTTAACGAGATCATCACGAAAGCTCGGAGTACCTGCTACACAGGCACTCATATAAATTGCCTTGATAGCCGTTGGCTGCGGCACATGTTTGATAATTGGTCGATTATCTACTACTTCTGCTCGTGTGGAGGTAGCCTCTGTATCATGTACCAAGATAGTATTATCGCTAGCTGAATACTTAATCGGCAATACTTCTGGAGCAACAAACAAAACCCCACCCATCCCGAGAATCGGTAGCGCTGCAAAATATAGCCAGGGCTTCATGACTATAGTTTACCTTGAAACGTCAAAGAGTGGCTCGGTTGTCTCCACAAAAGTCTCACTGGCCCTGGTACTGCCATCATGAGTCAAGGTCGCTAAATACTGGTTACGTCTAATACTGTAACCAAGTCCAATCAAAATAATACCGATACTTACAGAGACAACTTGTTTCCACCACAGCGGAATACCCAAATACGGAACAAATATTAGTCCAATACCGAGAAAAAAAATAGCCGTGCCTTTAGTCATTACCGAGCAGTATAGCGCAGAAGCGTGGAGGTGACAAAATTCCTCTGAGGACGACTCTCAATTAGTCGAATCATGTATAACACTTTCTGGTAATCTAGCTCTCCAATACCCAAATCTAGGCAAGGGTCAACACGAGTACAAATTCACCTTTTTGTTTGACTGGCTGACTTTGTAAAATCTGTAGTATGTCAGCTGGCGTGCCAACGAGCATCTCTTCATGAAATTTCGTTAATTCACGTCCCAAATGCACTTGTGCATTTGGGTAGCTAGTGGTCAAAGTTTCCAAGGTTTTCAAAATGCGGTGACTTGCCTCAAGAAAGACTGTGGGATGATCATATAGTTCTAGGTCGGCAAAAAAAGTCTCACGCCCTTTTTTGCTTGGCACAAACCCTAAAAAACTAAATTGATTACCAGACACTCCCGCGATAGACATAGCGGCAGTAACAGCGGAAGCCCCTGGCACCGCATCCACTCGCCCCCCAGCCGCACGTACTTGCCTCACTAACATAACACCAGGATCACTAATACCAGGCGTACCCGCATCAGACACCAAGGCCACCGCCTTACCTCCTAGTACATCACTCACGACCGCCTGATGAACACTATCTGAGGCGTGGGCATCATAGCGTTTTAGCTTGGCACGTATACCGTGGTGTTTGCAGAGTACACCAGTGGTTCTCGTGTCTTCACACAATACATAATCAACTTCTTGCAACAGACGTATAGCGCGTAGGGTTATATCTTCTAAGTTACCGATCGGAGTCGCTATTACATAGAGTACGCCACCTGTAAATGAGTTTTTCATGTTTTCCCATTATACCATATAATAGAAAAAAGTATAGGCCACTGTAACTTGGCTAGCTGTCCCCTTCACTGCTTTTTGATTGAATGTTTTTAGGCTTAGGTGTATCGTTTAAGTATTACATAAATAACATTTTTATATGGCCGATCTAGACTATAACAAAACTTTAAGTTCGTTTGTTAAAAACGAAGATGTAGACGGGCTACAAGCTGCCTTAGCCACAGGAGCTTCCGCCAATGAACCATGGTACGAACCAGGCAATGAAGTTGCTGGTGTTGTTGGTGCCATCGAAGTAACCGACTGGTTCGTGCTGCATCAAGCTGCGCAAAAAGGCAACTTGGAAATTGTAGCGGCGCTGACTGAGGCAGGCGCTGATGTTAATAAAGAGAACTTCGATAAAGAAACTCCCCTTTTTATGGCAGTGACGGCCAGAAATGAAGAACTAATTAAGTATTTGGCAGAAAAAGGAGCCGACCTAAACCATATCAATCATGAACTTTTCACACCGCTATTGGTTTCTGTGTTTAATGGAGATCTAGAGACAACTAAGCTACTCATAGAGCTTGGCGCAGAGGTAAATCCCTTGCCCGAATACCCAGGACAAGCGATTACCATTATGTTAGGGAATGTCGGTGCCGAGTATCAAGAAGAAATTCTACCCCTGCTTGACCTACTCATTGAATCTGGCGCTGATGTAAATAAGCCTGCCAGCAGTGGCTGGACAGCTCTCATATATGCTATTGCAGCTGATCTTGATGTTGTGGCAACACACCTCCTAGAAAAAGGCCAGGCCGATCCAAACCTAGTACAAGAAAAAGCTGGTATGCCAATGTATGAGGCCGCCAAAAAATCAGACGGCACATTCCTAAAAATGCTGTTGGCACATAATGGTAATCCTAATGCGGGAGAAGGTTTTGCTAAGCCTATCTTTGCAGCGGCTAATGGCGGTGGAGAAGAGACTGTACAAACCCTAATAGATGCTGGTGCTGACATAAATGTAGCAGCCCCTAATGGTCAAACCCCCCTCTTCTTTTCACTACAAAATGATATCGAGGTAACCGAAGCTCTACTCAAAGCTGGTACCAACAAAGATGCCAAAGACAACGACGGTAAAACCGTATTTGATTGGGCAACCAAGATGGAAAACGAGGAGGTGTTGGCACTACTAGCAAAGTACTAAATCGATAAGCTAGAGAAAGAAAAGGGCAAGGACTAGGGTCTTGCCCTTTTCCTTGCCCGATGAGGCTGTTTAGTTCTCAATTCCGTACCTGTGTTTGACAGGTGGGTACGAAATCTGGTCACGGCTTTTGACCAATCTCATCCACACAAGTAAAACTTTCACCCAGGCCTTGCACTCGTGCCAGAGCTCGAACGTTGCCCCATCGTTGGTCGCCACAAAATTTGCCTTTCCCCACTTCCACTGATAAAACAGAAACCAGATAAAGCGAACCCTCCACAGGTGCCAGTTTGGAGCAAAGAAAACAAACTGAGTATCAGCAGGCAAGCTATTAGCTTCCATCGACTTCACTATCCACTTGATTTCTTCAAAGGTACCATAGAAGTTATGACGACTTTCATTAACAATCACATTATCAAAGAAATGAGTGGTGTGGAGGTACTTTTTTGCAAGTGTACTGAGAGTTGGTCCTCGTCTAAAAGCTTCATCTGTACCTGCCCCGAAACACCATACACTTGGTTTACTTTTCCGACTTCTTTCATGCCAAACAACTGCGTCATCAATACGCTGCTTCATGTTTGACCCGATGTCTGTACAGACCATGGCCGACAGATCTTTTTCTGCGTCGTTTGCCAACGGCACCAAAACAGTAAGTCTGGGCATGTGTCGCCTCCCTATATTACGCTACGAAAGTAGCGTTTCCGAGACACATTAAACACTAATTTTCTACTGTGTCAATATACTTGCCACCTCTGTCACTGCCCCAGCGCCAATAGTTACTACTACTTCTTTGACCTCATAGGTGAGTGACTCTTTAACGGCTTGTGCACAAGCCGGGATAGTTTCATATACCTGGACCGGAATTCCCTTTACTCGTAAAGCCTCAGCCATCAGATCACTTGATACCCCACTCACATTTTCTTCTCGGGCGGCATAAATCGGTAACAAAAATACCTCGTCAGCCAAACTCAATGCGGTCACAAAATCAGCAAACAACTCATGAGTGCGAGAATACGTATGTGATTGGAAAACTACTTTGAGACGACGATCAGGATACAGTTCCCGTACACCAGCAAATGTGGCTCGCAGTTCGGTTGGATGATGGCCATAATCGTCATAGACGGGTGCCCCTACCACTTCCCCTTTGTATTCAAAGCGTCGCCACGTGCCAGCAAAGTTTTCTAGAGCAGTAGTAGTAACCGACAAATCGATGCCAAGCCACTCTGCTACGCCCCTGGCTCCAGCGGCATTCATACGATTATGCATACCTGGTTGGCGAAGTGCCAAGGTCAAATCGATGAGGGGACGATAATCAATAACTTTTGGCGCAAGGCCAGTCAGAATGGGTAAAATGTTCTCGTCGCCTGTATTAGCGATAATCACCCCATCAGCTGGTACGAGACTAGCAAACTCACGAAAGGCACTCTGTACATCGGCGAGGTCTTTGTAGTAGTCAACATGTTCGTACTCAACATTAGTGAGCACGAGCACATCGGGTCGCAGATGTAAAAAATCTCGTCGGTATTCGCATGCCTCGACCACCGCGTATTTACTTTTCCCTGGCCGAAAATTACTCTTAGTCTTACTTCGTAGCGACCCCACAATCACCGTTGGATCAAAACCCGCTTCTTCAAGCACGTCGGCAATCATAGCGGTGGTAGTGGTCTTACCGTGACTTCCTGCCACCGCAATTAGATAATACTCATTGGCCACCTGCCCCAGTGCTTCAAAATAGTTAACGACCGGTACCCCAAGAGCACGCGCAGCAAGTAATTCTGGATGATCATGGGGCATAGCTTCGGTATACACTACAAGATCGAGACTACTAGTAGCACTGATATTCTCGGCTTTTTGTTCGTAAGTAATACTTATACCAAGCTCTTCAAGCCCAACGGTGATAAGACTAGACTCCCGATCACTCCCCGTCACGACCGCACCCTCATGGTGCCAAAACCGTGCCAAGGCACTCATTCCGATGCCACCAATGCCAATAAAGTGAATATGTTTAGTTGAGGGCATATGCCGATATAAAACGTTCAATAATAATTCTCTCATCAAGTTCAGGTCGCTGCGTCTTTGCACATTGTGCATCAAAAATTGCTATGAGATTACGCGGGATGTACCACTCCATCACAGATTTATTCTCTTCATCATGACTTGGACGGTCTGCAAATGAAACCAATTTTACGGCATGATAAATGGTTAGTTTTTCAAAAGGTACTTGATTCGGACCAGTGATAATATCAATTTTTGATCCTAAGTATTTGTCGACAGCCCCCACCAAACCAAACTCTTCTTGCATTCCACGCAATACTGCATCATGAAGTGACTCATTACCTTCAAGTGATTCCCGCATCAAATGCCATACGTCATCAAGATTATCCATCAAGAAATGAACATCGGGCGAAATGTCACGTTTGTGAAAATGGTGGACACAAATCTCGTAGTCCTCATTAAAAAGTACGCCGCCAACAGAGATGTGAAATGGCTGTGGTAATCCGTACTGATAAAAATTATCCATACAAAATAGTATAGCATATACGCTATATAACTGTCATTTGGTACTGATTAAGGATACGTGCAACAATTGGTGAACAATCAACTGGCAAATTGTTAGGCGAAAACCAGCCATATGTAACAATTTCAAAATTATCTATAGACACCTCTGCTTTAGTGACATACCCATAGAAGCACTGGACTGTATCGTGTTTATATTCTTGTACCTGCGTGTACTCGTAAAAGTAGGTGAGTTTGGTTGTGATACTTGTCTCCTCTTGTAATTCGCGAGCTGCACCCACGGCAAATGTTTCTCGTTTCTTTACTCCCCCACCTGGTATCATCCACATTTTGTGTCCATACGTCGGTCGAACCAACAACACTTGATCGCCGTAAAATATCACATATTTTGCTCCTCGGGTAGTTGGCCTTAAAAGAAACCAGTAACAGACTTTTAATTTGTAAGCTATATGTATTAACAACAATTTGGTTCTTCTCATCGGAGGAGCCAAATAAATCATTGACCAATACTAGCCTTCACATCCACCACCGCACGACCAGGAGACATATGCTTTACTACTACTGTATCTACCTTCGAAAAATGCAGATATTCGCTGCTGCTTAAACTAATTGGTTGTGTCGTATAGGTATTTGCATTATGAGTATAGAGAGCAACAATACGATACTCGTTGACTACGTGCTCGATGTCGTATTTTTCAGCGATGATGCTCACCCCCTGGCGTATGATATTTTGGGTTCGAGTATAACCCCACAAAAACAGCCCGCCAAGGAATGTAAAGATTGACCCCATAAAACCAAAAATACCTGGCAGGAACCATCCAAAGAGGCCGCCGATAATCCGAGCATCGCTTGGGTTGGTTGGTATAAAAGTAATCTCTACAACCTCGCCGAGGTCAAACCGTTTATAAGATGATGTGACTGGATCAATCAATACGTACGATGTGCTACCGACACTATACGTAAGTGTCGTCTGATACATCAGTGCTTGATCACGTTGGTTTTGTACTGGTGTCATTGAAGTAACTTCAGCGGTCGTAACAACTGCTTGTTTAAACCAGCGCGACTGTTCTAATACAGTGAAACACGCGCTAGCAATAAACACTAAACCAACCAGAAAAAAGATGCCACCAATTACTCCTTTAATTTTTGTCTTAGACATATCAATTGGTTCATTACATCTTTACCTCCAATCAACTTTTACGTACAAATAAAAAACGAAATTCGTTTCCCCACAGACCTCTGACATCATGTGTCATGATACACCTAAAACCATCAACAAAGCCTAAAAATGATGCAAAGTAGTGATTATCAATAACATGCGTGTTGTATGCGCATACCATGATGTCTGCCTGTACAAATTTCGGTTTTTTATATCCCAATGTCACAAGCTCGGAGAAAGTCAGTGGTCTATATCCAGCGGCGTCCATATCTG
>JBJORD010000070.1:0-5141 GCA_046049585.1 Candidatus Parcubacteria bacterium
GATATCGAAGAGGTGGGGGACAATCGTCATACCACATTCTTTGAGATGCTTGGTAACTGGTCTCTTGGAGACTATTTCAAAAAAGAGCAACTCCGTTTCTTCTTTACCTTCTTGGTAGATGAAGTTGGACTTGATCCAGCACGTATATACGTCACTGTATTTGCTGGCGATGAGTCACTTGGTATTCCTCGTGACGACGAATCAGTAGCGATTTGGAAAGAACTCTTTGCTGAACGAGGTATTGAAGCCAAGGATGTATTCATTGGTAGTGAAGAAGACGGATACCAGGTCGGTATGCAAGGAGGTCGCATTTTCTACTACGATGCAGCCAAAAACTGGTGGAGTAGATCTGGTAAGCCAGCCAACATGCCAACTGGTGAAATTGGTGGTCCTGATAGTGAAGTCTTTTATGACTTTGGTCCCGAGCATGCTACCCACCCTGAATATGGACCACGAGCAGCACATCCAAATAGTGACAGTGGACAATTCCTTGAAATCGGTAACTCGGTGTTCATTGAATATATCAAGCAAGCAGACGGTAGCTTTACCAAGCTACCACAACGGAATGTTGATTTTGGCGGAGGACTCGAACGTATCGCCGCAGCCAAGGTTGGTAGTCCAGACGTATTTTTGGTCGACCTGCTTAATACTGTAGTAAGACAGATTGGTACTCTATCCGGTAAAATTTACCCTGGTAATGAAGTAGCTTTCCGCGTTATAACAGATCATATTCGTGGTGCAGTCTTTATGATTGGAGACAATGTGTATCCTAGTAATGACCAACAAGGATACTTCGTACGTCGACTCCTCCGTCGGGCAGTACGATATGCCGATAAACTCGAAATACCAGCCGGACGTTTTGCTGAATTGGCTGAGAGTGTCATTGCGACTTATCAGAACCATTATCCAAATTTGGCCGAGAAAAAAGCGGACATCGTAGACGCAATTGCTCGCGAGGAAGAACAATTCCGCAAAACCCTCGAGGCGGGTCTGAAGCAATTTAACAAGTTTTCTCTCCAAATCCATGTTTCAAGCACTGAGATAGATGGCAAGAAAGTCATAGACAAGAGCATTCCGCCCACCACCAAGCAAGCTATTACAGCCGAAAAGGCCTTTGACCTGTATACTACTTACGGTTTTCCAATCGAACTCACTGAAGAAATCGCCACCGAAAAAGATCTCGTTGTAGAACGTGCTGGGTTTGAGAAACTTATGGATGAGCATCGTGACAAGAGTCGCGCTGGGGCTGAGCAAAAGTTCAAAGGCGGACTCGCTGATCAGTCGGAGGTTGTGATTCAGTACCACACAGCCACTCACCTTATGCTCGCGGGACTACGACAGGTATTAGGTCACCACGTCCATCAAGCTGGTAGTAACATCACTGGTGAACGTCTCCGTTACGACGTCACCCATCCTGAAAAAATCAGTGATGAAGATCTTCGCAAAGTCGAAGCGTATGTTAATGACGCTATCAAGCAAGGCGGTCCTGTTACCATCAGTATGATGAGTAAAGTAGATGCGCAAAATGACCCAACTATAGAGGCATCATTCTGGGATCGGTACCCTGATGAAGTAAAGGTATACACCATGACAACCACTGATGGGGTAGTAGTATCAAAAGAACTCTGTGGTGGACCACATGTCGACAATCTGGCTGATATCAAAGGTATCTTCACCATCACTAAAGAAGAATCGTCTTCGGCTGGAGTGCGACGCATTAAAGCAGTACTCAGTTAGTATAACAATCCCCGACATTGGTCGACAGAAAAGACGTCTTTGCAGACTTGTCTTGTATACTGACTGTATGAAGTTTCTTGTAGCCACACACACAACACTACGATTTGGTGCGCTGATTGAAGTTGGTTCTGGTAGTGTCCTCACTTCCATTGTTTGTTCTGATCCTACCTTAAAGCACCCCGAGATTATTTGGTCACGTCGTGAGTTTGCCTCATTACATAGTGAGAATGATTTTGTCCAAAACCAAAAAAGCATGATGGCTACGCTAGTTAGTAGTGTCATGACGCTGGATGGTGAAGGCCGTAAGGAATTAACCAGTCAGTTTGGTCACGTGACAATCGATACAGTGCAAGTATCAATATCGGCTCCCTGGTCACACACTATCAGTAAAGTGATTACGTACACACAAAATGAAGTATTTACTATTACCGACGATCTGATAGAAGACCTTATCAAACAAGCCAACGAGCAAACCGTTGGCGCCTTGGAGTCAGTCACCAAAGATAGTGCCCATCAACTGACAATTATGACCAGGGCTACCACAGATATAACAGCCAATGGCTACCAGACATTTAATCCAACTGGCCAGACCGCGGCGAGACTAACTTTGACACAAGTATCAGCCGTGGCAGACACCCTCATTACAGATGCTGTAACTGAATTAGCAAACACAATGTTTGCCAAAGCGACTCTAGAACGCTACTCGACGATGTTGATGTATCACTGCATCACCCGTGAACTCTATGCCACAATGACTGAGTATTGTCTCATTGATATTACGTATGAAGCCACTGAATTAGCGATTGTACGTGACGGGGTTTTGCAGTATGCCACCCATACCCAGGTAGGTATCAATACTATAATTCGCAACTTAGCCCATAAGCTAAGTGTCCCCGAAGCAGATGCAGCGAGTCTATTAAAGACGGTATTAGTAAACGATAGCATTACACTGCTAACCACCACCGAACAAGCAGCTGTCGGACTAGTATTTGCTGAGTATGAACAAGCTTTGACCCAACTCTTCACCGAAACGGGAGACAGTTTGACCATCCCAAAAGTACTGTTTCTTCATAGCAACTTCTACAATGAGCGTTATATCGATGATTTTATTATCTCAGCGGCCAAAAAAGTAACCCTATCAACTCATACGGTACACACAGTAACCAGTGAACTTTTTGACCGTTTATACAAAAATGACCAAGAAACGGCTATTACTGATGTCATTTTTGATACCAGTGTCATTATGGCCGCACAGTTTTTCCACAAACAACACCACTGCAACGATTTCGACCAAGTGTAGCGAGCTATACTGTATACTAGTTATATGTCACAAAAATGGAATCTTCAAGATATTCGACCAGCTGAGCCAAATGCTGCTCGACGCCCTTTACCAAGTTCACCAACTGAACGCAGAGCAATCAATCCAGAAGCCCCAGTACGACGTCCACAATCAAACGGCGATATGCGCGGTGGAGCACCAGCACCAATTCGTAGACAGTATGAAGAGACCGCTAGTACCCGAGATACCAATGACGAAGAAAGTGGGTTTGTACCAGTTTACGACGGACGAAAAAAGAGTCGTAATAACATTATTATCGCATCAGCCGTATTTTTGAGTATTGTTGGTGGTGGAGTATTTCTTAGTTACATAACTGGAGGAGCTACAGTGAACGTTTATCCAAAAGTGCGTGAACTTAATGTAAACGCTGAGTTTACTGCCTACAAAGAGCTACGAGCAGGGGAGTTGAGCTATGAAGTAATGACCCTAGAAGCCAGCGGTGAAAGACAAGTGGCAGCTACTGGACAAGAGGAAGTATCAACCCAAGCAAAAGGAACCCTTGAAATCAAAAAGACCACCCCCGGAGCAGAACGCCTAATCAAGAACACTCGCTTTGCTACCACCGATGGTAAAGTCTTTCGAATTCAAGAATCAGTTGTTGTACCAGGAGCAGGTACCGACGCTAGTGGCAAATCTGTACCTGGTACAATCCGCGCCGAAGTCTTTGCTGACGAAGCAGGAGACGGCTACAACCTACCGGCTGGGACCACACTACAAGTGCCTGGTTTTAAGGAGGGTAATTTCATGGACTTATACAATGCCATTTCCGCCACCAACGCTGAGGCCTTTACTGGAGGATTCAAGGGTCCAAAATTTATCATCAATGAGAATGAGCTAGCCGCAGCCAGACAAAGTCTCCAAACCGAGCTACGAGACACACTCCTTAACCGAGTAAACAGCCAAAAACCAGCCGGCATGACGACTTTTATCGGCTCAGTCGCGATGACCTACACTGAGCTGCCAGCAGTACAGTACGGAGACAACCTAGTCACCATTAAAGAGCAAGCAATTTTGCAAATGCCACTATTTAAAGCCGCTGACTTTGCTACCTTTATTGCCAAAGAAACTATTGTGGGGTACGACGGGGAAGGGGTACGGATAGACAATCTCGACGCACTAACCTTCTCATACCAAAATTCCACCACTAGCCAGACAAATATCGCTAATGTTGATAGTTTGGGCTTCAAAATCACTGGCGTACCAAAGATTGTCTGGACTTTTGACATTGGCAAGCTAAAAATCGACCTCGCCGGCGCTGAAAAGACAGGAATTCCACAAATTATGTCTAGTTACAGTGGAATCGCCGAAAGTGAGGTCAAGGTGCGACCAATTTGGCAGCGTAGTATGCCTGACAAGATCGAAAAAATTACTATCAATGAAATGCTATCAACAGAAAATTAGGCCTTATATATTGACTAATTTCGATTCTTTTGCTACACTCACGCACGTCTAATGGATCAGTCAGAATCAAACAAAGAGGACCTCGTATTCGGTACAGTGGAAGAAGCGCTCCCTAATGCGCTTTTCCGCGTTATTCGTGACGACACTGGTGAATCTTTGATTGCTTACCTGGCTGGTAAAATGCGACGGTTTAGAATCAGAGTGTTGGTCGGCGACAAAGTAGGCATGGTCATTGACCCCTACGGCGGCAAAGCCCGTATTAGTAAACGAATGTAAGCAGTACATTATGAAGGTACGATCATCAGTCAAGAAAATGAGCCCAGATGACATCATCGTCAAGCGACGTGGTGTAGTCTTTGTTATTAACAAGAAGAAGCCTCGTCACAAACAGCGACAAGGCTAAATAAGTAATTAGTGTATGCGTATTTCAGGTATCACCATTCCAGACGATAAACAGCTGGCCTACGGCCTTACAGCTGTTTATGGCATCGGACTTTCTCGATCGAAAAAGATCCTTGCCTCGCACAATATCGAAGCCACCACCAAACCTACTGATCTAACAACCGAACAGGAAAATCTCATTCGTGAGAGTGTGGAAGCTTTCACTATTGAAGGTGAGCTCAAGCGAGAGATTTCTAGCAATATAAAACGTCTTAAGGATATT
>JBJORD010000071.1:0-9593 GCA_046049585.1 Candidatus Parcubacteria bacterium
CGTAGCTTACCACGAGTGCTCCCATAACTAAGAGTCCTCCTCCAACTAATTGAATGGCGGAGGGCAATTCTTGCAGAATAATATTTCCAAATAAAAGTGAGAAGAATGGCGCCAAGACGAGAAGTGTCATTACTATAGAAGTATCATCCTCGGTAAGCGCTTTAAGGTAAAAATATATCCAGCCTACCATTAAAAGTCCGCTCAGCATGAGAATGCCTATATCTGACCAATTTGTTTCAAGTAGGTTGCTCGTTGTGTAGTTACTAGCTATTGGAATAAGTACTGCTGGAAAAAGACAGGAAAGGATAACAATTCCCCAAACATTACCGTCACTCGCATGTCTAGCGGTTAGATATTTATCAATAATATTCGTAAGCGACCAAAAGAAAGCCGCGGCAATGCCATATAAAAATCCAATCAGCATGTTGTTATTAGTATAGCAGGCGTATAAAAGAAGAAGCGTGCGGGATTGGTTAGATCGCGCACGCTCCTGTGGCAACTTCGACTACGACAACACCTGCAGTCATCAGCACCATCCAGAACAAGTTGGCGATGACTGTGGAGATGGAAAACCAGAGCCAGTCTCGGCTTTTGAGGCCATGAAAGGTATTGGTACCATCTCGCATATAGAGGGTTGCGGGAATCGGATCATAGAGGGAGATGAAGAGGAAGCGGCCATGACGGCTTTTTCCGGTTAGGCGCTGGACGACTCGTTTGAACGACGAATCATCAGCGCTGTCCTCGAATTCCTTCAAGGCTTCAATCCCCATCATATCCCTCCCGAACCAGTCATAGAGCCTGATCAGTCCATAGTTGAACGGAATCGAGGCCAAAGCCATGATAATTCCGCCACTAAAGACACCCATCGTGCACATGACTACCGGGTAGATAGCCCAGTCGAAGATATTGTTGGCAGCGGACAGTAGAAACAGTCCAAATGCCATTTGCGAACCCCAGGTGAGGATTCGCCGGATAGCTTGCGCCATGACTACCTCCTTTGGTGACAACTGCTAATATTATAACATAAACTACATAAAAAGTAAAGGTTCTTCTTAGAAGATAATTTTATTTTAAGGTTGAAGTTAATTTAAGTAGAGGAAAACAACGGGGGCGAGGAGCCACCAGAAGAAGTATTCGGCGGGAGCAAAGATGGCTTGGATAGGACTACCTGGTGTCACAAAATCAGTTACCGGCAAGACATGGAAACTGTATACCATAATCAAGATGGTGCCACCAATAGCCAGAAGTAGTTTTTTCCCGAAGCTTTCAAATTTCTTTTCTTGGTATTCGCGTGGCATGAGGCGAGTCATGAGAATGGTCGACACGACAGTGAAGACGGCAAAAATAGCCACTTTTAAAAACGAATCATCCTCTCCCCCGCTGAGGATACTACTGTAGTAAGGAAACTCAAGTGAAATCAATAGAGCAAAGTATAGTCCAACAATTAAGTTGATTACCGCTTGTCGGCCGCGCACAATGGCGTATACCAAAAAGAAGCCAAAGACACCAATGAGATACGCAAGCTCTTGTACGAGAAGTAGAATGTCACCAGTGTTCATATAATAGAAGCAAGACTGATAGCCTTGCTTCTATTATATGCTTAATTTGGGTCAGTGTGTGGTTATATCCCCTCTTTTCGTAATTCTTCTACCAGTTTCTTGGCTGACTTAGATAGGTTCTTTGGGAAAGCAATTTCTACACGTACCATGAAGTCACCGCGGTGATGATCGTCAGTTGGCACTCCTTTGTTCTTGATGCGAAGCAATTCACCATGTGTGATACCCATCGGAATACTCACCGTAACTGGTCCGTCAAGAGTATCAACTTTGTATTCGCTGCCTAACAAAGCGTCAGTAAACTTGATTGGTAGTTTGGTGTAGAGGGTCGAACCGTCTCGCTTGATGGTGGGGTGGGTTTCGACCTGGACTTTGATATAGAGGTCACCACTTTGTCCACGTGGAATCGCTTCACCACGACCAGTCATACGGATTACTTCGCCATTTTGAATTCCTGCTGGCACTTTGATGGTGATGTCTTCTTCAGCTTTAGCAATACCCGCTCCGGCACAAAAGCCACAGCGTTCCTTGGGCACTTTACCGGTGCCGGCACAGGTGGCACATTCGCGTACTGTTTGGAAGGTTCCCATGAAGCTTTGGCGTGTTTCGCGCACCTTGCCATTACCGTTACATGTCTCACACGTTATCATGGCAGTACCCTTTTTTGCACCGGTGCCTTCACAGTGGGTACAGGCAGAATTTTTGGTAATGAGTACGTTGCGAGTGGTGCCGAAGATTGATTCAGCAAAAGTGAGGTTGATATCAATTGAAATATCTCGTCCTCTGGCTGTGCGTTTACCGCCACCAAAGCCAAAGTTTTCAAAGATGTCGCCAAGATCAAATTCAAATGATCCGCCTTGCCCACCAAAACCCTGCTGAAAATCAGCCCAGTTAAATCCACCAGCTCCACCACCCCCGCCACCTTGGAAGGCGTGGCCATAGGTATCATATTCGGCCTTTTTCTTTTCGTCACCCAAGACTGCGTACGCTTCGGTAATTTCTTTGTACTTGGCCTCGTTGCCGGTAGCTTTGTCTGGATGATGTTCAGCGGCGAGTTTGCGAAACGCTTTTTTTACTTCATCACGAGAAGCGCCTTTTTGTAGTCCTAGTACTTCGTAGTAATCTTTCATAGAGCGTGAGTAAGGTTGCTAATGTGCACACTATATCATGTACATACGTGGCTAGAAAAGACGCGCGCAGTGTGGCGCGCGTCTTTTCTACTTTGTGGTTATTTTTCTTCTTTGACGTCAGCATCGCGCACTGGTCCATCGGTGTCTGGTGCGGTTGCATTAGCGTCGGTGTTTTGGTTCATGGCTTCACCAATCTTTTGCATCGCAGTAGAGAGAGCCTCACTAGCTGCTTTGATGGCTGCTAGGTCTTCACTGCCACGAGTGTCGTTAAGTGCTTTGATCTTTTCTTCAACTTCGGTTTTGATTTCAACACTCACTTTATCACCGTAGTCTTTGATTGATTTTTCGGCAGTATAGACCATTTGTTCAGCAAAGTTGCGGGTGTCGATGAGTTCTTTCTTCTTCTGGTCTTCACTCGCGTGCTCCTCGGCTTCTTTCTGCATACGTTCGATATCAGCGTCGGTGAGACCTGATGAAGCTTCAATCTTGATAGATTGTTCCTTGCCGGTAGCTTTGTCTTTGGCGGTTACTTTGAGTACACCATTGCTGTCTACGTCAAAGGTCACTTCTACCTGTGGGACACCGCGGGGGGCTGGTGGAATACCGTCAAGCACAAAGCGTCCGAGAGACTTGTTGTCGGCTGCCATTGGTCGTTCGCCTTGGCTGATGTGGATTTCGGTTGAGGTTTGGTTATCAGCAGCGGTAGAAAATACCTGTGATTTCTTGGTTGGGATGTGGGTGTTCTTCTCGATGAGCTTTGTTGCTACACCACCCATAGTTTCGATTGAGAGTGACAATGGGATCACGTCAACCAGTGTGATGTCCTGGACATCGCCCTGGAAGATACCAGCTTGAATAGCGGCACCGAGCGCTACTACCTCATCGGGATTTACACTCTTGTTGGGCTCTTTACCGAAGAGGTTACGCACCGCGTCCACTATTGCTGGCATACGGGTCTGGCCACCAACTAAGATGATTTCGTTGATGTCTTCTTTCTTCAAGCCTGACGCCTCCATGGCTCGCTTGGTAATTTCGATTGAACGATCAATGTATTCGTGCGCGATTTCTTCGAGCTTAGCACGGGTAATCGTGGTCATCATGTGTACCGGTGCGCCATTGTTGTTGGCGATGAATGGAATATTGATATCAGTCGAGCCTGTGGTCGAGAGTTCTTTTTTGGCTTTTTCGGCGGCGTCATCGAGGAGTCCAAGCGCAAGCGCATCCTTAGACAGGTCGATACCTTCAGCTTTCTTAAATTCATCAATGAGGAACTGCACGAGACGATAGTCGATATCACGACCACCCATGTGTGCGTCACCGTCGGTCGATTGTACTTCCACTACTCCGTCCCCTACTTCAAGTACGGTGACGTCGAAGGTACCACCACCAAAGTCGTAGACAACAATCTTCTCGTCTTTCTTCTTATTAAAGCCGTAGGCAAGAGCAGCTGCGGTTGGTTCATTGATGATACGCTTTACATCGAGGCCGGCAATTTTACCAGCGTCTTGGGTCGCTTTGCGTTGTGAATCGTTGAAGTAGGCTGGTACAGTAATCACTGCTTCGGTAATCTTCTCGCCAGTCTTTGCTTCAGCGTCGGCCTTCAGCTTGGCGAGAATCATGGCTGAAACTTCTTCTGGTCGGTAGTCTTTGTCTCCGAGGGTTACGACAGCACCACCATCAGCACCTTCTTTTACTTCATACGGGACGATGTTCTTGTCTTTTTGAACTACCTCATCTTGGTAGTTGTGACCCATGAAGCGCTTGATACCGTAAATAGTATTCTTCGGATTGGTAACTGCCTGACGCTTGGCGATTTGCCCAACGAGGCGCTCGCCAGTCTTTGAGATGGCGACCACTGATGGAGTGGTACGGACGCCTTCGTTGTTTTCAATAATAGTTGGTTCACCGGCCTCAATGATTGCCATTGCAGAGTTGGTAGTCCCGAGATCGATTCCAAGAATTTTTGCCATAAATAGATATGTTATGAATTTTGATAAACGTCTATGCTTCTGTGGTGTGTTCACCCACGGTTACTCGTGCTGGTCGTATAATGACACGTTCAGTGTCTGTGTTTTGTACGTAGCCTGGTTGCATAACGGTTAACACAATATTGTGTTGTGCTGCATCTGCCACTGGCACCATACTGAGCGCATCATGTTCAGCGGGATTAAAGGGTTGTCTGGTCGGATCAACGGCTTCTACGTTATAGCCGCGCAGAATGCTTTGTAATTGCATGTGGATGCCTTCTACCCCTTTACGCCACTTCTCGTCACCTTTTTCCCAAGTTTCTTTGTCTAACATTGCCAATCGGAAACTGTCTGCTAGGGGTAAGAGTTTTTCAATGTGTCGTTCGGTATCACGCTGGCGACTACGTAGAGAATCTTCTTCAAGTCGTTTGCGAGCGTTGAGGAAGTCAGCCTTGGTACGCTGCACTTCTTCCCCGAGCTCACGATTTTTATCTGTAGCTTCTTCTAACTTCTTTCGTAATGCTTTTAATTTCTGTTCAGCGGTTGTTTCATCTTCACTCAATTCAGTATCAGTTGGTTCGGGATTATCGTAGGTGAGCTCACTATCATCTTGAATTGTAGTTTCATCATTATTGTTATTCACCATACTTACCCATTATAAATCGAAAAAGAGGTGGTGTCAAAATGTGAAAGGCCTCCAGATTCGTCCGGAGGCCTCGCAGGTACTGGTTCGGCCGAAGTGATTACGTTATGGCTTGATTTAACATATTTGGTTCGGCTAGCAGATCTGCATATGTCCAATTTTCAGACAACTGAAGTCCGGCGTCTGTTGCTGCTTCTACCAGCATTTTCAAATCCGCTTTTTTCGCGGCAATCCTGCGTCTGATCTCGACCAGGTCTTCGTGGTTTATGTCATCGATGAGCGTTTGGTTGAACTTGTCTTGCAAGGCTCTTTCATCCACAAACAGTGCAAGCAATTTCTTCGTTTCACTGCGAAGTCCTGCCATGACAGCTTCCGGATGCTGTTTAACTGTCAAGCCAAGCAACCACTTGTTGTATCTACGAATATCATAGACCTTATCAAGGTGTTTCTCAGTTGCGATTTTGTCCCAGAATATGACAAAGAGTAACAATGATGACAGACATGAAGCAAGTACGCCAGTAAAGAACATCTCACTGTACAACTTCGGGGTTGTGATGAGAACAACCACCATGATGAAGGGGTTTGCGGCACAAACAGCAAGCCACAGTAACATCCGCATTTTTTCCGACATTAGAATTCCCCAAAGTGTATATCCATCACAACGCACCAAGACCTACTTGATGTGAGACGATCTGCGCCTCAATGGATTCTTGTACAATACAGTTTTGTAACAACCTGTCAATACGAAAATAAATACACATAAAACAAAACACCTTCCAACAATGTAGGAAGGTGTTTTGCTTGGACGTAAAAATCTTATCGCTTTGACCAGGCTGGGCGCTTGCGAGCCTTAAGAAGACCAAACTTCTTTCGTTCGACTGAACGAGGGTCACGCTTAAGAAAGCCTGCTTGCTTGAGCTGTGTGCGACGTGATTCTTTTTCTTTCACGAGAGCACGAGCGATACCAAGACGAATTGCTTCAGCTTGTGAAGAAATACCACCACCAAGTACCTTGGCAGAAATGTGATAGTGCTCGATACCTGTGTCTGGTGTTGCAAGTACTGACTGCAGATTCTGCTGGTGACTAGCGTGTTTAAAGTATTCAGCCAATGGACGGTTGTTGACGACCACGGTTGTTTCTTTGGCTGGGGTGAGGCGTACACGAGCGGTCGCTGTCTTGCGACGGCCGATTGCTTCTATGTAGCGAGGGGTTGCTGTAGCCATATTATTCGGTAATTACTAAATTCTTAAGCATTGGCTTCTTGAGCTTGTTGTTTGGAAGCATTCCACCGATAGTACGACGAAGTACCTCGGCGTAACCACGGCGCTTGCCGAGGTGATCAAGAGTTTCGTTGCGGAGACCGCCTGGGTAGCCAGAATAGGTCTGGTAGACTTCGGTAGCGCGCTTCTCACTAATATCAAGCTTTGAAGCATTTGAAATAGTGACAGTTACTGGAGCAACGGTGTGCTTGGCAAAGTCAGTGTCCATCTTGCCCAAGAGTACCTTGGCTGCTTCTGTAGCTACAACACCAAGACGCTTGCCTGTGGCGTCAATAGTGTGTTCGCGTTGTGTGGTGATAGTAGTCATATAGATTATTCAACAAATTCGATGACTGCTTCATCACGTCCGGCTGGGGTACGACCCATCTTGATAACGCGAGTATATCCACCAGCTCGACTAGCGAACTTTGGGGCAATCTCCTCGAACATCTTTTTGATAATAGCTGCACTTGGTTCACCGAGGCGACTGGCCACGATACGTCTAGCTGCTACTGAATTGGCCTTTCCGTGAGTCACAAGTCTTTCAATAAAAGGACGTAGCTCTTTTGCTTTGGCTTCAGTGGTTTTGATCTTACCGTCGCGGATGAGTGATACCGCGAGTCCACGAACAAGAGCCGTGCGCTGATTGCGCGGACGACCAAAGGTTCGATTTTTGTTTCCGTGTTGCATAATAATTATTCAGTTAGGGTAAGACCAAGTGAAGTGAGCAGATCTACGATCTCCTCCACGCCTTTTGGACCAATACCGTCGAGGGCTAGAATATCATCTTTTTTCTTTCGCACAAGTCCACCAACTGTTCGGATACTGGCAGTTTCGAGGGCTTGTAGAGTACGTGAACTAAGGTCTAAAGTTTCTACGCGAGTCTTCAGAACTTCAGTATCAGGCTCTTGAGCTTCTGCTGCTACTGGAGCGTCTACCGTTGGAGTGATTGGTGACTGGTCTTGGAAGCCGATTACCGCTTTGAGCTGGTGAATCATGATCTCGATTGACTGTTCCAATGCTTCTCGTGGTGTGATGGTACCATCAGTCTCAATTGAAAGACGGAGACGGTTGTAGTCTGTTCGGTCACCAACACGCATATTCTCTACTTCGTAGTTAGCACGTCGGATTGGTGTAAAGACAGCGTCAAGGGCAATGGTACCAATTTCTACTTTGTCCTTTTGGTGAATTTCACGAGGGACGTAGCCAAGTCCTCGTTCGATAGTGATATCCATATCGATACTAGTACCCTTGGCAGTAATGTCTGCAATATGCTGATCAGGATTGAGGATCTCAACCTGAGTCGGTAGCTTGATGTCAGCGGCAGTGACAGTACCAACAGTACTCTTCTTGAGTGAGATGGTCATTGCCTCATCGCCATGAAGCTTGAAGCGAACACGCTTGAGATTGAGGAGGATAGTGATGACGTCTTCTTTGACACCTGAAATCGTAGAGAATTCATGTGATACGCCGTCGATTTTTACCTGAGTGATAGTAGCTCCAGGAAGTGAAGCTAAAATAATGCGACGTAACGAGTTTCCGAGAGTATGACCATAGCCTGGGAAAAGGCCGTCAATTTCGTAAACTCCCTGAAAATCGACTTCAGATACAACTCGTGGCTTTGATGGTAGGGTTACATTTGTTTCCAACATAGTGTGTAGATTAGAACGTGACTAAAACAACGAGTGATCATTACCGACTGTAGTACTCGAGTACTAACTCAGGATCGAACATAAATTCTGCCGCTTGGAAGGTAGCAGTACCGTTTACCGTACCCTGAAGCGCCTTGGCATCAAATGTCAACCAAGATGGGACACTCATAATTGCGTCAGACTCAGCAAGGTTGATAAACATGACACTACTCTTACTGCCTTCGCGTACAGTAATAACATCACCTACGCGCACCTTGTGTGATGGCACAGACAACCGTCGACCGTTCACCAAGATGTGGCCATGTGCTACCATTTGGCGAGCAAAACGGCGGGTCTTGGCGAGACCAAGACGATAGACAACGTTATCAAGACGTCCTTCGAGGCGCTCGATGAGGTTGGCAATTGGCTGGTGTCCTGATGCCACAGCTTCACTCACGTAACGTGAAAACTGCTTCTCAGTTACTCCATAAATAAAGCGCATCTTTTGCTTTTCGATGAGCTGCTTTTTGAAGTCACTTGCCTGACCACCGCCACGCTTGCGGGTACGTCCAGGACGTTGCTCAGAAATAGCAAACTTGGCTGATTGTGTTTTTTCAAATATTGGAGCTCCGAGGCGCTTCGCAATCTTGAATTTTGGACCGATTTTCATATACCAGAATAAGATTAGATACGTCGTGGCTTAGGAGGACGTGGACCGTTAAATGGTACTGGTGTCATATCAACAATCTTGATGATACTGATTCCCTTGCCTGAAAAAGCACGTAGCGCTGACTCGCGTCCTGCACCAACACCGCGCACGATTACTTCAGCGTCTTTCATGCCCATCTGTGTGGCCTTTTCGCCAATAATTTCCCCTACCTTGGCTGCTGCAAACGGTGTACTCTTTCGAGAACCTTTGAAGCCAAGAGCCCCAGAAGACGCACTCATAACTGCGTTGCCCTTAGGATCGCAGAGAGTGAGTAGTGTGTTGTTAAATGTGGCCAAAATGTTAAGGCGACCAGTTGGTACCTTGCGCTTTGGAATACGGTTGAGTGCTCGAGATGACCCGGCTACATCAGAACCGCCACTTTTCTTCATGATACGTTTCTTACCCATATGTCGTTACGTAGTAAATAATAAACTCTTAATAATTTTAAGTCTTCTCAAGCTTACGACGACCACTTCCCATCGTCTTCTTGACACCCTTGAGTGTACGAGCGTTGGTTTTGGTGCGCTGTCCTCGTGCAGGCAAACGCTTGGTGTGGCGTGAACCACGATAAGACGTAATATCCTTAAGACGTTTTATATTGCTAGAAATCTCTCGCTTGAGCTCACCTTCAATAGTGAAAGCTTCCACACTCTCACGAATGAGATTTTCCTGTTCGGTTGTTAGATCAGTAGGTTTG
>JBJORD010000072.1:0-6210 GCA_046049585.1 Candidatus Parcubacteria bacterium
ACCAAGCTCATATTCTATGCGTTGGTAGCTAGTCTCATCATGGGGCTAATGCATTCACTTTTCAAACTTTCTACAATTGAGGGTGATTTTTGGCAATCAATGTTTTGGCGATCAACCGGCATGGTAATGACTGGCATTATGCTTTGCTTAATTGTGACAAGCATTCGTGAAGCATTTTATCACTTTATGAAAAACTACATACGCAAAGGACTGAGCCTAAACGCAACCAACGAATCACTGACGCTCTTGGGTGACTTGCTTTTTGGTTTTGCTATTCTGTTTGCACCAATCGCTCTAATCCAAACCACAGAGGCGTATCAACCAATATTTATAATTATGGCTAGTTTCGCATTAGCTCAATTATTTGGTATTGAAAGCGTACGTGAAGATTACTCTAGAGCAGCACTTACAAAAAAAATTGTTGGCACGCTTTTTGTTTTAGCTGGTAGTGCAGTCTTAGTATTTAACAGCGTACTATAGAATCAGCATTGTATGTGTGGTACATTCTAAGTATGGTAGAACCCAAGGAATACCTTACAAAGCATGGCGTGAGCTTACTCACATTTTTTGTATTATTTGCAGTTGTGTCCACATTTCTCACCGCGTACACAAAATACATGTTCGCAAAAGATTATGAGTTCTATATTGAGGGCCCTTGTGACCCCACAAGTCAGACTTGTTTTGTTCGTGACTGTGATGATTATTGCCCACCAAATGGCCTTGCAACTTATCAGGCATACAAGATTTCAGCTAGTATATTCCCGAACTGTACAGACAACGCCTGTAGTAATATCTGCGAAAATTCGGCTTCGGCATATCAGTGCATTAAAATATCATGTGATAGAGAAGTAGGGGACAGTTGTAGCACCGAGTAATAAACTCACCATGTACGACTCTTCCTCGAAACACCCAATGTCCGATTTTTACACGCCTCTAGAGGTGGCGGTGGAAGAGCTTCAACGACGTCGTGCATTGCCGGAGTTACAAGAGAAAGTTCGTCGTGAAGTAAAATTACCAACAGAGATTAAGATATTGTTTGAACGACCTCATCTTGTAATGTTTAGACAAGTACTCACGCCTTTAACTGAAACATTACTTTTTTTTGAACTAGCAAAAAAATACAACTTGACACCCTTTGTGATTGAGTATTATGACGATAAATTTGTTAGTAGTGGGAATCAATTCAAGCGAGGGTTAGGGAAACTACCAATCTATCAGTTTACTAGTCCAGGAGGACGAGATGTATTTGAGTACAAAACTGTCGTCGACTTTAACGAACATGTTGGTCATCCAATAAAAAGTGTCAACACTGTACAAGGTGAGTCACTAATTAATCTTCATCATGAATTATTCTTTTCTGCTGCGGGCATTAAACCAGTTGTAATAAGCGCAGACGGTTCTAATTGGTTTAAACAATTTGAAAATTCAAAAGAATACTATAAACATTTCTTAAAACTATTTTTACGAGACAATATTTTATTTGAAACTTTTATCTCTAATGACAGTGAAGCAGAGTTTGCTGATAGTATTGTAATACCCGGACTCAAGTTGATTCAGAATAATTACATGATTACTCCGCTCATAGCTGAGATAATTGTTGACCATCAGCATCAAGATGTATATTGGGATTGTTATCCAAAACAAGTTGCTGATATTCTAAAAGAAAAAGGCTATAGTTAATCTATGGAAGGCTTAATCAACACATGCTACGAAACCACCAATGCTGTAAGACAGCTTGCTCTTTATTCGCATTTGCTTCCAACAATTGTGAGTGTTGCACTTGGTTTCGTTGTTTATAGATTTGGAGGTTCACGAGTCAATAGTAAATTATTTGGTTTGTTTACATTACTATTGTCTTTATGGTTAATTGGTGACCTAGTGGCTTGGCACTCGAATAACTATTACGCTGTGGCAGCATTCTGGTCGACATTGGACTTGATTAACATTCTTTTTTACTTAGTACTCGCTTGTTTCTTTATCGTTCAAACATTGAGTAGGAACTCACTACCACTATCTATAACACTTACTACAATCCTTATTGCAACTCCTCCTTTGATAATAACAATTGCAGGTCTTGCTGTGGGTGATTTTGATGAAACTAACTGTGAGATGGCAGGTAACGAACTTTTGGCACTATATAAACTGATTGTTGAATGGTCATCAATTGGAGTAATTGCCTTATTAGGTATAGCAGTTACTATCAAAAATTGGCGTGAGAAAAAACACCGAAATCAGACGTTGGTACTAACCTTATCAAGTATTCTGTTTTTGAGTATATTTTCTGGTTCTGATTACATTGCAACTATCACTGATGTATATGAAGTAAATTTGTATGCACTCTTCTCACTGCCAATCTTCCTCGTTATCCTAACCTACTCAATTATCGAGCAAGGCTCAATTAAGCTACGTGGCGACAGCTTCATCTTGGCACGTCTATTATTCTTTATCTTTACATTGGTAGCAATTTTCAACCTCGTCCTAACAGACGACAGTTTGGAGTTCTTGGTAACAAGCGCTAGTACGGTAGTTACTGTGGGCTTTGGACTACTCCTCCTTCGAAGCGCCCGGCGTGAAGTGCTGCAACGCGAACAAATCGAGAACCTGGCAAAAGGGCTTGAGAAGGCTAACGCTCGCTTACGTGAACTAGACAAACAGAAATCTGAATTCGTATCAGTAGCCTCACACCAGCTCCGTAGCCCACTCGCTGCTATTCGTGGCTATGCTTCTATGTTAGTAGAAGGAAGCTTTGGTAAGGTAGACGAAAAAATGAGCGAACCACTCAATCGTATTGCAGACTCAGCACGTTTAATGGCTGAGTCGGTAGAAGACTTCCTTAGTGTGTCACGTATCGAAGGAGGCAATATGCGGTATGAATTAGTTGATTTTGACCTTGGTGTACTGACTGAAGACGTTACCTCAGATTTACGTGGGGAAGGATTTAAGAAAGGATTACTGCTCTTGTATAAGTCGACACTCACAACAAAAGGGACCGTGCATGCCGACAAAGGCAAAGTGCAGCAGATCCTACACAACCTCATCAACAACGCACTTAAATATACTCCTAAGGGAACTATTAGTGTCCATATTCACGATAACCCAAAAACAAAAAAAGTGTATGTCGATATTATCGATACCGGTATCGGTATGAGTGAAGACACTATAGACTCACTATTTTCTAAGTTTACGAGAGCTAAAAATGCCAACGAAGTAAACATCAAAGGAACTGGTCTCGGTCTCTTTGTAGCGCGTGAGATGGCACGAGCTATGGGCGGCGATGTGACTGCTCATTCCGAAGGTGAAGGAAAAGGTTCCCGCTTTGAACTGGTATTACCCCTTGTAGGGTAGCCTACTTGGTATTCACTCCTTTAGTCTGGTAGACTAGAGAGTATGAAAAAGCGACTTTTGACAGGACTACAGTCTTCGGGAGATTTACACATCGGTAACTACTTTGGGGCACTAAAGCCTTTTGTGGACATGTATGAAGACTATGAGAGTTTCCTTATGGTCGCGGATTACCATGCACTCACCTCGGTGCGGGATCCAGAAGTAATGCGGGCAAATATCTACAATGTTGTACGCGATTACCTCGCAGCTGGCGTTGATCCAAAGAAGGCGACGATCTTCCGTCAGTCAGATAATCAAGACCATATGGAACTCGGCTGGGTGTTTAATTGTATGGTCACTGTCCCATTCCTGATGCAGGGACACGCCTACAAAGACAAGATAGCGAAGGGGATCGAACCAAACGCTGGACTCTTCACCTATCCAATGCTGCAAGCAGCTGATATCACTCTCTACGATACCGATGTAGTGCCAGTTGGTGAAGACCAGCGCCAGCACCTCGAATACACTCGGGAGGCAGTGCGCAAGGTTAATCAGTCATACAACACTGAGATACTCAAAGAACCTGAGACGCTTATTCTTGATGCGGTTGGCATAGTCCCCGGGACTGACGGTACAAAGATGTCTAAGAGCTACAAGAACATTATTCCACTCTTTGGCACACGTGAGGAGATTCAGAAGGCAGTCATGAGTATCGTAACCGACAGTAGTGGCGAGCGACCAGAACACGTGTACGCCATTCATAAACTCTTTAAGACTGAGGCAGAGCTCGCATCACTCTACGAAGAGAATAAAGGCAAATATAAAAACCTTAAAGATGCATTGGTAGAAGATATTGATGCTCACTTATCGACTATGTGTGAGCGCCGCAATCATATTACTGATGCTGATGTACGTACTGTCCTCGCAGACGGTGTGGCTCGAGCCAAGGAAGTATCTGGCCCAGTCTTGGAACGCGTGCGAAAAGCGATTGGTATTGAACTCTAATACGATTAAAATGTCAGAAAAGCCCTACTTGCAAACAGAGCTACTAGTAACTCCCGAACTAGTAGCGATAAAGCGACAAATACATATGCTGTTATCAGATTATGATCTTGAGAATGTTCACTATGAACAAGGACCTAGTAATGACAGTTTTGTAATTAGGGCAAATAAAGTTGAGGATATGAATTTTTTTAAAGACTTGAATTTATTAGTATTAGATTTTGAAAATTCAGTGGCTATCACTGTAGACAATACTTTGAGTTTGGTAATTTTGGTAACCAATACTTTACCAATTAAAAAGCCAACTCTTCACTAATTGACAACAGCTGGCAAGCTGGCATACTATAAAAACCAATGACACGATTGACAATCGTCGAGGTGACGGAAGTAATGAGACCAAAGTAGGGTGGCACCGCGTACCGCAATCACATGATTGTATTCGCCCCTGCAAATATATTAGGGAGGTTAATATATTTGGAGGAGTGAAAAGCGTGGTGCTTTTTGTTTTCTCCAGACTCTTATCATATGGAACGAACACTCATTAAAGAACTACACACCCAAATCGGACAGCCTGTCTGTATCAAGGCTATTGTTGATGTCCGTAGAGATCAAGGTAAGATGGCTTTTTTCGATTTTCGAGATCGTAGTGGAGTTGTCCAAGGGGTAGTATTTGGAAAACCAGAAGTACTCGAAAATGCCAAAGAAGCCAGTAACGAATCCGCTGTAATGGTTCATGGGATCGTGAATCAGCGGCCTGAGAAGATGATTAATGACAAGGTACAAAATGGTAATATTGAACTTGAAATCACTGCTATCACTATTTTGAATAAAGCTGAATCAATGCCACTTGAGCTCGATAGTGACTATGGTATTGAGGTACGTCTCGATAATCGTCCTCTGACCCTCAAGAGTAAACGTGACCGCGCCGTATTCAAAATCCAAAGTGAAATCACTAGAGGCTATGCCGAGTTCCTCCGCAGCCAAGGTTTTACCGAGTTCCAAGCACCAAAGTTGGTTGGTGGTGACGCTGAAGGTGGAGCGGCAGTGTTCCGAGTGCCGTACTTCCGGGAGACTACCGCGTACTTAGCTTCAAGTCCACAATTCTACAAGCAGATCCTAGTTGGATCACTAGAACGTGTCTTTACTTTTGCCACCGCCTTTCGGGCCGAAAAGAGTGCCACTACTAGACACCTCAGTGAGTACACATCACTTGATGCTGAGGTTGGATTCATAGAAGACCACCACGACCTCATGAAAATTCTTACTGGGCTCATGCGGTATCTACGTGCACATCTAGAGGCAACCTGTCTGCCAGAATTTGCTACCCTTGGTATCGATCTTCCGAAAGTACCAACCACTGGAGACATTTTCCCATTTATGAAACTACGTGAAGCACAGGCGCTGATCAAAGAAAAGACCGGGGTAGATAAGACTACTGAACCAGACCTCGAACCAGAAGATGAACGTTGGCTTTGTGAGTATGCCAACCAGGAACTTGGCAGTGATTATATCTTTATTACTCATTACCCAGTCTCAAAGCGACCGTTCTACACCTACGAAGACGAGCAGGATCCAGGCTTCACCAAGAGTTTTGACCTCTTATTCCGTGGAGTAGAGATTACTACCGGTGGTCAACGGGTACACAAGTACGAGAACTTAATTGAACGAATCAAGATGAAAGGTCTTGATCCAGACAAATTCCATTTCTATCTGCAAGCCTTTCGCTACGGTATTCCTCCACACGGTGGGTGGGGAATGGGACTTGAGAGACTTACCCAAAAGTTCTGCGGCCTTGATAACGTGAAGGAAGCCACCCTCTTCCCACGAGACATCAACCGCATCGACACCTTTACCAGCGGCACCCAAAGTGACGAAGCGGATATT
>JBJORD010000073.1:0-9948 GCA_046049585.1 Candidatus Parcubacteria bacterium
GGTTTATATGCTAGTTCAATACCTAAAGATGTATTAGAAGGTAAGTTTGTTGATTTATTAAAGACGTTTACTCCTAAAGAAGAATATATTAAATTATTTAAAGCTACTGTTTTAGAAGTGTGGGAACAACGTAAGCGTGAAGTAGTTACAGTGCGTAATGAATCAGATGAGCAACTTAGTGCACTAAAGACCAGATTAGCCCGCATAATTGAAATGCGGGTTGAAGGAGACATAGACCGCGATACATATATAAGAATGCGAGGCGATATTGATAATCGTATTGCATCACTTGAGATAACAAAGAATGAAGCCGAAATAGATAGGCTTGATTTAGAGTCTAAAATAAACTATTCGTTACAGAATATAAGCAATCTAGCCCGTGTGTGGCAGGATGTTGATGTAAATCAGAAAATAAAATTACAAAATGCGGTTCTACCAGAGGGAATCGTATACGACAAAGGGGCTGGTTCGTTTGGAACCGCCCCCTTGGCGTATCTACTAAGGTTGTTTTGGGACTTTCCGTTGGAAGCGTCCACTCTTGTTGCGGGTTCCGGAATCGAACCGGAGTCTGGAGGTTATGCGTGCCACTATAGCTTTCGCTACATACTGCGAAGCAGTATTTTGGGGTCTGGACTATACCTTTATCTTTTTGCGTTAGCAAAGTCAGATACTTACCATCTAGTCTCTACACCTTCCTTAATACTTTGTATCAAGGCTTGGCTCGGTATTGCCATGTTCTCATTTTGCAAGCGAACGAAGGTTTCACCGAATTTGGCAAGGATTCCATTTCACATTTCTGTGGATGAGCCCTGTTGAGCCTCCCGAGGTACCTCTCCTCTAACCCGCTATATCTCTTTACAGAGGTGCCAAGACTATACAATGTATTGGAAAAATATGCAAACAATTATTACTTTTACTTTACGACAATGGTATTATAAATAATATGCAATGTGTCATTTTAGCAGCTGGGAAAGGGACGCGTCTCCGACCATTAACAGATAATACCCCCAAGCAATTAGTCAGTGTACAAGGACGACCATTGCTTGATCATATTGTGGAAGCTCTGCCAAGTGCAGTTGATGAAATTATTATGGTGACGGGGTACTTGGAGGAACAGATCAAAGCACACTGTGGCGAAATATACATGGAAAAAAAGATGACCTATGTCACGCAAGAAACTCCTTCTGGTACCGCTCGAGCCCTTTGGCTTTGCCAAGATCTACTCAAGGGTCGTTTCCTTTTTATGTTTGGCGACGATATACATGGAGCCAATGATTTGGCTCGCGTGACATCATACAGTCGGGCACTCCTCGCGATGCCAACGAAGACCCCCGAGCGGTTTGGTATCGTAGTCCGTCATCCCGATGGCACCCTGGCTGAATTTGTAGAAAAACCAACCCATCCACCATCTAATTTAGCTTCAACTGGTGTGATGGTACTTGATACACATATCTTTGAGTTTGCTATCAAAGTTGAGCGTAATGGGGAATACTACTTGACCGATGTGATTGCCGAATATGCTGAAAAGTATCCGATGGCGGTAGTAGAGCAGGATCTCTGGATTCCTATTGGTTATCCCGAAGACATCACCCGTGCTGAAACGATCCTTGAATCTCGTGAGAAAAACCTCATGCATGGCCTTGTATAAATAAACCTCTGACATATGTTATCATGTATGTATGTCTAAGAGTATAGAAAAACTACAAGCTTTAAAATTACGCCGACAAGGCTGGAGTATAAAAGATATCGCAAAAGAGTTACAGGTATCCCGTGGCTCGGCCAGCTTGTGGTGTCAGGGGATACAATTGACATCATTACAAAAAGAAAAACTCAAAGCCAAACAAATTGCAGCTGGTTCCGCTGGTCGCCAAAAGGGAGCAGAGATGAACCGCAAAAAGCGTGTTGACGCTATTGATGAAGCTGGTAGTTGGGCAGAACAAAAAATAAAAGAGGTGCGAAGAAGCAACTTGTTTTTTTTAGGGATCGGTATCTATTGGGGTGAAGGAGTAAAGTCACGTTCTGGACAAGCAGCGGTAGTGAACTCAGACTCACGAATTTTGAAAGTAATGATACGCTGGTTTGAGGAGTGTTTGCAGTTATCTCGTAGTGATTTTAGACCGTATGTATATATAGCCTCACAGCATAAATCTCGTGAGCAGATTATTATGAAGTATTGGGAAAACGAACTTGCTATACCTAGAGAGCAGTTCAAATCCCCAATCTACTTAGAACAGCGTCCAAAGCAACGATATGAGAACCACGACAATTACTTTGGGGTGGTAGCCTTGCGAGTGGTCAAAAGCACCAATCTCAAATACCGTATATTGGCGCTCCTCAAGATAGTTTCAAAGAGACTAGAATAATTTTAATCTTCTGGTATACTCCTAGCACTCACTTGTCGGTGTAGTTCAACGGTTAGAACGAGGGACTCATAAACCCTAGACGGTAGTTCGACTCTACCCATCGACACAACGCAAGATATTGCCCTTTTGTAAAAAAGTGTATATACTCTTGCCACTGTTACATTGTGACAGGAAATGATCAAATAACTGCGGTGGTAGCTCAACTGGTTAGAGCACCCGCCTGTCACGCGGGAGGTTGCGGGTTCGAGTCCCGTCTACCGCGCAGTTAGAAAAAAGTCAGCGAATAGCTGGCTTTTTTCGTACGTGGTTGATAATAAATGTCAGTAGCATAATGATGTTATGTTATTAGTTTTTGACGAGTACACTTTCGGCAAGAAAAAACCAGATATTTTTTGTTATAATAAAATCATGGAATTTTCGAAAGTTAAATTAGTCGTGACAGTGCCTCTTGGTCATGTAGACAGTGTCAGACGGGCTATGGGCGACGCTGGTGCTTGGCGATTTGAGACCTATTCACATTGTTCTGTTAGTATGCCAGTAACTGGACGTTACATACCACTTGACGGAGCTGATCCTTTTATTGGTTCTGTGGGTACATTTGAAACCGTTGAAGAAGAGAGAATTGAGGTGACTTGTGATAGTGCAATTATTGCACAAGTAATCACAGCTATGGTCGCAGTTCATCCATATGACCAGGTTGCATACGATGTATATCCGCTATTAGATTTATAATATATGACAAGATTACATATCCCTGTTATTTTATTTTCTGCTTTATATCTCATTGCTGGTGGGATCTATTTCCTGCGTGATCTCAATCTTGAATTTGTGATTTATGTAGCTGTTATTGTGGCGATTTTTGCGGGGGTATTTGCCACCTTGCGATACACCCAGTTTCCGGTGTGGATGCTTTGGTACCTATCTATCTGGGGACTGATGCATGTTGCGGGCGGGGCAGTACAGACTGCCGATGGGGTACTCTTTGCGTACAAGATTTACCCGTTCCTTGATCTTGGTGGCGAATTTTATATATTAAAGTACGACCAGGTGGTTCATGCGTATCTCTATGGGTTGGTGGCAATGATGGCCTATCACACACTGCGGGTGCCGCTTGGCATCAAAGGACATACGTTCCTGGTAGCACTTGCTGCCACAATGATTTCACTTGGCATCAGTGGACTCAATGAAATCATGGAATTCCTCATTGCTGTTTCGATCGAAAATAATGGTGTGGGTGGTTATGCAAATGCAATGCTAGACCTAATCTTTAATCTCAGTGGAGCAGTGGTGGGGGTACTATTGATGGTATTGCTACAGCGGAAGTAATCTCTATATCAAATACAAAACACTACGATAGATCGTAGTGTTTTGTATTGTGAGCCAATGTCCAGGATCGAACTGGAGACCTCATCCTTACCATGGATGTGCTCTACCAACTGAGCTACATTGGCAATGAATTGTTTTGCAACTTTTCAATTGCGTTTACGATGATATCACGAAGTTTCCGATTTGAAAAATACATATACAGTTAAACATCATATAGTAGTTTTCGACCATGTTAGTAAGCTTTGTTTAATTTGCTATACTACATGAATAATGTCTGACCCAACCATCCGAATCGCTGAAATTGAAACTGCCATGCTGCAGCCAGATTTTTGGCAGGATAGTCAAAAAGCGCAAGCGATGATTAAGGAACTGCAAGAAATGCAGGCTGAAGCTTCAGGGGAGGGTAAGTATGATAAAGCTAATGCAGTGGTGACTATTGTGGCTGGTGCTGGTGGGGATGATGCAGAGGACTTTGCCCGTATGCTCCTCTCGATGTATCGACGCTACGCCGAAGGTCGTGGCTGGGGCGTGATAGAAATTGATAGTAATGCAAATACCGAAGGTGGGTACCGTAATGTCGTGATTGAGATACAAGGTAAAGGAGCCTACGGTACTCTCGCCTCTGAGTCGGGGGTTCATCGACTAGTTCGCATCTCACCTTTTAATGCCAATGGTAAAAGGCAGACCTCATTTACCCTGGTTGAAGTGTCACCAGCGATTCCTGATGTGGCAGCAGCCGTCGTGCCAGAAGATGAAATTGAGGTTACGTTTGCTAAATCTGGTGGGGCAGGTGGGCAAAACGTCAACAAGCGTGAGACAGCGGTGCGGATGACACATTTGCCCACCAACATCTCGGTCCATGTCTCCTCTGAGCGTAGTCAGCAACAGAATCGGGAACGAGCTTTGGCTTTGCTGCTGGGAAAGATTTTTGCCTTTACTGAACAGCAACGTCTCCGGGAACTTCAGGGGTTATCAGTCGAAAAAACCGTGAAGATAGAATGGGGGAGTCAGATCAGATCGTATGTACTACACCCGTATCAATTGGTCAAAGACCATCGCACAGGTGTGGAAGTGCGACAAATCGAGCAGGTACTACAGGGCGATATACAGGTTTTTCTCGACGCCAGTCCACTTATAGCGTAAAATAATACGTATCTATGATTTATTTTGATAAGGTCTCTAAGCTATATAATGACGGACGGCAGTCAGCCATTGAAGAAGTTACCTTCCAGATAGATCCCAAGGAGTTTGTTTCGATTGTGGGACACTCGGGTGCGGGTAAGTCGACCATCCTCAAAATGATTATTGCGGAGGAAGCACCGACCCACGGTCAAGTATTTTTTGAATCTTTGGACATCCACCGTATTCCTCGTTCGAAGCTGCCACACTATCGACGCAAGATTGGTACGGTGTTTCAGGATTTCAAACTACTCCCTAACAAAACGGCCTACGAAAATATCGCCTTTGCGATGGAAGCAAATGGTCGGACTGACGATGAGATTGCCGAAAACGTACCCCAGGCTCTTTCCTTGGTAGACTTGGCAGACAAAGCCTGGAATTTTCCCAATGAACTATCTGGTGGCGAGAAGCAGCGGGTAGCAATCGCGCGAGCAATTGTGAACCAGCCAGACATTATCATTGCCGATGAGCCAACGGGTAACCTTGATCCGATTGCTACCTACGAAGTGGTACAGATTCTGCGTAAGATTAACGATCTTGGTACAACTGTGGTGATGACCACCCACAACAAAGGGGTGATCGATGAACTTGGTCGACGAGTGATTACTATGGATGGAGGTCGAATAATTCGTGACGACAACACGGGTAAGTACGTGTTATAAAGTATTAATATGGTAACAGGTTTACGACGGGTATTTCGGGCTGGTTTTATCGGATTTTGGCGGAGTGCCTATGTATCACTGGCATCAATTTTTGTGATTACGGTGGCACTGTTTGTCATCGGATCAACCATGCTTCTTGAACAGTTACTAACGGTCTCACTACAAAATATTCAATCCAAAGTAGACATCAATGTGTATTTTGTAACCACAGCCACTGAGACTGATATTGTGTCGCTCAAGACAGCGGTGGAGGCCCTGCCTGATGTGGCTGAGGTTCGATATACCTCACGCGAAGATGCTTTGACCGACTACAGACAAAAGAATCAAAACGATAGTGTTGCCATGCAGGCACTTGAGGAACTAGGAGAAAACCCGCTTGGTGCTACAATCGCCATTCGCGCCAACGAAACCTCCCAGTACGAAAACATTGCCCGCTTTTTGGAAGAGCAAAAAGCTAGTGAGTCCCCCCAGGCACCACTCATCGATGAAGTGAATTATGCCGATAACAAAGACTCCATTGCCAAGCTCACCGATATCATCGGAGCTGTCGAACGAGCCAGTTTTATTACTATGATTGTCTTAATTGTGGCTGCGGTACTCATTACCTTTAATACTATTCGCCTAGCGATCTATACCGCCCGAGAAGAAATTTCGGTGATGCGTTTGGTGGGAGCTTCCAATTCATTTATTCGTGGCCCATTTATGTTACAGGGTGTTATGTACGGAGTGATTTCAGGTATCTTGGCCCTTGCGATACTATATCCAATTATGATTTGGATTGGTCCAGCCACAGCCGACTTCTTTGAGTTTGATCTCCATCAGTATTTTGTCTCGAACTTCTCGTCCATTTTTGCTACCCTGGTGGGTATCGGTGTAGCGCTTGGCTTGGTGTCTAGTATCCTCGCCATTGCTCGTTACCTACGTGTCTAGATTAATCTCGTCCTAACCCTTCTTGTATGGCTAACCGATCGGCTGGTGTTCCCAAAAAAGTAAGTAAAGTAAAACATCCCAAATACATCTTTATTGTCGGCGGTGTCATGAGTGGCGTAGGGAAAGGTATTTCTTCGTCATCGATTGCCTTGACCCTACAAGGCCGTGGCTTATCTGTTACCGCAATTAAAGTTGACCCTTATATCAATGTCGACGCGGGAACGATGAACCCCACCGAACATGGTGAGTGTTTTGTCCTAAATGATGGTCTCGAGACAGATCAAGATATGGGGAATTACGAACGTTTCCTCAATATCGATTTGCCTGCCATCAATTATATGACCACTGGTAGCGTCTATTTGTCGGTGATAAAGAAAGAACGAAACCTCGAGTATAAAGGTCGCAATGTAGAAGTAGTGCCCGATATTCCACTCGAAGTGATTGATCGTATCAAGCGAGCTGGTAGCGAAGCCAAAGCTGATGTGGTGATTACCGAAATTGGGGGTACTGTCGGTGAATACCAGAATGTCTTATTTCTCGAAGCTGTACGTATGATGAAGAGTGATATGCCAGACGATGTTGCGGTAGTGATGGTGTCGTACTTGCCTGTGCCAGGCAGTATTGGTGAAATGAAAACCAAACCCACTCAGACCGCTGTGCGTGCCCTCAATAGTACTGGCGTATTTGCCGATATGATTATTGCCCGCAGTACCGAACCAATCGATCAAAAGCGCAAAGAGAAGCTGTCTCGTTTTTGTAACGTGCGCCCTGAGCATGTGATATCTGCTCCTGATGTGTCTAGTATCTACGATATACCGCTCAACTTTGAAAAAGAGGGAGTATCAGCCGCTCTTTGTCGTATCCTTGGACTGACACCACAACCAAGTAACCTCAAATCCTGGAAACAATTTATCTCTCGTTCCAAAAGTACGACAGCAGTGACCAAGATTGCAGTGGTGGGAAAGTACTTTAGCTCAGGTGATTTTGTGCTCTCTGATGTGTACATTTCAGTACTCGAAGCACTCAAGTACTCCGCGTACAAACTCGGTACCAAGGCAGAAATTACCTACCTCTCCTCACTTGATTTTGAAACCGGTAAAAAAGTACTCAGTGACCTCGATCAATACGATGGTATCCTAGTACCAGGCGGTTTTGGCAAGACGGGTATCGAAGGCAAGCTCAAAGTGATTGAGTATGCCCGTACTCACCAAATTCCGTATTTTGGTATTTGTTACGGTATGCAGTTGGCGGTATTAGAATATGCTCGTAATGTAGTAGCTCTCCCTGGTGTCTCGACCGAAGAAATCAACCCCAAAGCCAAACACCTTGTAATCGGTATTATGCCAGAGCAGCGGGCCATGGTAGCCGAGCACAATATGGGTGGTACCATGCGCCTCGGTGCCTATGAAGCAGTAGTGAAGAAGGGTACCAGAGCCTATGAAGCATACAAGGCCACGACCATCACCGAACGTCACCGTCATCGCTATGAAGTAAATCCTGAGTATGTTGATGATCTAGAAGCCGCTGGTCTCGTCTTTTGCGCCACTTCTCCTGACGGACAGCTCATGGAAATGGTAGAATTACCGTCCTCAGTTCATCCGTTTTTTGTGGGGACACAATTTCACCCCGAACTGACCGCACGACCATTGGCACCACATCCGCTCTTTACCGCCTTTATCACAGCAGCAAGCAAGTCGAAGACAAACTAACAATAATTTAATTCATTCAATTTTATGTATCAAGGAAACTGGTCGTGTAGTGGCTGCGGGGGAGCGATTACCGAATTACCATTCGAACCAAAGCGTACCGATGGACTGACTTGTCGTGCCTGCTTTATGAAGAGTCGTGATGTGGGGAACGCTGCTGGCGGTAGCACTGGAGAGAACGCCCCAAAGCCCCGGGTCGAAGGCTCATGGTCATGTAGTGGCTGTGGCAGTGCGATCACGTCATTACCGTTTACCCCGCGTGATACGAGCAATCTCAAATGCATGGATTGCTTCAAAAAATCCCGCGCCTAACCAGTGCCTGATGGTGGCATGAAAGCACTGTGCCACCAGCTGATTTTTTTAACGAAGTATGCTACATTATGCGAGCGCAGAAATGCGCTCATATATTGCCCGATCGTCTAATGGTAGGACACTTGGTTTTGGTCCAAGGTATCGAGGTTCGAGTCCTTGTCGGGCAGCGAGTAGAAAAAGCACCCATTTGGGTGTTTTTTCGTTACTCGCTGCCCGAAGTGAGTGACTAAATGTCACTCACGTCAAGGACTCGAAGCCTGATTGAGCTAGACTATGAACGCAGTGATATAATATAGCCAATCAGGGTACTGAAACTGTAAGTTTCGAGTCCTTGTCGGGCAGCACGATAAATAAACATTATTTTGCAATACTAATTTGGTTGAGATTTTAAAATTTGGTATACTTATCAAAATGATTTATATACTCGGTGGTGCTTCTCGCTCAGGGAAAACTTTACTCGCTCGAAGAGCGGTTGATGAAAAGAAAATTCCTTATTTTCCGTTAGACGCACTCTTTGGTGGTTTAGCTGGCGGAGCGCCACAGTTTGGGGTGACTTGGAACCAAGCCTTCATAGAGCGTGCCGAAAAAATGTGGCCAATACTTAAACCAACACTAGGTTTCTTTTTCAACGAAGAACGAGATTTTCTTATAGAAGGAGATGCAATATTACCTAAGCAGATACGTGATTTAATTAATGGAGAAAATCAAGTACGAAGCTGTTTTATTGGATACGCAGAGTTAAATCGAGAAGAAAAGTTCACTCATATCCGAACTCACCATCAAGGCGAACGTGATTGGACAAAAGGTATAGCAGATAGTGAGTTGTATGAATACGTAGATGAAATGATCGAGTTCAGCAAATATTTGAAGGAACAATGTATATTACTTGATATACCCTATTTTGATATATCATATGATTTCCAAAGTCCACGCAATGAAGCTTTTAACTATTTATTCGGGTCATGAAAGTTCTAATATCGTCCCATAATGCCAGCATGATTTTGTAACTAGATTTTTCAATATATATTTTAATATCTGTTGGGTACGATAGAACATGATATAAAAAATACAACCCCGCTATCTGGCGGGGTCGTTGATTTTTGCGTGGTCTATGTTCAGTGTTGAATATCGTGCATTATCTGATAGATAACAACTTATGCTATTATAACCAAATATGGCAAAGCTAATTATGGGTATGGGTTTATCAGGTGCAGGTAAATCAGAGATACTAAAAAGGTTTTCTTTAAAGTATGGATACGAATATATCAGTGTTGATGATGTTCGTGAAAAGTTTGGCTTAACATCCGAACAACCTTCGACAGAACGTGAGTGGGATTTTATACGGTCACAAACGCTAAAAAACTATAAAGAAAATAGGACAGTAGTTTTAGATGGAACTTTTTTAGGTGATATTAGAAAAAAATTCATTGATTTTGCTCGTGAAAATGGTGTAGAGAAGATTCAAGGTTT
>JBJORD010000074.1:0-12485 GCA_046049585.1 Candidatus Parcubacteria bacterium
AGCGCTGAAAGGCAACTTTGATGAAAGTCTCGAGAACCGAGAACTCATCATTCACTGCAATGCGCAATCCTTGAAATGACTTGGTGGCTGGGTGCAACTTACCACGACGATAGGTAGCCGGAACTGCGGAAGTAATAATGTCGGCCAGTTGTGCGCCAGTAGTTATTCGCTCCTTGGCGCGGGCTTCGATTATGGCTTTTGCAATCCGTCGCGAGTAATGTTCTTCACCGTACCCAAATAACACATTGGCAATATCAGTCTCCTGCCAGTCGTTTACGATATCTTCAGCAGTAAAGCTGTATAGAGTGGGATCACCGTAGGTCATAGCGAGACCTTTTGTATCAGCAAATGAAAATCCTCGACCATCGGTCGTAAATTGCTCTATCCGCCAACCAAGGTCTGCCAAGATACCATCTACGGTGCCTATTCCCAATTCGTTTAGGGCTGCTTCGAAGTTTGCAAAGTTTTGGTGTACTAGGTGTACTTTTGCCTTGGTTTGCAAAACCTCTTTAGCATGTGTTATGGATTCTTTATCGGCATCAAAACCAATAAATGTACCAGTCTTATCAAGGTGCTTTATTATCTGCCCAGCGTGACCCGCGGCTCCTAGAGTAGCGTCTACGACGACGCTCGCCGGATTTAGGGCAAGCGCATCGACAGCTTCGTCTAGGAGTACGGTAATATGCTGCATAGGCGGAACCTCCCTGCTATTTAGTCGTTGTTAGAGTACGCCAATTTGGCCAAGCTTCTCGGCAAGCGAATCAGCCTCCGCTTCGATTTGTGCTTTGTACTCCATCCAACGCTTCTCATCCCAGATTTCTACACGATCATGGAGTCCAGCTAGTACCACCTTGGTATCAAGCTTTGCAAACTCCTTCAAAAAATCTGGAACGAGAATTCGTCCAACTGCATCTACATCAACCTCAACTGCTCCTGATAAAAAGAAGCGATTGAAGCTTCGTGTGTCCGCCGAACCGAGTGGAAGCTGACCGATTTTTTCGGTTATCTTATCCCACTCGGCGCGAGGATACACAAAGAGACAGTTATCAAGACCTCGGGTAACTATAAGCGTGCTCCCAAGTTCCCCCCGCCACTTGGACGGTAAGGACAGCCGTTTCTTGGGATCCAACGTATGCGTATATTCGCCGATTAACATATCTTGATAATTTCCCGTTTGTCTGGAAACCAACCACAATCAGTGGAGTGATCACGGTGGGTTTCCAAACAAACGGTGATTGTCTACCTTCCTTGCGGAATGTATACCACTATCTCCCACCACACCTACACTATACACCACTTTGTCCCACCTGACAGTACTTTTGCACACATTCTGGTGGATAAGTCTGTCCCACAACGAAAAACCAACCTCGTAGCGAAGTTGGTTTTTTGTTGTTGTTAAATTTTCTATCCTTCACAGGCAGGACAATCTGATTCTGGAGGGACATTCTCTTTTGGTTTCATAAGTGGGAACATCTGTGTCTCGCGTAGCGGCTTGCCAGCAAGGAAAGCAAAGAGACGTTCGCCGAATCCAAAACCGCACGTCGGTGGCATACCGTATTCAAGCATCTCGACGAATTCCCAGTCTGCCATCATGGCCTCGTCATCCCCAGCGTCCAAGAGGGCTTTCTGCACTTCAAAACGGGCTCGCTGATCATCAGGATCATTCAGTTCACTATAACCGCGACCCACCTCACTACCAGCAATAATCGGCTGGAACATTTCAACTGTCTCTGTACCTGGTCTAGTTTTGGCGAGTGGTGCTACGAGCTTTGGATGATTAATCAAAAACGCAGGACCAGCAATTTGCTTGCGACAATACTTCCACAGTGTATCAGTGAGTCGTTCACGATTTTGCCCCTCGTACTTAACCCCAAGCTCAGACAACTTTGCTGCCATTTCTGCTTCGGTTGCAGTCAGGATATCGATCCCGGTTTTTTCACGGATTGTATCTGTGTAATCAATCTCTACCCAGTCATCAGCCAAATCAAATATGTGTCCTCGCATTTCAAATTTGGTAGTACCAAACACCTCTTGTGCAATCGTACGATAGAGATCACGGACAAAGATCATACCATCATGATAATCAGCGTAGGCCCAGTAGAATTCGAGATTGGTAAACTCTTGGAGGTGTTCAGGACTACTACCTTCATTACGGTAGGCCCGACCGATTTCAAAAGTCTTCGGATACCCAGCAGCCATGAGGCGCTTCTGCCATAATTCGCCAATACAGATACGCATAAAGACAGGCATATCGTAATCGTTGTGATGCGTTGCAAATGGTCGCGCCTCTGCTCCACCAGTTGTAACCTCAAGGGTTGGAGTCTCTACTTCGAGGAAGCCGTGGTCTTTCATGAATTGTCTTGTCACTTCCCAGAACTTGGCTTTCTGGATAAACATCTGTCGCAACTCAGCGTCAAGAAGAATATCGAGATACCGCTTTCGGTACCGTGCTTCTTCATCTTTGAGACCAAAGTGTTCAGATGGAATCGGTTCAAGTGACTTAGTTAGCACACGCCACACAGTGACCCCAAGCGCCTTGGTCTCCCGCTTGGTAACAAACGGAGTCCCGGTCGCTTCAATAAAATCTCCAACATCAATAGCGTCAGTAAAGAGTGCAAACAATTCATCGCCGATAGAATCTTTGGCCAAGAAAAGCTGGAGCTTTTCGGTACCATCAAAGAGATCCACAAAGGCCGAACCGCCATGGAGACGAACCGCCATCACCCGACCAGCCACCGTGACGACCGCAGCTGTAGACACAAGCGCATCAAAATCGGCCAACACTGCTGCTCCAGTGTGTGTCTTTCCGGTCTTCGCAGTATACGGATCCATTCCCGCTGCTCGTAATAGCTCACGCTTCTTGCGTCGTTCTGCAATAATTTCACTCGACATAGTATGTCTATAGTAGCGCTAGTTGAGTGTTTTGGCAAAATTAACGATTTACTACAGCTGGTAAATAAAAATAGTTAGTAAGTACTTTCACGTCTGGTGATGGGGAAATTAAACTAATATTCCATTCTTGCAAAATAACTCCTATATCACTCACGGAGGTTGTTTCACCAGATAGTAATTTTTTATGAAAGTATTTGGTCTCATAGTTCCCATAACACTGTTCAGTATTTTCAGGCAAGACATGTGAGGAATATAAAACTTCAGTATTATCTTTATTTATTGCCACAACTGATACACTTTCAGTACCATCTCCAATGTAACCCCATACTTTTCCATCTTCGCGATTACCCAATATCAACTGCGTTTCGTATTCAAAAGCTTGATTTTGACACATTTCAAATTGCTTCAGTTGTTCACAAACAAGAGGACTTGAACTACTCGAGGATAAAACATCATATCTTCGAGGTATAAATTTTGGTGTAGGATTGATTGTCATTGTATCAAAATCAAAAATTTTGATTTCTGGCAATGCGCATGCAGTGTCGCGAATGTAAGATAAAACTATTGTTCCATCAGTTTTCCAATCTTCAACGCTCTCAAAACGTGTATCAAATTGCTCAGTCCAGCCACCAACGGTAAGAAAATTAATCTCTTTAGACAAAATATCTATTGCATAGAGGGAGGCTTCCTCCCGTAAACTACTGTTTGACTTTGTTCCATCGACAAATGCTAACTGCGTACCATCTGGCGAGAAACTCATCCCGCTTGGATACATAGAACTAGTTAATTTATGAATAGGATTTACCTCTCCAGTCTCAATATCTACCAAATAAATATGTAGCCCTGTATTAATAGCTAGCATACTGTTGTCATGGTTGAGTTCAAACTCACTGTAGTACCCCGCTCCGTCATCATGTTTAATCACTGCTATCAATGACGGAATTTTATTTTCATTTTTTTTGTATATTTCCCAATGTGTTTGTGCTTTGGAACCACTACGAGAACGCACGGTAGATTTATTTATAGCAAAAATGGCTGATTTTGGATTATTTAAAATACTGAATAACTCCCTTGTTTTAGAATCGTTATTCACATCATGACTAACGACCGTTGTTGAACTTACATATTCATTTTTGTTAAATTTCGCATCGAATTCTGATACCGGTTTAGTGTTTGCTACTTCCCACCCTACATACCCACCCACAAACGGCAGGATGATCATTGTTAAGGCAGCGAGTAACTTAGAAGTCTTTGTCACACGACAGAGAGAACTATACCATTTTGCCGACGGCGCAGTATACTTAACTTCGGTTACCTCTGGTGCTACTGGTGGCTGGTTTGGTTCCATAGTAAATCTTATTTGTGTAAATTAATCAAAGTGTATCACAAAGCGCGACACTGGCGGTGTCGCGCTTTGTATACCTCTGTAGTGTATAACCAGTCTTTGTGACTATTCTACTTTGAGTACCTTGTACTTCATCTTGCCCGCTGGGGTCTCAAAAACAAATTCGTCACCCTTACTTTTACCCATGAGAGCTTCACCAAGTGGTGAGAGGTATGAGAGCTTGTGTTCGTGAATGTTGGCCTCTTCTGATCCAACAATTGTGTATGTTCGATTATCTTTTTCTTTCTCTTTGACAATCGTGACAGTTGAACCAAGTACAACGATGTCTCCTTTCTTGTCATTGGCTACAATCTTGGCTTCTTTGATCACCTTTTCGAGATGAGCAATGCGTTCTTCGATAGCCGCCTGCATGTCGCGAGCCTCTTGATACTCAGCATTTTCTGAGAGGTCACCGAGACTACGTGCGTACTCGAGCGACTCAGCCACTTCCTTGCGGCGGACGGTCTTTAGATGGTCAAGCTCCTGCTTTAATTCAGTAAACTTTTCGGCAGTAAGGAACGATTGTTGGTCGGTCATAGGCTAGATTAACAAGTAATGTGTCACTATTATACGGACTTACTGATAACGGTCAAATGGGGACTACCGAGTGGTGGCATTACTAGCATCAGTAGCTGATAGATACTCTGGCCGATTAATGGCAATCCAGTCCATGACCTGTCCCATAATACGGGTCGCTCCTAGAGCATTACTGCGAGGCGCCTTATCCATCATCAGTATAAATGCATACCGCGGCTCTTCGTACGGCCAAAAACCAGCCGCCCACGAATTGACATACGCATTCCCCGCTCCGATTTCGGCAGTCCCTGACTTGGCAGCGACGGCAACATCACTACGCTCTAATCCGCGGGCTGTACCACCAGGGTAGTTCACTGTCTTACGCATTCCTTCGTGAACAATTTGTACATAGGCTGGATCAAGTCCGAGATCAACACCTTCACTCTGCTTCCCTTTTTCTACATGTGGGGTAAGCAATGTTCCACCATTGGCTAAAGCTGCGTAAGCACGGAGCATCTGCAACGGTGTGGTCTGAAAACCATACTGCCCAATTGAGGTAAAGTAGGTATCACCAAGCCGCCAATCGTCATCAAAGACTTCTGCCTTCCAGGCAGGGCTTGGGACTACTCCAGCCTGCTCTTCTGCGATGTTGATACCAGTGGTAGTGCCCATACCAAAGAGGCGGTAATAGTAATCTAACTTTGTGATACCAAGCCCTGGCTGATCACCAAAGCCACCACCAATAATATAAAAGTAGACGTTTGAAGAAAAAGCAATCGCTTCACGCATAGTCATCACACCATGAGCACGCCAGTCCCTGAATATAGACGGATTACTTGGATTGTAGGGGTTTGGGATTACAATCTCTCCCGTACTGACAATCTCCTTGTTGGGACTGATAAGTGATTCTGCGAGGGCACCATAGGCCACAAATGGCTTCACAATCGATCCGGGGGTATACACCCCACTCACTACCTTATTTAAAAACGGCAAGCGGTCATCAGTGTTGTATGACGCAATAAGCTCGGTATCATCACCGTCAGCCATTACTTCGGGATCATACGAAGGAAAACTAGTGAGGGCAATAATTTCGCCAGTTTTTACATCCATAATTGCCCCTGCTCCACTACGAAAACCCGCCTGGGCACTTGTGGTGGCAATGATCTGATACATTGCCTCAGAGAGGGCAGCGTCAACAGATAATGTCAGTTCACCCCCAGCTGTTGGTGCCTTGAGCGCATGCTCCCCCACCACATCACCAAGCGCATCTACCTCAACAATTTTTTCACCATTGGCACCATGAAGGAGTTCTTCAAAGGCACTCTCAACTCCCGTTCTACCGATATACTCAGTACGAAAATAAAAGCCCCGATTATCTTTTTGCGGATAACTAACATAACCAATTAATTGACCCAAACCAAGACGATCGGTGTAAGCACGTACCGGAAAATCGTACTGGTCAGTAAAATCATTTTCATTCCAAATAACCATCTCACCCCGCCGATCATAGACCACTCCGCGCTCGGCAATGATGACAGTGCTATTTACATTATTGCCCGCACTAATTTCACGATAGCGAGCACCCTCCACTACCTGCAAAGTATAGATCTTACTCAAAAAGCCAATCGCTACTACGACAAAGATAATACCAATTGTCATTATATTGCGGGGCGCAATCGGCAGCTCCCGTCTGCCTTCCAATCGGCCAGTGTTAAAAGACGGCAAATTAGAAATATCAAGCAACACCTCATCAAATTCCATTGATGGTTTTTGTGGTTTTTTGCGCCAAAACAGCATATGGGGAGTATACCTTATCTGCGCAACATTGGTCTAATCTGCATACCGCCAAAGACCAACATGAGCGCCCACACCGTGTAGTAGAACTGAAATAGTGTTGGAGCAAAATAAACATCAATACAAAAGGCTCCTACAATGACCTCGTAGGCATTAAAGGTCAACACATACCAAAGACATAACGGTAACGCCAACCACCACAAACCATTAAAAACTAGTGTCGCCAACAACAAACCAGCGCCAATACGAATGAGTATCATAATTATTCGGTTGCCTCGCTGTTTTGATCTGGTGCTTGGTTGTCTGTCGACGACGCGGACGATGAGGCAGTACTGCTCCCTACCTCTGGGGTTACCAGTACACCTGGTGGCAAGTTAATCGCAAACAGATCTGCTTTTACTTCATCTATCAATGCTTCCGCTTCTTCATAAGTATGGGTCACAATCGGAGACCGTCCTACAGACACATACTGCATACTCTGTAGATTGGTCGATAGTGGTACGTAGCCAAATTGTTCTGGCTGTGTTGGTGAAGTTACCACCTCAGCAATATGTCCATAGACTCCCGAATCAATCGCAGGAAGCATCACCGTGTTACCAACTGATAATGGTATACCTTGTGGTACCTGCACCCGCATCATCCCACCACCCATACCCTCAGCGTAGGTATAGATGTTTGGACCAATAATATAAGCCATGGACTCAAAGCCAGCAGTCGTCACCAAAGTAACTAAGGCCGTCTCAGCGTACACTCGTGAGACATAACCGATTACCTGGTCACTGCCCACAAATACTGGCGCCTGCTCTAACACTCCATGTGTGTAACCGCGATCAAGCATCATGATGTCATACGGCAACTCTGGTGGTCGACCAACTACCCGAGCAATCACTCGTTCTTCTGGTACCGCATTACACAACAATCGAAATTGTTCATTCTCAACCTGCAACTTTGCCAACGAGTTTTCGGTCCCTTCTGCAATCGCCACACGCTGCTCTAATGCTTCCATTTCTTTAATCAGCACATGACGCTCACGCAAATAACTCGGCAAAGAATCAGAAGATTCAAGCACCCAGACACGCATTGCTTCAAAGGGATAGACCACCACCCCCACCACACCAAGAACTAATTTTGGCACCATGAATAAGAGCGCGAGCGCAACCAGTAACCCCAGTATGGTATACCGCACGCCTTTAGGTAAGTAGGGTCGGCGAGAGTTCCCCCTCTTTGTCGATAAGTAATTCTTCATATTGATCAAGATTTTCTATCACTATACCAGCTCCACGAATCACTGCCCGTAGTGGATCAGGTACAATGATCACGGGTACTTCAAGAACCTCCTCAAGCAGCTGTTTGAGTCCTGGTATCAGCGCTCCGCCGCCAGACACATGAATACCACGCTGCATAATATCGGCCATTACTTCTGGCGGCGTCTGTTCAAGCACCGCTCGTACCGCCTCAACAATTGAGTCAACCTGGGTGCCAATAGCGTCTCGCACATCACTGTCAGTAATCACCACTTCACGCGGTAAGCCCGAAATTACATCACGACCTCTGATGATGTGTTCTTTCCCTCCTTCCGGAATTTCGATTGACGCCAAAAGTATTTTTACATCTTCAGCGGTTTTTTCACCAACATAGACTTTGAATTGGTCACGGATATACGTCATGATCGCGGCATTGAGATGATCACCAGCCACCCGTAGGTTTTTGGCTACGACGATACCATTGATCGAAATCACGGCAATGTCAGTAGTACCGCCACCAATATCTATGATCATATTCCCCGCTGCTTTGGCGATTGGGAGTTTGGCTCCGATGGCAGCCGCCATCGGCTCCTCAATCAGGAACACCTCACGCGCCCCAGCGTTTCGCGCTGCATCACGAGCGGCACGCATTTCGACATTCGTGATACCAGATGGCACTCCCACCAACACACGGGGCGCAATCAAGGTACGCATTTCGCTTCGTACTTTATTGATTAAGTACGCCAACATTTCTTCTGTTACCTCAAAATCAGAAATCACTCCATCAACTAACGGCCGCACTACTTCAATATGACTGGGGGTACGCCCCTGCATGACCCTTGCTTCATTACCTACCGCTACCAGCTGACCAGTTTTCTTGTTGATAGCTACGATGGTTGGCTCATTAAGGACTATCCCCTTGCCTTTCACATACATAAGCGTATTGGCTGTACCCAAATCAATCCCAATGTCTGTAGACATCGAACCAAGTACCCGCTCAATCAATTTTGCAATGCGACCCATAGTCTTATACTGAAGTTACTCCTAGTAGGGCCATGAGCTCTGCTTCGGTAACTTTTTTGACTTCACCAGTGGCGCGATCTACTACTTCAAAAAGACCCTCTGCTTTTAGTTTTTTACTAACTACTACACGGTATGGTAGACCAATCAAATCACTGTCTGCAAATTTTTCCCCAGCCCGCGCATCACGATCGTCATACAGCACCTCAATGCCAGCTGTCTGTAGATTGGTATACAATCCGTCTGCCCAATCACGGATCTCTGCTTCTTCATTATTAAGTACCACCAAATGCACCAAAAACGGTGCGATGCTCTTTGGCCACTTGATCCCTTTCTCGTCGTGATACACCTCAACAACCGTAGCGAGAGTACGACCAATACCGATACCATAACAACCCATGTAGTACGGCACCGCGGCTCCAGTTTCATCCATAAAGGTGGCACCGGTCATCTTGTTGGTGTAATGGGTGCCCAGTTGGAAAATATTTCCTACCTCTACTCCCCGGCGTTCAAAGAGTTCTTTGCCGTCTTTGGTAAAGTGTCCAGGTTGTGCCAAAGCAACATCAGCTTCGATGCTGTGAGTAAAGTCACGACCATAATTTACATTGGTTGTGTCGTGGGTGTCAGTTTTTTGACCCCCGATAAAGTTGCGGACCGTCTTCAGTGAATGATCAGCCACATAGGTTGCTTTGTGTCCCCACGAGTGTACATACCCAGACTGTGTACCAAGCTTGGCCAAGTCGTCATCAGTAGCATCTTCGAGCAACTCGATGGCACCCATCAATTTTTCGAGCTTAGTTTTATTCACTTCAAGATCACCCCGGATAGTTACTATGATGATTTCACCAGTATCGCTGCGCTTGTAGACAACATTCTTGAGGTATTTCCAAGCAGGTGCGCCGTGATGTTTCAAATTATCGGCCATGGTCTTTACCCAGGCTGGTTGCTCGATAGTAGCCATTGGTAACATGTCCTCATCAGGATTCATAACAGGCAACAAAATCTCCGCGACATCTTCGTGTGCCATGTACGAACCATCAGCGGTAACCAGATAGCGACTTTCACCTGCAGCACAGTCGACAATGTATTCATGGCAGTACTCACCACCGATGTAGCCGTTATCAGCAAGCACCTTGTGTGCCTTTAGCCCCATCCGCTCGTAGCTATTGTAGTACGCTTCAGCCATACCATCATAGGTTGCAACAAATTCAGCGGCACTACGATCAAAGCTGTAGGCATCTTTCATCACAAATTCCCGTACACGAAGCAGTCCACCACGCGCTCGCAATTCATCACGGAACTTGGTACTGAATTGGTAAATGTTAAATGGTAAATCTTTATATGACAGTTGAAACTTCCGTACTACATCCACAAACATTTCCTCAGCGGTACCACCAAGAGCAAAACGTGCGCCGCGACGATCTTCGACCAGCATGAGACCAAAATTACCAGCATTGTCGCGATTGGTTTCTTGCCATAGCTCGAGCGGATGGAGGGTTGGTGAAATCATTTCCTGTGCTCCTTTCTTATTCATTTCGTCACGTATGATGTCTACCATTTTATTGAAGACACGCATACCAAGCGGCAGCAAGAAGTAGCGGCCCGCTACTGATTCACGAATGAAGCCAGCTTTTACTAACAGACGGTGACTCGCTACTGTATTGTCACCGCGATCCTCTTTTTCGGTTTTACCGAAGAGCTTTGATTGACGCATAGGTTTAATTTAAAACAATAAAACTACCATTAAAATTTGTACCCAGCGGGCTGAAACGCACCAGTAAAACCAAACCACATATGCCAGAGTGTACCATAAAATCAGTTACTGCCGCTAGCACATCGACCATTATGACAATAGTAACCTTGACTCAAAATAACAATACATGCTACAAAGCCACACCACCTCAACAATTGGGGTGTCAATTTAGGAGGATTCATGAGAGCGATCTTATACACCATCACACTTATCTCGCTCAGTTCCCCTTCTGCAGCAGAGGTACGATGCTTTAACTTCGATATCCCAAAAACAAAAGAATATGTCGTCCAAAAAGACGACACACTGGGAGGAATCGCAGTCAGGATTGCAGATGACTTTACATCGGTCGAAGACCTGATTTGCATCAACGAAGCAATAGAAGCAAAGATCACCAAGAATTGGGGCAACCGCCCCGAACCACTTGGTGGCCCGATGTGGTCACACCGGCTGCAACCTGGCGATATTGTGTACATCCCTGTTTGTGCAGGGGGTTGTACCACGCAGTATGGCGTGCGCATCAATTGAAGAAATTGAAGGCGGCGGGTTCAATCCCCGCCGCCTCGCCCACCAACGGAAAACTCGTTTGGTGGTTTTTCGTTTATATACTCACCCAACACAAACCCCAGCACAGAGTGCTGGGGTTTGTGGTGATCGGGTAACAACTCAGTTGTTACAACAACTTCATAATATCGCTAAAAGTCACAGCCACCATAAGGAGTAAGAGAAGTCCGAAACCAACCAAATTCACTCGTCCTGCCCAGACAGGATTGATCGGCCGTCGGGTAATTGCCTCAATCGCCACAAAAACCAGCCGTCCACCATCAAGGGCTGGGATTGGGAACAAGTTGATTACAGCTAGATTGAGTGAAATGATGGCGGTTAGAAGTAGCAGTGAATCAAATCCAAATGACGCTGCTTTACCTACGTGTTCAACAATACCCACTGGGCCTGCCACTTGCGACAGATCGGCCTGTCCTACAATCGCTTGACTTAGTAACGTCACAAGTCCAACAGTAATGGCATTGATCATACCAACAGTCTGCTTAGTACCTTCAACTACAGCCGCTCCCAGTCCATAACTACGTTCTTCAATCAAGCCAGTTTGTAGACCCAAGAGTGGCGTATCAGGACGGGTGCTATCAATACCTACTTCTGGTGTAATAGTAACTGTAGTGAGTGGCCCTTCTGGTAACTGATAGGAAATGGTAACTGGTGCTCCCTGCCCCGCTTCCACAAACGCGACTAGTGCTGCCGGTGTCAGCATAGACAATGTTGCCTCACCACGACTCACGCCAACTATCTCTGCTTGTACTGGGAGTACTGAAGCTGGACTAAGCGGCGCGGTACCAAGTACCGTTAATGTTGCGTTGGTACCAGCTGTGGCTTCGTCTACCTGCACTGAGGTACCACCGAGTAGTAAACCGACGAGAATGACCCATGCCAAAAGTACATTCATGGTCACCCCAGCAATGAGCACCAATGCTTGGGCCCACTTGGGACGTGCGCTAAAGGTCCTAAGCTTATCTTCTGGCGTAAGCTCTTCTGCCTCATCACCATTCTCCCCTAATATCTTTACGTAGCCACCAATTGGCAGTGCATTAAGTGAATACTCTGTCTCACCGCGCTTCACACTAAACAAGCGTGGCGGAAATCCAATGGCAAACTCATCCACACGCATCTTGGTCCATTTGGCAGTGATGTAATGCCCCCATTCATGTACCAAAATAAGGACAAATAAAACTCCTAAGAAAATGAGTATGGACATACTAACGACTTATTTCGGCTTCTTTTTCGGAGAAGCGAGCTTCAAGACCGCGATTAGTAGCGTCAACCAATTTTTGTACTTCTTCTTTAGCTGCAAATTTATCATCCTGACTCATGT
>JBJORD010000075.1:0-9502 GCA_046049585.1 Candidatus Parcubacteria bacterium
CAGTAAAATATTTGCTTCTTCCCCGTGAGCTTGGTACCCACCCAGACACCGGCGAACCAATCATCGCGAACACTGGTCAGTATGGGCCATATATCGGTCATGCAGGCGACTTCCGTTCACTCAAGGGTGAAGATGATCCGTACACCATCACCTATGACCGTGCCCTGAGTATCCTCAAGCAGCCAAAACAGGGTCGCAAGGGTGAAACCCTCCTCAAGCAGGTCGGTCTCCACCCCAAGACCAAAAAGCTCATCAATCTTTATGAATCAAAATCTGGTCGCTACTTCCGCAAAGGCTTCAAGCGCATCAGTATCCCCGACAATATGAAAACTGAAGATGTTACCTTAGAAGTAGCGATTGAATTACTCAAGTCGTAAAACGGAAATTAGTAGACAAGCAAAAAGCACCCGAGGGGTGCCTTTTTTGCACATGCAACGTGCAAAAATCGTTAAAGAACATGTCTGAGGGGGCGAGAAACCCGCCACCCTCAAGGCCCTGCTCGAGGCCTCAGTCGCACCAAACCCCACCATGCATAAGGCGAGGGACAGAAGTACCTTTTTTCGGGTTATCTGGTTTTGGTGGTGCAGTGATACGAACCACCTGGAACCCTGGCGGTTTACCAACGTATCCCCGTACACCAGGAAGTCTTGCGTAGTCCGTCGTTTTTTTAGGGCTAGATTTGTTGTTCATTTTTCCTCATTCCTCCCGCCCTGTAGCGGGTCATTTTTGTACTGCATTCCTTGAGGTGCAGTTTTACCTCCCAGTGTCCTGTACACACTAGAAAAATATAAAACCACATTAAGCGGGAATACACAAGTGACAACTCCACAGTTTACCGTCACCCTTCTTGCTATTATTTCCACTCTTCCCTACAATGAAATTATGTACACCGCACAAGAAATCATTGGTAAAATGGCTAAACTAACTGAGGCAGATACCTACCTCATTACTACTGCCTACGAGTATGCTGCTACTATGCACGCCAACCAAAAGCGCTACTCGGGCGAGCCATACATGGTGCATATTGCAGCGGTCGGGTATAAACTAGCCGAGATGGGAATGGGCCCACGAACAGTGGCCGCAGGGCTCCTCCATGATGTGGTCGAAGATACCCCTGCCACTACCGAAGAAGTCCGGACTAAATTCGGTGACGAAATCCTCTTTTTGGTGGAAGGTGTGACCAAACTATCCTCAGTCCGATACTATGGTAAAGACCGCCACAACGAATCCCTCCGTAAGTTGTTCGTAGCGACAAGTCAGGATATTCGTGTCCTGATCATCAAGCTGACCGACCGCCTCCATAATATGGAGACACTTAGCTTTGTCCCCCAAGAAAAGCAAGAACGTATCGCTCGCGAAACACTCGAGATTTATGTCCCGATCGCCCACCGTCTCGGAATGGGTAAAATCCGTAAAGAACTTGAGGACCTTGCTTTCTTTTATGTGCAACCAGAAGACTATACCCAGGTCAAAACCATTCTCGAAAAACGAGCCGGTAAGAGTAACGAGCTGCTCGAAAAAGAACGCAAGGTACTCCAAAAAAGGCTCGCAGAAGCCAAGTTACTCGACTTTCATACCTCATACCGAGTCAAAGGTATGTATAGTCTCTATCACAAACTCTCTCGCAAAGAATGGGAAATCAATTCAGTCTACGATCTTTTGGCGATGCGTGTTGTTGTACCAAGTGTTGAAGACTGCTACCGTACTCTCGGAATCATTCACGAAATCTGGCGACCGCTACCTGGCCGCATGAAAGACTATATTGCCTTCCCAAAACCAAACGGCTACCAGTCGATTCATACCACCGTCACAACGAACAACGGTACTATCATGGAAATTCAAATCCGCACCCGCCAAATGCACCAAGAATCAGAATTTGGTGTGGCCTCACACTTGATATACAAGGAGCCAGTGAGTCTCACGGGCGAAACTGCCACCACCACCGGAGGACGCTTTTCACACTTGATACCAACCCTCTTCCGACCATTTGCCAAGCGAACCGCTACTACTGCAGTGGTAGACGCCAAGATACCAGACCACAAAGCAAAAATTCCGCACTGGATTAGCCAAATTGGTGAACAATACACCAAAGACAAAAGTTCGACCGATCAATTTATTGCTGATATGCGTGAAGACTTCTTTGTGAATCGCATTTTTGTCTTTACCCCAAATGGGGACGTCGTCGATCTACCGGTCGGGGCCACCCCCATTGACTTTGCCTATGCTATTCACTCTGAAATTGGCAATCACATTGCTGGCGTCAAAGTAAATAAGAAATTAGTCCAACTAGAAACTCAGCTCAAAAACGGAGACATCGTTGAAGTTGACACCAAAGAGTCTGCCAAGCCATCAAAGAAATGGCTCGATATTGCCAAGACCTCACTGGCTAAGAGACATATTCGTGGTGAACTCGGTATCCCCGGACCAAAATAAGCAAAAACCCGCGAATAATTTCGCGGGTGTTTGCTTTGGTACACTAAATCGTAAATTTGTTGACTGAATACAAGTCTGAATCAGTTTCAGGAGCCTGATGCGACGATGGGGCTGCGGGTGAAGTACTCGTGATTGGCTGTGTAGTAGGTTGTGGAGGAACAGGAGTCGCGGCAGGCTCCATCGGTACCCCACCAGACTTATTACCCAATAATGCAGCCAATTGATCACGTAAACTCAATTTAGGGTTATTACTTACCGATGGAGTAACGACAGGAGCTACCACTGGCACTACTGGCGCAGCTGTAACTGGCGTTGGTACAGGAATTTCTTTCTCCACCACACTAACAGCAGCTGGTTCAATTGGTAGAATCTCATCAGGAATAATCTCATTGATTATTAGTGATTCGATCTCGTCCGTTATTGCTGTGTTCGTAGTATCATCCGCTACTTCAGGCAATACTAATGATTCATGTACCGGCTCAACTCCCTTTGCTTCGGTCGCGACCGGTACCACTGGCTCGATACCAGTGCTCGCAGCCAACATAGCCAACGTCACTTCAGCCTCATCTGCCACATCACTCACTACCGTATCTTTCGACTCATCTTGATAGACAGCTGGCACGGCCTGGCGTGCAGCTTCCTTTTTCATACGAACCAACATCTCTTCCAAGTCATCAACTGAGAAGTAATCAATAGTCAGACGTCCGCCAAATTCAGTTTTGGTAATACTTACTCGTGTACCGAGGGTATCGGTAAAGCGTTTTTCAATCTCCAGGAGGTCTGTATCGATCAATTCTTTACGACGCACCTTTTCGGTAGCAATACTACGCGCGATTTTTTCTACCTCACGAACAGACAACTTTTTGAGAAGGATTTCTCGGAACACCACATCCTGTTCTTCAGGACGATCATTAAGCATCAGAAGCGTGCGGGCGTGGCCTTCAGTAATATCATTGGTGCGGAGTGAGGACAACATGTAATCAGGCAAGCCCAGCAGGCGAATGCTGTTTGAAACGTACTCTCGACTCCGTCCCACCTTGACCGCCACCTGACTATGAGACAGACCAAATACATCCGCCAACTGGCGAAAAGCCAACGCTCGATCAACGGCATTGAGATCCTCACGTTGGAGATTTTCGATAATGGCCAGCTCGAGCTTTTCTTGCTCCGATTGTTCTCCATCACGAATGATAACCGGCACAATCTGTAGCCCGGCAAGCTTACTCGCCCGCAGACGTCGCTCCCCCGCAATGAGTTCGTACTCACTTCGGAATGAACCGTCTTGACCCTGTATCTCTTTACGAGTGACCGTCAGTGGCTGCAATATGCCGTACATGCGGATCGATTCCGATAGTTCTTTGAGTTTTGACTCATCAAACTCACGCCGTGGTTGAAACGGGTTCGGAACGATCTTCTCTACTTCTACCCAAAAGATTGAATCAGCTTGAAATGCCATAGTAAATTACCAAAACGAATACAGAAAACAGCCGAGCTAAAGATCACCTCCAAACCGCCAAAGCGATGCTCGTCCCCTAGTCTACCACAGCTGGCTACCAGCGGGGTGTTTATAAGTTTCAAAAAGTCTGGTATGCTCTACGCACCACCCAAAAGCCGGAGTGGTGGAATGGTATACACGCACGACTCAAAATCGTGTGCCGCAAGGCTTGAGGGTTCGAGTCCCTCCTCCGGCACAAATTGAGCAAAACGAAAATTGTGACGAGGAGTCACAGCTTTTGTGTTAACAAAAGCGTTGTGAGGAGTCGAAGACCTTTTGTGGAAGATTTGACGACAGGAAAATCTACCCAAAAGGTATACTGAACTGGTACAGTTCGAGTCCCTCCTCCGGCACAATACACAGAAGTTACACACATTTGTTGTTGCAACATCTGATTAGGTTATTTAGTCACTATTTGATATTTGAAAGTAGCTAGGAATACTACTCTTTTACCCGAGCAACCACTTTACAATTCCCAAAATCAGACACCCAGAGCCAATCAACGCACCAACCAGTATCTACCAAAAGTTGACGTACTTCTTCTGCACTATAAATACATAACGGCGCCGATATAGAGAATAATTCCTGCCCCAACAAATCTAGCTTACCCCAACGCTGTGGCAATGGCTGGGTGAGGGCGTCATAATGACGAGCAATAGCGGTAGTGGTACCAGTCACTGATAGATATAGCCTATCTGTCACAAGGTGCAGTCTTTCTAAGACAGCCAGAGCATCTGTATACGGTAGATAGTGAATTACTCGCTGCAATACCACCAGATCAAATTGTTCAGTATTGGCAGTCAGCCAGTCACGGATATCTGCTTGCCTAAAATCAATAGCATTACTATGCATTGTAGAATGTGTTTGTGTCGCTTCCGAATAATCGACTATATCAAGCGCCAACACCCGAGCACCTGCCTCTACGAGAGCGGCTGCCAATCCACCCTGCCCGCACCCCACATCAAGCACTGTCACGTCCTCCCCACGACTTATTCGCTCACGCACGTCGGCTAACACTCGTTTGTCGAGGCCATCAAGCCTTGTGCTCGCTACATCTACGCCGTATTGCATCGTCATATACTACGTAAATCGACGACAAAAGGCCACTCTAGACATTTCCCAATTTTGCTATAGGCTACTTTCGGACCGTAGTTTGAAAACGGTTGTTTCTAAGGGAGAACGGCAAATGCGTGTTGACCGGAACTGGAAAGACCTGATGGACCAAGCCTTCGCGGATGGAAAATTCCTCTGTGTCGGGATCGACCCGAATTACGATCCTCGGTGGGAAGATGCCAGTAATTTGGTGAAAGACGAAATCACTGCCGAACTTATGAGGTTCTGTATCTCGAAGATCAGAGCTATCGGTCTCATCACCGGATTCCTCAAACCGAACGCAGGATTCTTTCGACAGTACGGATGGCGTGGCCAACGGGTCCTTGAGGAAGTGATCGCCTATACACACCGTCAATTCCCTAATGTTGCAGTCATTCTCGACATGAAGGTCGGCGATATCGGCGATACCAATCTCGCTTACTGTCGCGAGGCCTTCGACGAATTGGCAGCTGACGCTATCACCATCCATCCGTATCTTGGAAAAATAGCGAACCAACCTTTCCTCAACTACACAAAGAAAGGTATTATCGTACTCTGCCACACCTCGAACCATGGCGCGCAGGAGTTCCAACACCTGCACGTCGGCGAGAATGATCCACTGTACCTGAGGGTGGCGGAAAACGTAGCAACGCGTTGGAACGAGTATGGCAACTGCGCACTTGTGACAGGTGCTACCTACCCGCAGGAGATCGCCCAAGTTCGACAAGTCGCGTCCGAAATCCCTTTGCTTATCCCGGGGATCGGCAAGCAAGGTGGAGACCTCAAAGCCGCTGTAACGGCAGCAAAGAGGGCTAGGGACGGTGCTGGTTTCATCATCAACTCTTCAAGCGGTATCTTCCTTGCTTCAGACCTGCAAAAAGCAGCCGAAGACTTGCATATGGCCATCCTTAACGCTCGTCATTGACGAACAATTATCACCTCCGCCGCCCTGGCTAATCCCCGGGCGGCGTTTCTTTTTGTCTATCGCAAACCTTGCATTTTTACCTATATGGAGTACCCTACGATCATCGCCAAACCGCCACAACAATGAGATATAGTGGCCAAAACAGGAAGGATGGTACCTTGACTACTCAAATTCGCTCACCAGAATATCGCTTCGGCTTACCTCTGCGTAAAGGATTCAATGCCTTCACACTCGGTGGCGCTGTCGGTGTCATCATGGGTAGCCGGTCTGACTGGCCATTCATGGAACCGTGCACGAAGATGCTTGAATTTCTCGAAATCAACTTCGAGTTCGGTGTCGTTTCGGCGCATCGGACGCCCCAGCGAATGATCGACTACGCACACACCGCAGAAGATCGCGGCTTGCATGTCATCATCGCCTGTGCCGGCGGGTCAGCTCACTTGCCGGGCATGACCGCATCGGAAACCGTACTGCCCGTCTTGGCCGTCGCTCCAAAGAAAACCGATCAGGCGGCCATCGGCTCGATGATCGAGATGCCTGAAGGCATACCCCTCTCCTATATGGGCGGTGGTAGCGAAACATACCGCAACGCCGGTGCTGTCAATGCCGCTTTGCAAGCGGCACAGATACTGGCGCTGCATGACGAACCCTTGCGTGCGCGTTTGGGGAAATATTATGAAAACCTCACTGAGAATGTGCCCTTCACCTGCTTCGGAAAGGAAGACTGATGACGAAACCTCTGATTGAGGGCAAGACGAAGCTCTTGACCCTCCTGCCAGACCGTCCGGGTTACGCTCGGGTACAGTCGAAAGACGACATCACTGCTGGTGATGGGGCTCGCCGAGCACTCATGAAAGGTAAGGCAAGGCTCGCCAACGCGACCACCTGCCATGTCTTCAAGGCCTTGCAGGAATTCGGAATCCCACTCGCCTTCGTCGAGCAGGATGGCGACAGTTTCATCACGAAAGTCGTCGAGATGATTCCGGTCGAAATCGTTGTTCGCAACGTCGCGACCGGCTCCTACTGTAAGCGCTGGCCTGACGTGCCGGACAGCACTCGTTTCGAGCATCCGGTGATGGAGTTCTTCTACAAGACCAACAACCAGCAGTTCCGTGGCCACCATCTCGGTTGTGACGATCCGTTGATGCAGTTCACCGACGACGGCACCCGTCTCGCTTTCCACCGGCCGAACATGCCTGTCAATCACGAGCTGCCGTTGCTCGAGATGGACATGGCCACCATGGAGATGAAAGAGCGACGCATGCTTCACAGCCAGCTGACCCTCTGTGGCACACTGGCGCGAAACGTCAACGACGCACTTTCGAAGCTGTGGCGGGCAGCAGGTGGCGACCTCATCGACTTCAAGATCGAATGCGGTTTTGTCGCCGACGACACCAACGCGGAGTTCATGGTGGCCGATGTGATTGACTGCGACAGCTGGCGGGTCATACGACAGGGAGAGCAGCTGAGCAAGCAGCCCTTCCGCGACGGCATGACTGCCGCTGATCTTCTGCCGACGTACAAGAAAGCACGGGATCTCACTCGTCAATTCCCGTCCCTTGCACGCCGCATAGTTCACGCAAGATGAACCCACTCCCGCCGCCCTGGCTAATCCCCGGGCGGCGTTTCTTTTTGTCTATCGCAAACCTTGCATTTTTGCCTATATAGAAGTACCCTACGACCATCGCCAAACCGCCAAACCACATGAGATGGAATGGCCCAAACAGGAAGGATACGTACTTTGCCAGAACTTACTTCACCATTCGGTACAGGTCGTCACTTCGGAAACGAGGAGATCGACCTTATCCGCGATATGGTCAAATATGGGATGCTGATGTGGACAGAAGATCCGTTCAGGCTGAAAAGCGGTGTACCGAGCCACATCTACTTCAATGGGCGTGGCGACCTGACAGACAACCCAGCCTTGACTGAACAGTGTGGACGCTTCATCGGCAAACGCATCTGTGATCTTTTGAGCAGTGATGAAAAGCGTCGACCCATAGTCATCGGCATTCCCACTGCAGCCACTGGTTTTGCTGCGTGCGTAACCCACTATAATCCACGTGTGTTCGGCCGTGAGCGGCCAGGTTTTCGCATTATGCGTGAAAAGCTAAAGCAGAACCATGGTGCCACCGGACAACGTGGCTACTGGGTCAATGGTCGACCCGATCAGGAACGCCACATCTACTTCACCATCGAGAACGTGGTGACCAGCGGCGGATCATTGCTCGAAGCGCTCGAACGTCTCGAATCGAACGACAGCTATGACGTGAAGGCAATGACGCATTTCGTCTTCATGGACCGACAGCAAGGAGGAGTCGCCCGTCTTCGTCGTGAAGGATACACGATTCACTCATTCTTTGAACTCCTTGATGTTGTTTGGGTTTTGTCTCAACTCGATATCAAGGGATGGGACGGCGACCGTCTTGCCAAGGTCAAAGCTGAGATCGATGCTCATCAAGTCGTCTGACCGTGCCGAGTAAGATTATGATTGGGTTTCTATCACAAACCTAAGCTTGTCTCGACCGTAAGACACTGACCGCGTCCCTCCCTTGGGACGCGGTTCTTCTTTTTTATTTTTTAATATCTGCTAGACTCGGGCATACACCATGCTATGGATACAGACAAAGCAAAATCAAAAGTAGTTGTCATTGTCGGACCAACAGCGTCTGGTAAAACATCTCTCTCTATCAAACTCGCCAAAGACTACCAAGGCGAGGTGATTTCGGCTGATAGTCGCCAAGTCTACCGCGGCATGGATCTTGGTACCGGCAAGGTGACGAAGGAAGAGATGCTAGACGTCCCCCACCACCTCATTGATGTTGCCGACCCTATGTCTGTCTATACAGTGGCAGATTTTACTCATGACGGCCAGATTGCTATTACTGCCATTACCAATCGTGGGAATCTTCCGATTATTGCTGGTGGCACCTTTCAATATGTAGACACACTCCTTGGCCGCATGAGCACTCCAGCGGTACCACCAAATGAGGAGCTTCGTGCCAGTCTAGCTAGTGAGCCGATAGAGACACTCTATGCACGTCTCACTGTTCTTGACCCAGTCCGAGCCGCTACCATCGATCGACAGAATCCACGCCGTCTTATACGTGCAATTGAAATAGCCATCGCCCTCGGACACGTCCCGCCCACGGAATCAAAAGAACGCTATAGTACCCTCACGCTTGGTATCTCTATAGACCAAGCAACACTCCATCACAATATCCATATTCGCTTAGCAGAACGACTTGATGCCGGCATGATCGCTGAAGTAGAACGACTCCTTACAGGCGGCGTCAGCCACGAACGCCTCAATGCACTTGGTCTCGAATACCGATATATTAGTCGCTACCTACACGGCCTCATTGACTACGACACCATGGTCAAGGAACTTGAAACCAAAATTCGCCAGTTTGCCAAACGCCAATATACCTGGCTAAAGCGCGACCCTTCAATTATCTGGGTTGATCCTCGTGATACCGGCACTATACATAAACTAGTAAATAATTTTTTGTAAGTCATCAACTGAACTAAGTATTATAATTATGTAACCATGGCGC
>JBJORD010000076.1:0-9638 GCA_046049585.1 Candidatus Parcubacteria bacterium
ACTTTCGTACCGATTGTAGTGATCACAGGCCTGTCCACACACTGGTACCCGACCATCTCTTGCGGCTTGCGCCCAGTCAGTATTTTCAATCCCTCCCTCTACTTGATACGATGCTGTCGCTGCTCCCCAAAAAAAGCCCTTCGGAAATTTTTTCATACGGTATTAGTATAGCAAACTACTTAGCATGAGTACTATCGCCAAAGTAAATAGCATGTATTCAATGATGGCAGTTGGATTTACTGTCATATACCAATATCGTATCCAATTATCTACACCATATTTATTAATATAAGATGGCAACTCAGCTTTTGTCCAAGACACCACCAAACGAACTTTTTGTTCTGGTGCGGGCACCGTATTCCAGTCACCAGTTTCTTTCAGTAAGAGCGGTATGCGATTCACACGACGCGCAAAGAACTTATAATTATTTTTTGATACTGGGTACAACAATGGGAGCCCCCAACCAGTACCATACAGATCATTCAGCAGATGAAGGCATAGTGCGATAAGCCACATAAGCCCAAAGTAGCCAAAGCTGTACCAAGCGAGCAACCCGAGCGGAATAGCAATAATCGGATAATGAAGGAAGGTGCGATGGTCTCGCAGGTGTTCAGCACTTGATGCTACTTTACCGCGTGCCAGTAGCTCTGGTACTGCATCTATATCTGGAGACATCGAAAACACCATACCGACAAAAAAGTGCCACCAAAGAGGGTCTACGCCCATCAGTTGCGCAGCTATAAGCACTGCAAAGATCCCATTTGCCCAGTCTGCCAATAGAGGTAGAATATTTTTCATAAAAAAAGTATATCAAAGGTCAATCTCTTTTTCAGGTTTTTGAAACAAGGGTGGGGCTAGAAATGTGCGCCACTTTTCATACAACAGCGCAATTGCTAGCACATCTGCTCCAGCAGTTACTGCAATTTCATGATATTGCTTTGCTTTATATAATGTCTCAGTTTGCGAACCGTCACAACCCTGCAACTGTAAGCTCGGTATCCCATACGCCCGACAAAACAGATACAAACTAGTGTGCTGGCGCATCACTCCATTGAAAGTCAGCTGGTCAAAGAGATCAACATGATACGGCGGCAACTGTTGTGCTAAGTACCGATATCGCAGCAAATCCACAGTCGGACGAATGTTGTGTATCACACTACGATGTATCAAAAAAGGTAAAACAAACGACCGTCCGTTAAAGGTAACAATTGTGTCATAGTGAGTTAGTCCTTCCCAAAACTCAGCCAGTAAGGCTGCTTCATCACGCACCTTATAGACACAGGCGCCAAGACGTTCGTTTGGTAACTGCTCGTCTCCCGTATAGTAGACCGCTCCTTCAGAGCGTTCAGTGTCGTAGACAGCCAGTGCTACAATCCGTCCCGTTAAGGGTGACAAGGAGAGACTACTAGCTATGCTTGAAAGAAGTTCGTCAGATACTGGTGTTTGTTTGCACAAATGCGCTTTGGTTACTTGATCAAGTGCACTAAGGTCTTCTCCAACGGTTTTGATAGTAACGACAAGGGCTGCCATAAGTCAACTAGAATATGGTGGCTGGCACGCCTGCAAAGCAATTAATTAGACCTGGGCGATCAGCATCAAGCAGATACCGGTACTGACCCGCTACCATCGCACCGCCACAGGCGTCAACAATGACACCAGGGGTCTGTCCATAAATAGGAAATCCATCGAGAGCATACCCAACAAGCGTATCTCCACCAAAGACAGTATAGAGCGCCAGCTCATTATTACGCATGAGTGACCCATCAGTACCAATACCGATTACGTCAGTCGGAAGACATGAGGTGTTCGCCAAAGGCCACGTCCGCTGTGGAATACGAGCCCGAACCAATTCTGGGGTGGGTAGCGGTTGTCCAAAAGCGTCCAGTTCGCCTGTCGGCAGGCCACGTTCAAAGTAAACCCGCATCCCCTCGCGATCTTCAGCAATGATACTTTGGGGTGACCAAGCAATAGCCAAGGAACGATACGCTGCGCACTGCTGCACAGTAGCGACAATTGGAGCTTCTTCTGTATCAGGTGAAGAAGTAGCAGTTGTCACCTCAGGTTGTGTAATCTCTGGCTCGTCACTACGAATGATACTACGTTCTGCCAACTTTGCTCGTAGTGATGCTAATTTTTCGGCTCGAGTATCGGTAACGGCAGGGACCTCCGCACTAAATTCCACAGACTCAGTCGGATCAGGATTGAAGTATGTCGCTACCGATGTATGTGGCGCCTGTGTAAAGCCAACAAAGCCAACGAGGACTAAAAAAGCAACCGTTAGCAATAGGAGCACAAAGTCGCGAGTCCGTAACATTCCTCTATCATAACAAAAGGGACGGGCTTACGCCCGCCCGCTTCTCCCCGTTACTCAACTAACAACCTAGCTATCTGCTCCCCAACAGAAATTCCTGTAGCGGCTTCAAATCCCTGATAACCTGGTCGATTATTTACCTCAAAAAACAAAGGGCCGCGCGCACTGCGAACAATGTCTACTCCAGCAAAATTTTGTTGTAAGACAACACACGCTTGCTTGGCTAGTATATTTTCTTCTTCTGTCAACTCAATGGTATCAGCAAAAGCTCCCAAACTAACATTATTGTAAAAACCATCTTTACTATGACGAGCAATCGCACCCAAAAAATTTCCATGAAAATAGAGTGCTCGAATGTCGAAAGTATTGGGTATATATTCCTGTAAAATATATAGTTCGCCAATCTCGGCTTCCAGCACCAGCGATCTGACTTCTTCAATAGTATTCACTTTCCACACATGTGCGCCTTTTGATCCTGTCTTTTTTAGCACTAACGGAAACTCAAATTTGCTTGTTAGTGCAATTTCAGCTAAATCATCAAGTGAATCTTTGGAAAAGATTAAGGTGTTAGGAATTGGTAACTTTGCTAACGTCAAATCTACCATTTGGGTTATTTTGCCATCGTTGTGGGTGAATTCTGCACCAGCCATTGAACCATATATTGGTATATTCTGGTGTTTAAACAAGCGGATAAGCAGACTGGTCATATGTTGTTGTTTACCGCGTCCTCGAAAAAAAATCTTAGTGTTATCAAAAGACAACAGTAAACCCTTATCAAATACAGACGCCGTACCAGCGACTAAACTTATGACAATATTCGCAGCATGAACTGATTTGTACTGACAATCAAGTTTCTGCAAAGTTTCTCTGAATGAGAGTTCTAAGCCTGCTTCTCTTTTATTAAAATTTAACCCAATAACATTCATATCAATTAATCTATTTCTATCTTAAATAACTCTTCGACACGCCTAATATCAGCCAATAACTGTGACCGGTTTTCATGCGCCAAAATGATACTTAGTACAGATTTACCACCATTCTTTGCAAATATGTTTTTATCTCCAGTACGTTTTCCTTGAGCTAAAGACTTGAATGACGCCAGCGTCTTTAACTTGCTAACACCTCTAATGCTTTTTATTACCCCTTCTTTCTTGCCATAGATTCGCATCGCAGCAGCGCTTGCGAACTGACGCTTTGGTAAAACAGGACGCTTACCCATACGCACTAACACATCATTCATTACATGGTTTATACCATGCGTGTATTTGTGTAATGACATACGAAAACCTCCGACTCGTGCGCCGATTTCAATTACCTTCCAGTCATTGTCTATACGCATTAGTTCAACATGTGCAGTTACACTGCGCAAACCAAGTGCATAAATTCCTTTGCGGGCAACATCATGAGCCAAGTCAATACTTTGCTTTGAAAGTTTTGGCGGCGACAATTGTAAGTATCCAAAAAAATCATCAAAACCTACTTCTCGACCTGTTTTTACACGCACCATTGGGCAAAAATACGTAGTTCCTTTAGGACTCACATAGACATCTACCGAGTACATTTGTCCATCCATAAATTCCTCAACTAGTATTCTAGGTTCTTCATATCGACCATACTTTTGATATAACTTTTGAATTTCTGAAAATCCTTTTTTGAGGGCTGCTTTTAATTCAGCTTCATGATGGCAAACACTAACAAGTAACGATTGTGCGAGGTTGGTTGGTTTAACTACCATCGGAAAACCGATTTTTGTAATGACTCGTGCCAACTCAGTTTCAGATGTATCTTTTACCAAAGCGTAGTTTGGACTGATTTTCTTGTCATAAGCCATAAAGCGACGTCGCATCAAGAGCTTGTCTGTGGCCCAGCATAATGATTCAGTTGTTGGTGTGTTTAAATAAGGTACATTGGGTATAACGGCTACAAAGTCAGTCATATGCGACTCACTTCGGGATGTTACAGCAACAATTTCAGAGCGATATGGTAGTAAAGCCTTCTCAATATCTTCTGGTTTGTCGAGATCTATTTCTAGGTATATATCTAGATCAGGATAGTTTTCAACCTTAAAATTATGCTGTCTGGCTTTATGTTGAATAAGCATAATACGGAATTTTGTACCAGTATTTTTCTCATACTCACGAATACTACGTAGTACACCACCTGACAAATCGGCCACAAACAAAATTATGTTTTTTGAGTTTCTACGTGAGGTCATAAAAAAGTTGAATTGGTAGGTCACGCCAAGACAAAGGAGAGAATACGTGAGGTTACATTTATATCATAAAAGATATGTTTTGTCGATAGCGATACGTATCACAACGTTAGTCAATAGAACTCTAGGCTACTTACGGCAGGTGAGCAAAAACAAATCACTTAGCTGTACATTATGATAAATATCTGTACTATGACCAAATTTCAAGCTGTAACAATTATGCAAAAACCTCTCAGGATTGGTGTTATAACAAGTAACACCAACAGTCAATCGTTTCGCGACCTAAAATGCAGTGCCACAAATATGCAGGTGCAATTTGAACAAATCGCTGTTCCCTATCTTGAATTATCTAGTTTTGGTGAAAGTAGTTTTGTCGCCAATGCCCTTAGTTATGATGCCGTGTACTACCGCACCGGACTTCGTGATACCGCCCTTGATCATCTCACACAAATTTTGGACACGGCTAATATTCCACTTATCAACGGCTCAAAACACGCTGGCAGTCACCGTAAGGTACAACAAGCTCTGATTGCTGACCTGCACGGAGTACCCCAGCCAAAAAGCATCAGTGCCACCAAACCAAGATACGACATTCTGGCGGCGATACTCGGTCCACGATTTGTCGCCAAGCCAGATTTTTCTGCTCACGGTACAGATGTCCAAATAATTAATTCATCAGAGGCCCTTACACATTTACACAAAAACACAAAACGCGATAGGTTTATTTATCAAGAATTAATTGAAGGTGCTGATGAATATCGGGTGTACATGTTGGGAAACGAGTACATAGCAAGTTACAAAAAAATTCCCTCATCAGCCGACTTTAGAGCAAATCTTCATGCTGGTGGAAGCATGACCGCTACCGAACCAGACCGAGTAGAGCTCTTAAGTGACTTTGGCAGAAAAGTTGCTATCGCTTTTGAATCTGATATAGCAGGGCTTGATGTCTTTATCAAAGACGGCCAGTGTATTTTTTTGGAGCTTAATTGGCAGCCAGGCTGGGAAAACCTAGACGCCATTACTGGGACTAAGTTTAGTAATGAAACCATTCAGTACATTACCAATATGGCTCATCAGTATAAAGAGTTACGCTAGCGAGGGTCCACCTAAATTAGGCAACTCTAAATCCCAAAACGAACTTCTGGAGTGCCAGTTGGTGTGGCGGCTGGGGCTACAGCTTCTGTATTAGTGGCTGTAGTAGTATCTACGGTAGTCGGCAGCACCACATCACTGCCAGCTACCGAAGGATCTATAGCAGCAATTATCTGCTGACGGAATTCGTCGTAGGTTTGGAATTGCATCACTTCCCCATTAAGAACAAAAGATGGTGTTCCCGAAAAACCAAGCGCACGCGCTTCGTTAAATTGATCGCGAACATGATCACGCAACAGACTTGAACGCTGCTGACGAGTAAATTGATCAATATCTAATCCTAGTTCAGTCGCGTACTGAATAAAGAACTGGGCGGGATTAGAACTGTTTGACCAGGCAGACTGGTTGACGAAAAGTAGATCGTGGTACTCATAGAATTTACCTTGCTGACCAGCGGCTTCAGCTGCTCTAGCGGCTGGTTCGGCCAAACGATGAATCTGAGTTAGTGGAAAGTGCCGATACTCAAAGGCGATACGATCACCATACTCAGCAATGATATCTGCAATAACGGGCTGAAAAGCAGCACAAGCTGGGCACTGGAAGTCACTGTATTCGACCAACTTTACTGTTGCCTCTGGGTTACCCTTAATATAAGACTGTACCGTTACGCCTTCATTATACGTAGCACCAGCCTTACTTGAATACCAAACTGCCCCACCAATTAATACCACTGCCAATAAGCCAACAATTACCCAAGGATTTTTCATATGGGTACATTCTACCAGAGGAGTGAGACCAGAGCGACGCTTCTTCACCTTGTAAAAGCTCACTTTTTATGCTATAATTCAAAAACTTTGGCAAAACGACCCTTCATTCGTAAGCAGAAAAAAAAGCAACATGGTGTTACCTTCTGGGACCATGAGTACAAAAACGCTAACCACTTAAAGCTCTCAACCGACCATAGTCAGGACTTGGAAAAGTTTACTCGCTGGATTGCCCGTCAAGAACGTGAAGATGTATTGGCCCCTGAGGCAGCTGTACTTGATGTCGGCTGCGGCAATGGTCGCAATCTTATCTTCTTGGCCCGGGAATTTGGAATGACAGGGACTGGTTATGACAGCTCAAACGCTGCCATCTCCCAAGCCACCGTCGCCTCGACCGGACTCCCTCTCACCTACCAAGCTCGTTCGATTGCTGGCACCCTAGATCTGCCAGACAATTCGCAGTCACTAGTACTCGATATGATGACCTCGCACTTCCTCAACGAAGCCGAGCGCCTTACCCTCCGTAACGAAATCTTTCGCGTGCTCAAGCCGGGTGGTTTTCTCTTTATGAAAACATTTTTGGCCGATGGCGACCTGCATACCCGTAGACTACTCAAAGATGCCCCCGGTAAAGAAGAAGGCTCCTATATTCACCCAGTGATTGGCGTGGCTGAGTATGTGTACGATGAAGAAACCCTAACCAACTTCTTAGCCGAGAAATTTACTATCCACAAAATTTACCGCTCACACAAACACATTCTCCGTGGCCGGGCTCGTAAGCGTCGCACGGTGTCTCTCTACATTGAAAAAGACTGGAAAGCGTAAACTAGCGCACCTCAAGAGTCGGGAACTCCATACCGGCATCATTTGGCCCAGCGATCGGAGTATCTGGTGTAGTGGTGGCAGTAATAGTTTCGTCTGCTGGCACCTCAATCGGTAATGGCGGTACTGCTGGCGGAGGCAACACAATCTCAGCCGAAACATCGGTACTTGGTTTTGTATCATCTTGCCTTAGGAGATAGATGTAATACACCGCCAATACTAATACAATTGATTGAATTATGATAATGATACGCATGTGCTAACATTGTATCATATGCACTCTATTCGCTCACAAGCCAAACGTCTTGGCTACGCGCTTGCAGGTATCCGTTATGCGGTACGTTTTGACCGTAGTTTTCGAATGCTATGGTATGGTATCGGACTCGTAGTTATTTGTTGTATGGTTATACTTAGTCCACTAAGTTACCAGGAGGTACTCTTTTTGATTCTTGCGTATGTATTAATACTTATCACCGAACTCCAAAATTCAGCCCTTGAGTACGCCCTTGATCACCTACATCCTGATACTCACGAAAACATCGGCCGAAGCAAAGACATGGCCGCAGGATCAGTCCTACTAGCTGGCCTCTTTTTAGTCATTGTCTTAATCACTTTGACTGGCACCCGCTTGTTTTAGGGCGATTTGTTTACCAGCCACATACCCAGTAGTCCAACACAGTTGCAGACTGTAGCCGCCAGAGGGACGATCGATATCAAGCACATCTCCTATCACATACAAACCTGGACATTGCTTGGACTCCATAGTCCTAAAATCAACTTCGGTGAGAGCGACTCCGCCTCTGGTAACAATTGCCTTATCTGCTCCTAAGAGACCAGCAATACTAAAGGTTACCCCCTTACAACTTCGGACTAGTCGTCGCCTTGCTTCAACGGTGAGACTATGACCTGGCAAATCCGCTGGCACCGCCGCTTGTTGCATCACCAACGCAACCAGAGCAGTTGGTAGCACATGGGATAACTGGTTACGCACCAGTTTGTTTGGCGACGACATGCAGAGACCGAGGATTTTCTCTTCGAGGACATCCACTGGTGTAGTAGGCAGTAGATCAAGTGCCACAGTGACTACCCCGTGCACTAATGCCTCTTTAACTACACTACTAATATTCAAAATTCCTGGCCCACTTAATCCGACATGGGTAAACAGCACTTTGCCCTTTTGTTTAGAGACCACAGCATCTTGTCCTAAAACAGTAATGCCAGCGAGGGCTAACGAGACACCCGCTAATTTGGCGACAATCGCCTTTTCATGTACCACCAAGGGTACCAAGGCGACACTGGGCGTAATAATAGTATGACCCAGATCAGTCAACCACGGCCACGCATCACCACTACTACCCGTCTCTGGCCGTGAGGTACCACCTGTTGCTAGTACTACACGTTTGGCCTGCCAGATGGTTTTTGGAGTAGTTACCATAAAGGTCGACTCTCGGCGCGTCACCAAGGATACAGGACTAGCCACAACAAACTCCACACCAGCCGCCGTCGCTTTGGCGATTAATGTTTCGGTGACTACTACAGCCTTTTGACTCACTGGGAATACACGCTGTTGGGCCTCTTCAATTGTATCTATGCCGTGTTCACGAAGCCACTGCCTCGTCTCTGGTACACCAAATTGGGCAAACGGGGAAAACAAAAACTTTCCTGCGTCTTTATAGGCAGACAAAAGGGTGCGGACATTGGTCGTGTTATTGGTAATGTTACAGCGACCACCTCCTGTAATGCGCAGTTTATTTCCTAGGGTAGCATTTTTCTCTAGCACTACTACTTTGGCACCAGCCTCAGCGGCCACAATGGACGCCATCAGACCAGCGGCACCACCACCAATTATCACTGTATCAACCGCGGCAACCTTACGATGCACGAGACGAGACATATCGTTGCCAAGCAAAGCGGATTACTTGCATACAATACAAGGCAATAAATAGGTAGATGATGGCGTTTGCAACAGGACCCATGTACTGACTCGCCACCGTATAATCATCGAGCACCATATAGCCTAAACCAATGAGCAGCACATTCCAAATACTCGCCCCTGCCAAGGATAGTAGCAAAAAGGTACTTGGTCGCATCCGGACACAACCAGCTGGTATCGAAATAACCGACCGTACCGCGGGGATCATCCGACCAAAAAATACCGCTGGTAATTCGTATTTAGTAAAAAAGTTAGTCGCACTTTGAAAATCTTTGAGGCTTATTGCCACATACCCACCGTACCGCTGAAAAAAGCGTTCGAGTACTGATACCGACACAAACCAGCCCAGCAAAAACCAGAGTGACGTACCGAACAGCGCCCCCACTGTAGCTACAATTATCGCTGGCAATAGTGCCAATTCACCAGTAGCCGCTAAGTGTCCAATAAATGGCAAAATCACCTCTGACGGGATCGGGGGAAATACATTTTCTAACACCATCAGCA